>JBBSMN010000020.1:0-22705 GCA_038233135.1 Propionibacteriales bacterium
CTTCTGCGCCCTACGCAGCTACGTCTCCACCGTCCGCAAGAACGGCGCCGAACTCCTGAACGCCATCACCGACCTACTGGACGGCGACCCCTGGCTCCCCGCGACCACGTGACCAGCCACCCAGCACCTGAGTAGTTACGTGAGATAGAACATCTTGCGCCACTCGACGCCGGCAGCCGTGCGAGAATTAACGACGCTATGTCTCTGCCCCTGCCGCTGGTCTTCGACGAGCCGCGGGCCCGCAGGAAGCCTCCTCGCCACCTGGCCGACCTCTCGCCGCCTGAGCGGCAGGCGGCCGTGGTCGCACTGGGGGAGCCAGCCTTTCGCGCCCGCCAGCTGTCCACGCACTACTTCGGTCGCCTGGTGGTCGACCGGGCGCTGATGACCGACCTGTCGGCCGCGACGCGTGACCGCCTGGTCGATGCCCTGCTGCCGACGCTGATGACGCCGCTGCGCACCATGCAGGCAGACCACGGCGCCACCCGCAAGACGCTGTGGCGGCTGCACGACGGGGCGCTGGTCGAGTCGGTGTTGATGCGCTACCCCGGCCGCGTCACCATGTGCGTGTCGTCGCAGGCCGGGTGCGGCATGGCCTGCCCGTTCTGCGCGACCGGCCAGGGCGGGCTGCAACGCAACATGTCCGCCGCCGAGATCGTCGAGCAGGTCCTTGCCGGCGCCCGGGCGCTGGCCCGCGACGAGGTGCCGGGCGGCCCGGGTCGGGTCTCCAACGTGGTGTTCATGGGCATGGGGGAGCCGCTGGCCAACTACCGGGCGGTCATGTCCGCCGTCCGCCGGCTGACCGAGCCGGCACCCGACGGGCTCGGGATGTCCGCTCGCGGGGTGACGGTGTCCACGGTCGGCCTGGTCCCGCGTATGCACCAGCTGGCCGACGAGGGCATCCCGGTGACCCTGGCGCTGTCGCTGCACGCGCCCGACGACGAGCTGCGTGACGAGCTGGTCCCGGTCAACACCCGCTGGAAGGTGGCCGAGGCCGTGGACGCCGCCTGGCAGTACGCCGCCCGCACCCGGCGCCGGGTGTCCATCGAGTACGCCATGATGCGGGGCATCAACGACCAGGCCTGGCGGGCCGACCTGCTCGGCGACCTGCTGCGCGCGTACGGCGACTGGGGGTGGGTGCACGTCAACCTGATCCCGCTCAACCCCACACCCGGGTCGCGGTGGACCGCCTCGGACCCCGCAGACGAGGCGGAGTTCGTCCGGCGCCTGCAGGCCAAGGGGGTGCCGACCACCGTCCGCGACACCCGCGGGCAGGAGATCGACGGCGCCTGCGGCCAGCTGGCTGCCACGCCCGACCCGTCCACGGTGTGACCGACGTCTGGGCGGCACGCCTCACCAGGCCTGGGCCACCAGCTCGGCGAACAGCCCGTCGTCATCCACATCGGCGCCCCGGGCCCTGAACCAGGCGCACACGTTGGTGCAGTCCCGCAGCAGCAGGTCCGTGCCGCGGGGGTTGCCGACGATGTCGATCACCTGCGGCCAGTCGATGATGATCAGCCGCTCGCCGGCGGCCAGGATGTTGTACGCGGACAGGTCGCCGTGCGCGATCTGCCGCCTGGCGAGCAGCCCCATCGCCTCGCGGAGCTGCTCGAACCAGGCATCGCGCAGGGCGGGCTCTGGCCGCATCTGCACCAGTCGCGGCGCCGCAGCGCCGTCGACCGAGACGTACTCCATCAAGATCTCGGTCCCGTCAACCTGCACCGGGTACGGCACCGGCACCCCGGCCGACCACAGCGAGCACAGCGCCTGCCACTCCGCGGCGGCCCACTGGCCGGCTGCAACGGCGCGCCCGTGGGCGGTCGATCTGGCCATCGCGCGCATCTGGCGGGTGTCACGGACACGACGGCCGTCGGTGTAGGCGGTGCTGCGGTGAAAGGACCGGTGCTCGGCGCTGCGATAGCGCTTGGCCGCCAGCACGCTGGTCCGGGTCGCGTCGGTCGACGAGGTGCGGTCGAGCAGGAAGATGTCGGCCTCCTTGCCGGTCTTGAGCACGCCGAGCTCGGTGTCGACGGCGGAGTCGTCGGTCACCACCCAGTCCGGGCGGGGATGCGGGCCGCGGGCGCCGCGCTCGACGATGTTCCAGGTGGACCAGCGCTGGTCGTCGCGCAGGTCCTCGTCAACGGGGTTGAACGCGAAGCTGTACGGGTCGGGGGATGCGGGAGTCATGGCTGTCGGGCTCCGAGGTGAGGTGACGCCACCCCGGTGACCGCGTCAAAGGCTCAGTCAGGTGTGCGTCGCGGGGTAGGGCATGCGAACAGGCCCACGGACCGTGGTGGACATCTCGACGCCTCCTCTCCGCAGGCGGGCAGGGGCACCCGCACAGCGAGGATGGGCTGCAGCAGCGACGGCCGCAAGCGATTTATCGCCGAGCGGCTGGCCCTCGGCGCCTCGGCGTGGCTAGATGTGCATATGGGGACCTACCAGCAGACGTACCGCCGTAGCGTCGACGACCCCGAGGGCTTCTGGGGTGAGCAGGCCGCCGCCATCGACTGGATCCACCCGCCGGGGCGGGTGCTCGACAGGGACGATGCGCCGTTCGTGCGGTGGTTCCCCGACGGCACGCTGAACACCTGTTACAACGCGCTGGACCGCCACGTCGTGGCCGGCCGAGGTGACCAGGCCGCGATCGTGTACGACAGCCCGGTCACCGGGTCGCAGCGGACGCTGACGTACGCAGAGCTCACCGAGGAGGTCGCGGCTTTCGCCGGTGCGTTGCGCCGGCTGGGGGTGGTCACGGGGGACCGGGTCGTGATCTACCTGCCGATGGTTCCCGAGGCGGTGGTGGCGATGCTGGCCTGTGCACGGCTCGGGGCGGTGCACTCGGTGGTCTTCGGCGGCTTCGCACCGAGCGAGCTGGCGGCCCGCATCGAGGACGCGCAGCCGAAGGTCGTCGTCGCCGCCTCGTGCGGGGTCGAGCCAACTCGGGTCGTGGAGTACAAGCCGATGCTCGACAAGGCACTGGAGCGCTCGAAGCACCAGCCCGACTTCTGCGTGGTGCTGCAACGGCCGCAGGCGGAGGCGTCGATGGTCGAGGGACGCGACGTGGACTGGTCGGCGGCGATGGCGGCCGGCCGCGCTGACCCGGCCGAGTGCGTCGAGGTCGGCTCGAGCGACCCCCTCTACGTCCTCTACACGTCGGGCACGACCGGCAAGCCCAAGGGCATCGTGCGGGACAACGGCGGGCACGCGGTGGCGCTCGCGTGGTCGATGCGCCACGTCTACGACGTGTCACCGGGCGAGGTGTGGTGGACCGCGTCCGACGTTGGCTGGGTGGTGGGGCACTCATACATCGTGTACGCGCCGCTGCTGGTCGGCGCCACCTCCGTGCTGTACGAGGGCAAACCGGTCGGCACCCCCGACGCCGGGGCGTTCTGGCGGGTGGTGGCCGAGCACCGGGTCAGCGCCCTGTTCACGGCGCCGACGGCGTTCCGCGCGATCCGCAAGGCCGACCCGGACGCGGCGCTGCTCGCCGAGCACGACGTGTCCAGTCTGCGCACCCTGTTCCTGGCCGGGGAGCGGCTCGACCCGGACACCTACCACTGGGCCGACCAGACCCTCGGCATCCCGGTGGTGGATCACTGGTGGCAGACCGAGACGGGGTGGGCCATCGCCGCCAACCTGCGGGGTCTGGAGCCGATGCCGATCAAGCCGGGCTCGCCGACCGTGCCGGTGCCCGGCTGGGACGTGCGGGTCCTGGACACCGAGGGCGCGGAGTGCCCGCCCGGCACCGAAGGCGCGATCTGCCTGCGGCTGCCGTTGCCACCCGGGTCGTTGTTGACACTGTGGAACGACGACGAACGCTTCGTCGCCTCATACCTGTCCGCGTACGAGGGCTACTACCTGTCCGGCGACGGTGGGTACCTCGACAAGGATGGCTACGTGTTCGTGATGGGTCGCACCGACGATGTCATCAACGTCGCCGGCCACCGCTTGTCGACCGGCTCGATGGAGGCGGTGCTGGCAGCGCACCCGGCGGTCGCCGAGTGCGCGGTGGTCGGGGTGGCCGACGAGTTGAAGGGCCAGCTCCCCAAGGGGTACGTGGTGCTCAAGGCGGGTGCCGACATCGACCCCGACCAGCTGCAGGGTGAGCTCGTCGCGGCAGTGCGGGACGAGATCGGGGCGCTGGCCGCCTTCCGTACGGTGGTGGTGGTGCCGGCGCTGCCAAAGACCCGGTCCGGCAAGGTCCTGCGCCGCTCGATGCGCGACATCGCCGACGGCAACGACACCCCGGTGCCGTCCACGATCGAGGATCCCGCAGTGCTCGACACCCTCCGCCCCCTGCTTTGACCGCCCGGTGGGTCAGTGGCCGCCGAGGAACGGCGACATCGCACGGGCGAGCAGGCTGGGACGGCCGGTCAACCGTTCCTCGACGTCGGCAGCACCCATCGCTCGCAGTCCGGTGTTGATCTGCAGCCACCGCAACGGCTCGGGCTCCCAGCGCCGCGATCGATGTCCCACCCATGGCAGCCGCACCAGGTCGGTGTCGCGACCGGTGATCAGGTCCGCGAGCGTCCGCCCCGCCAGCTGGGAGCTGCCGACGCCGTCGCCGACGTAGCCGCCCGCCCACGCGAGGCCGCTGACGCGATCCAGGCCCACCGAGGCGTGCCAGTCGCGCGGGACGCCCAGCACCCCGCCCCACCGATGGGTGAACCGGGCGCCGGCCAGCACCGGGAACAGGGCACGCACCGTGGCCTCCAGCCGGCCGAAGACGGCCGGCTCCCGGTCGTACGCCGCGCGCACCCGGGAGCCGGCGTGGTACGGCGCACCGCGACCGCCCAGCGCGAGCCGCCCGTCGGCGGTGCGCTGGGCGTAGATGAGCAGGTGCCGGAGGTCGTTGAAGGTCTCTCGGCCGCCGAGTCCGATCTCGGCCCACACCTCGTCGGGCAGCGGCTCGGTCGCCACCATCAGCGAGTAGACCGGCACCAGCGTGCGCCGCTCGCCGGCGAGCGAGCCGGTGTAACCCTCGGCGGCGCGGACCACCACATCGGCGCGCACCCGTCCTGCGTCGGTCTCGACCCGTCCGGGCGAGATCTCCCGTACGGCGGTGCGCTCGTGCAGCCGGACCCCGTGTCGCTCGACGGCTCGCGCCAGCCCGCGGACCAGCCTGGCCGGGTGGATCGCCGCGCAGTGCGGCGTCCAGCTCGCGCCCAGCACGCCTGCGGCAGCCACCCGGGCCCGTGCCCCGGCGGCGTCGAGCAGCTGCAGGTCGTCATCGTCCTGCCCCCAGCGGCGCGCGTGATCGACGAGTCGGTGCAACCGCCGCAGCTGCACCGGAGTGCGAGCAAGCGACACGGTGCCTCCCCGGACGTAGTGGGCGTCGATGCCCTCAGCCTCGGCGACGGCCCCGACGTCGCGCACGCTTTGTTGCAGGGCACGCACCTGCCGGACCGCCGCGTCGGGCCCCCCGTACGCTCCGCCGCCTCGAGCCAGGTGTTCGGGCGAGGCCGGGAAGAGCGCCGAGCACCACCCGCCGTTGCGTCCCGATGCCCCGAAGCCTGCGACGTCTCGCTCCAGCACGGTGATGCGTAGCGACGGGTCGGATCGCGCCAGGTGGTAGGCCGTCCACAGGCCGGTGTAGCCGGCACCGACGATCGCCACGTCGACGTCGGTCGCACCGGGCAGCGCTGGGCGAGCAGACCAATCCTCGCCGGCGGTCGCATGCCACAGCGACAGTGACTCATAGCGCGCTTTCGTGCTCAGCGCACACCCCACGCGTAGGTCTGTTTGCGCAACCGCAGATACACGAACGTCTCGGTCGTGCCGACGCCGGGCAGGGTACGGATGCGGTGCGACAAGATGTCGAGCAGCTCCTCGTCGCTCTCGCAGACGACCTCGGCCAGCAGGTCGAAGCTGCCCGCGGTGATCACCACGTAGTCGATCTCGCTCATCGCGGCCAGCTGGTCGGCCACCTCGTCCAGAGGTCCCTCGACCCGGATGCCGATCATCGCCTGACGGGCGAAGCCCAGCTCCAGTGGATCGGTGACCGCGACGATCTGCATCGCGCCGCTCTCGACCAGGCGTTGCACGCGCTGGCGCACCGCCGCCTCGGACAGTCCCACCGCCTTCCCGATCGCGGCGTACGGTCGTCGGCCGTCTTGTTGCAGCTGCTCGATGATCGCCTTCGAGGTGGCGTCCAGGGGGCTGCCCCCCGAGCCGTTGCCATCCGAGTGCCGTGTCACGACCTGCATCTTGACCGTCCAGACCGCCATCACACAACCCCCCGAGATTCGTAATCCGTGGCGAAACAGAATCGTGACAACGGAATCGCTTGTCTCGACCCAGGGCTCGTGCGAGCATTCGCGGGAAACGATTGCCCCAGCGGCTGGGCTCCCAGGCGCCGGTGAGCGTTGACCGGGCGGGTCTCACCCGCGACCGTAAGGGAAGGATTCTCCTCCATGAGCCATCGCCGCCGTCCCGTGCTGACTCCCCCGAGCGGTCTCGCCGTGCCGATGAGCCGTCGTTCGATGCTGCGCGGTGCATCGGTCGGTGCGCTGGGACTGGCCGGCGGTGGACTGCTGTCGGCCTGCGGGGTCGAGGGCTCCTCGCAGAGCGAGGAGTCCTGCACCAGCGAGGACCTGTCGTCGAGCGAGAAGATGGTCAACTGGTCGAACTGGCCCGCCTATATCGACCCGCGCAAGCAGGACAACTCCACCCTGAACGCCTTCAAGCAGGAGAGCGGGATCGACGTCGAGTACAAGGACGACGTCAACGACAACAGCGACTTCTACGGCAAGGTGCGCAACCAGCTGGGCGCCTGCGAGTCGACCGGGCGGGACATGTTCACGCTCACCGACTGGATGGCCGCCAAGATGCTCGGCCTCGGATGGCTGCAGGAGCTGGACAAGGCGAACTTGCCCAACGTCGACGCCAACCTGATCAAGACCCTGAGCAGCCCATCGTGGGATCCCGAGCGCAAGTACAGCGTGCCGTGGCAGAGCGGGCTGACCGGCATCGCTTACAACTCCGACGAGACCGACGAGGTGGGGTCGATCGAGGACCTGCTGACCCGCTCCGACCTCAAGGGGCGGGTCACCTTGCTGACCGAGATGCCCGACACCATGCTGTTCATGCTCCTCGTGTCCGGCGCCGACCCCACCGACTTCACCGACGACGAGTGGGGCAGCGCGCTCGACCGGCTGGAGAAGGTCAAGGACTCCGGTCAGATCCGCCAGTTCACTGGCAACGAGTACCGCCAGGATCTCGCCGCGGGGAACCTGCTCGCCTGTGAGGCGTGGTCCGGAGACGTCATCCAGCTCCAGTTCAAGAACCCGGCCATCAAGTTCGTCGCGCCCGAGGAGGGGATGGCGATCTGGAGCGACAACTCGCTGGTGCCCAACAAGGCGACCCACAAGTCCAACGCCGAGAAGCTGATGGACTTCTACTACCAGCCCGAGGTCGCGGCCGAGCTCGTGGCGTGGGTCAACTACATCTGTCCAGTCGATGGCGCGCAGGATGCGATGACCAAGATCGACCCCGACCTTGCCGAGAACCCGCTGATCTTCCCCGACGCCGAGCTGCTGTCGAAGACCTACGACTTCATGGGTCTCAGCTCGAAGCAGCAGGAGAGCTACCAGGACGACTTCTCCCGGGTGATAGGGGTCTGAGCGTCTCATGTCATCGCCCGGCCCCGCTGCCGCCGATGGGGTCGACAGCGACCCGTCCGGCGACCTGGAACTTCGCTCGCTGACCAAGCGCTTCGGCGACTTCACCGCCGTGGACGACCTCGATCTCGTCGTCCCGGCCGGGTCGTTCTTCGCCCTGCTGGGACCGTCCGGCTGCGGCAAGACCACCACGCTGCGCATGGTCGCCGGACTCGAGGTGCCGACCGGGGGGCAGGTGCTGCTCGGGGCTGACGACATCACCTGGGCCAAGCCGTACCGCCGTCCGGTGAACACCGTGTTCCAGAGCTATGCCCTCTTCCCGCATCTCACGGTGCACGAGAACGTCGCATTCGGGTTACGGCGGCGGGGCCGCAAGGACGTCGCCGGCCCCGTCCGCGAGATGCTCGAGCTGGTCGAGCTGTCGAACCTGGCCGGGCGCAAGCCCGCCCAGCTGTCCGGTGGCCAGCAGCAGCGGGTGGCGCTGGCGCGGGCGCTGATCAACTCTCCGCAGGTGCTGCTGCTCGACGAGCCGCTCGGTGCGCTCGACCTCAAGCTGCGCCGCCAGATGCAGATCGAGCTCAAGTCCATCCAGGGCGAGGTCGGCACCACGTTCGTGCACGTCACCCACGACCAGGAGGAGGCCATGACGATGGCCGACACCATCGCGGTGATGAACGCCGGGCTGATCGAGCAGATGGGCTCGCCGGCCGAGCTGTACGAGAGCCCGGCCACCACGTTCGTCGCCAACTTCCTCGGCCAGTCCAACCTGGTGGCCGCCGACATCAACGGCCGCGACGGGGACGACCTCGTCGTGGACGCCCAGGGCGCCACGGTCCGCGTGCCGAGCCGGCGGGCGCGGGTCACCGAGGGCAAGGTGTGGCTCGGTGTGCGGCCGGAGAAGGTGCTGCTCGTCCCCGGGGCGGATGCGGACGCGGGCGCGGCTGCCGACACCCCTGCCGACACCCGTGCCGAGGGCAACCGCCTCGGGCCGGCGCAGGTGATCGACGTCAGCTTCGTCGGCGTCAGCACCCAGTACCTCGTACGAACCGCCTGGGGTCAGGAGCTGATGGCCTTCGAGCAGAACACCGGCGCCCGCCCGCTGCTGCGAGCCGGTGAGCGTGTCGAGGTGGGCTTCGCCGGCGAGCACGCGTTCCTGCTCGACCACGACCAGGACGCCCGGGCCGGGGTCGGCGAGGGCTTGGATCCGTGAGCGAGGTGGCCGCGCCAAGCCGGCCGCGCCGTCGGCTCAGCATCGCCTGGTTGCTGCTGCTGCCCGGTGCGCTGTGGCTGGGTGCGTTCTTCCTCGTGCCGCTGGTGCAGCTGGTCGCCACCAGCCTGTACGACCCGTCCGGCTCTGAGGCGACCGGCTACGCGATGACCTGGGAGGTCGCCAACTACACCGACGCGTTGGCCTTCTACGCCGAGCCGTTCCTGCGCGGCTTCTCCTACGCCGCGATCGCCACCGTGCTCTGCCTGCTGCTGGGCTACCCGCTGGCGTACGCGATCGCCTTCAAGGCCGGCCGCTGGAAGAACCTGATGCTGATCCTGGTCATCGCACCGTTCTTCACCAGCTTCTTGGTGCGCACGCTGGCGTGGAAGCTGATCCTCGCCGACAACGGCTTCGTGGTCAGGGTCGGCGAGGCGCTCGGCCTGGTCACCGACGGCCGGCTGCTGGCAACCGGCGTCGCCGTCGTGGCCGGCCTGACGTACAACTTCCTGCCGTTCATGGTGCTGCCGCTCTACGTCAGCCTGGAGAAGATCGACCACCGGCTGATCGAGGCGGCCGGCGACCTGTACGCCTCGCCGGTGCAGGGCTTCCGGCAGGTGACGCTGCCGCTGTCGATGCCCGGCGTCGTGGCCGGCACGCTGCTGACGTTCATCCCGTCGGCCGGTGACTTCATCAACTCGCGGCTGCTGGGCGACACCACCACGCAGATGATCGGCAACGTCATCGAGGCCCGTTTCAAGGTCGGTGACTACCCGGCGGCGGCTGCGCTGTCGGTTACGTTGATGCTGGTCATCGTGGCGATGGTCGCGGTCTACGTCCGCCGGGCAGGCACCGAGGAGCTGCTGTGATGGTGCGTCTGGGTCGTTGGGTCTCCGAGCACCTGGTGCTGGCCGCAGGGCTGGCGGTGCTGACGTACATGTTCGTCCCGATCATCATCGTGGTGGCGATGTCGTTCAACAAGCCGCCGAGCAGGGCGCTGTACGTCTTCGGCGAGCCGACGCTGGCCAACTGGCTGCACCCGTGCGAGCCCGAGGGCCTGTGCTCCTCGCTGGTGACCAGCGTGCAGGTGGGCCTGCTGGCCACCGTCGCCGCGACGGCACTGGGCACGCTGATGGCCTTCGGGCTGGTCCGGCACCGCTTCCGCGGCCGGCCGGTCGCCAACGTGGTCATCTTCTTGCCGATGGCATCCCCCGAGGTCGTGATGGGCGCCTCGCTGCTGGCGCTGTTCGTGGCGGTCGGCTTCGGTGGCGTGCTCGGCTTCTGGACGATCCTGATCGCCCACATCATGTTCTGCCTGTCGTTCGTCGTCGTGACCGTGCGGGCTCGCCTGCAGGGCATGGACTCCCGGCTCGAGCAGGCCGCGATGGACCTCTACGCCACCGAGTCGCAGGCGTTCTGGAAGGTCACCTTCCCACTGGTCTTCCCGGGAATCTTGTCGGCGGCGCTGCTGGCCTTCGCCCTCAGCTTCGACGACTTCATCATCACCAACTTCAACTCCGGCCAGACGACGACGTTCCCGATGTATGTCTGGGGTGCCGCACAGCGCGACATCCCGATGCAGATCAACGTGGTCGGCGCGGCGATGTTCGCGCTCGCGGTCGCCGCCGTGCTGAGCGGCGAGATGCTGCGCCGCCGGCGCGAGCGGGTGCCGTCGTAGGGTGCCGGTATGAGTGACGACCTGCTGCGCCGACACCGGGCGGTCCTGCCCTCGTGGCTGGCGCTCTACTACGACCAGCCGATGGAGATCGTGTCCGGCGACGGCTGCCGAGTCACGGCCGCGGACGGGCGGACCTACCTCGACTTCTTCGCCGGCATCCTCACCAACATGGTCGGCTACAACGTGCCCGAGGTACGCGCGGCGATCACCGAGCAGGTCGACCGCGGCGTGGTGCACACGTCGACGCTGTACCTGCTGAGCGGCCAGGTCCGCCTCGCGGAGCGGATCGCCGCGCTGTCCGGCATCCCCGACGCCAAGGTCTTCTTCACCACCTCGGGCACCGAGGCCAACGAGGCCGCCCTGCTGCTGGCCACCCAGGCACGGCGCAGCAACCAGGTGATCGCGCTGCGCAACAGCTATCACGGCCGGGCGTTCGCGACCGTCGGCGTCACGGGCAACCGCGGCTGGTCGGCCTCCAGCCTGTCACCGCTGCAGGTCACGTACGCCCAGAGTGGCTACCGGTTGCGCAGCTCGTTCCGCGACCTGCCCGACGAGGCGTACCTCGCCGCCTGCGTACAGGACCTGCGCGAGCTGCTGGCGACCACGACCGCCGGTGACGTGGCGTGCATGATCGCCGAGCCGGTGCAGGGCGTCGGCGGGTTCGCGATCCCGCCGGACGGTCTGCTCGGTGCGTACCAGGAGGTGCTTGACGAGCACGGCATCCTGTTCGTATCCGACGAGGTGCAGACCGGGTGGGGGCGCACCGGCGACCATTTCTGGGGTTACGAGGGTCAGCGGGTGCGCCCGCACGCGCTCACGTTCGCCAAGGGGATCGCGAACGGGGTCGCGCTCGGTGGCGTGGTCGCGGAGCCGGCGCTGATGGACTGCCTCGGCGCCAACTCGATCTCGACGTTCGGCGGCAACCCGCTGGCCACCGCCGCGGCCAATGCCACGCTGGACTACGTGCTCGACCACGACCTGCAGAAACAGGCCGCGGCTGTCGGCCGGTTGCTGCTCGACGGGTTGCGCGACTCGCTGGCCGACCTGCCGACGGTCGCCGAGGTGCGTGGCCGGGGACTGATGATCGGCATCGAGATGGTGCTGCCGGGCGGGTTGGAGCCCGACCCGGCGGCGGCCGCGGCCTTGATGGAGGCCACCCGGGAGCGCGGGTTGCTCGTCGGCAAGGGCGGGCTGCACGGCAACTGCCTGCGGGTCGCGCCGCCGCTGACGCTGGGCGAGGCGGACGCGCGCGAGGGGTTGGCGATTCTGGTCGACGCCGTCCGCTCGGTCGCCGCCTGACGGCTCGCCTCGGCTCGCCGGTGGGCACATGTGTCAGCCAGGGCGCCTTGGGTGACCACTTCGTGCCCCCTGCGTGATGTCGACGCGCGATCGAGGCGCAACGACTGTGGACAACTGACTGTCAGCCGCGCGACTGACCAGCTGGCCAAAGCGGTCGCGGTGCATAAGGGCCGTGGTGCGCTGATGGCACGCCGAGCACTGACCCTCGTACGTGCCGGCGCCGAGTCGCCGCGCGAGAGTTTGGTACGGCTGCTGCTGGTCCTTGCCGGGCTGCCGGAGCCCCGGTGCAACGTCGACGTGGGCGCCGCGGCCGGGTTCATCGGGCGTGGCGACATGGTCTATGACGAGTACGGCCTCGTCGTTGAGTACGACGGGCGACAGCACGCGGAGTCCCCAGACCAGTGGGAGCGCGACTTTGACCGGCTGGACGACTTCGCCGACTCCCGATGGCGGCACGCCCGGGTCACCGCGTTCCGGTTGCGACGGCCTCGCGACGTGGCACGCCGAGTGCACGCTGCTCTCGCGACGGCGGGCTATTGCGGGCCAGCTCCGTCGTTCGGTCCGGAGTGGGTGCGGCTGTTCGAACACCGAAACGCTGCACGACGCGCTGCGGAGTCGCCACGAGCGGGATCATGGTCCAGCGACTGGGCACAGATGCGTCACTCTCAGCTCCGCGTGTGACCAGTTCGTGCCCACTGTGCGGGGACGGGATGCAGCGGCGGCCTAGCGTCAGAGGTACGACCACGCCTCGGTGAGCACCGACCGCAAGATCTGCTCGATCTCGTCGAAGTGCTGTTGGTCGCAGACCAGTGGCGGCGCGAGCTGGATCACCGGGTCGCCGCGGTCGTCGGCTCGGCAGTAGAGACCGGCGTCGAACAGTGCCTTGGACAAGAAACCACGCAGCAGCCGCTCGGACTCGGCGTCGTCGAACGTCTCCTTGGTCGCCTTGTCCTTGACCATCTCGATGCCGTAGAAGTATCCGTCGCCGCGTACGTCGCCGACGATCGGCAGGTCATTCAGCCGCTCCAGCGTCGCACGGAACGCGCCCTCGGTGTCTCGTACGTGCTCGTTCAGCTGCTCGCGCTCGAAGATGTCGAGGTTGGCCATCGCCACCGCGGTCGAGACCGGGTGCCCGCCGAACGTGTAGCCGTGCGCGAACATCTCGGTGCCCGCCGCGAAGGGCTCGAACAGCCGGTCGGTCGCGACCATCGCGCCCAGCGGGGAGTATCCCGAGGTCAGCCCCTTGGCGCAGGTGATGATGTCGGGCTGGTAGCCGTACCGCTCGCAGGCGAACAGGTGACCGAGCCGGCCCAAAGCGCAGATGACCTCGTCGGAGACGAGCAGCACGTCGTGCCGGTCGCAGATCTCCCGCACCCGCTGGAAGTAGCCCGGCGGCGGCGGGAAGCAGCCGCCGGAGTTCTGCACCGGCTCGAGGAACACCGCGGCGACGGTGTCCGGGCCTTCGAACTCGATCGCCTCCTCGATGCGGTTCGCCGCCCACAGGCCGAACGCCTCGGGGTCGTCGCCATGCTCTGCGGCCCGATAGATGTTGGTGTTGGGCACCCGGAAGGTGCTCGGCACCAGCGGCTCGAACGGCGCCTTCATGCCGGGCAGGCCGGTGATCGACAGGGCACCCTGCGGGGTGCCGTGGTAGGCGACGGCGCGGCTGATCACCTTGTGCTTGGTCGGCTTGCCGGTGAGCTTGAAGTACTGCTTGGCGAGCTTCCACGCCGACTCGACGGCCTCGCCGCCGCCGGTGGTGAAGAACACCCGGTTCAGGTCGCCCGGGGCGTAGGCCGCAAGCCGCTCGGCCAGCTCGATCGCACCGGGATGTGCGTACGACCACAGCGGGAAGAACGCGAGCTCGCCGGCCTGCTTGGCCGCGGCCTGCGCAAGCTCGCTGCGGCCGTGCCCGACCTGCACGACGAACAACCCCGACAGCCCGTCTAGGTAGCGCTTGCCCTGCGCGTCGTAGATGTAGGCACCGTCGCCGCGCACGATCGTGGGCACGTCGCCGGACTCGTACGTCGAGTGCCGGGTGAAGTGCATCCACAGGTGGTCGCGCGCCGAACGCTGCAGCGCGGCGTCGGCCGGCTGCTGGTGCTCGTCTTGTGGCACCGGCTGGGGCGTGGTCGTCATGGGTGGCTCTCCTCCCGGGTCAGGTGCCTGCAGTCTGCCGGAGCCAGACGACTGCTTGCAAGTGAATCCGTCGGCCTGCTCGCGTGACAGACGCCTATTCGTGTGCGAGCGTGAGATGAACGACGAAATCCGTTGTCCCCCGGGAGACTCAGCATGAGCCGATATGGCCCGCAGTTCGGCCCCGACATCACCTTCCTGGGTGTGGCTGCCTGCGACCACACCGACGCCGCGACCATGGCCGGCGCGGACGTGGTGATCGTGGGGGCACCGTTCGACGGCGGCACGTCGCACCGGCCGGGCACCCGCTTCGGGCCGTACGCCATCAGGCAGGCGTGCTACCTCCCGCACGACGGCTCCCGTCCGCATCTGGCGCTGCGCACCGATGCGCTGCGAGACCTCGACGTACGCGACGCCGGCGATGTGGAGATGTACTCAGGCGACGCCGAGCGTTCCATCGCCGACCTGGAGGCGGCCGTGCATGCGGTGACCGCAGCGGGGGCGGTGCCGGTGGTGCTCGGCGGGGACCACACGGTCACGCTGCCCGACGCGACCGGCGTGGCCCGCCACCTCGGCTTCGGGCGGGTGTCGATGCTGCACTTCGACGCGCACGCCGACACCGGCGACATCGAGTTCGGCTCGCTGTACGGCCACGGCCAGCCCATGCGCCGGCTGATCGAGTCCGGCGCACTGCGCGGCGACCGCTTCGTCCAGCTCGGGCTGCGGGGCTACTGGCCCGGCCCCGAGACGTTGGCCTGGATGGCCGAGCAGGACATGCGCTCGTACGAGATGACCGAGATCGGCGCACGCGGGCTCGACGCCTGCCTGACCGAGGCGTTCGAGCGCGCTCTCGACGACTGTGACGGGGTCTTCCTGTCCGTGGACGTCGACGTGTGCGACCCCGCGCACGCGCCGGGCACGGGCACCCCCGAGCCCGGCGGGCTGTCGGCGCGCCAGCTGCTCGACTCGGTGCGGCGGATCTGCCTCGAGCTGCCGGTCGTCGGTGTCGACGTGGTCGAGGTGTCGCCGCCGTACGACCATGCGGAGATCACCGCCTACCTCGGCAACCGGGTGGTGCTGGAGGCGCTGAGCGCGATGGCCGCCCGCCGGCAGGGGCTGTCGCACGACCCGGCCGGACCGTTGCTGGACGGGTGGTAGGGGCACCGGGCCTGCGATCAGCGGAACGCCGACTGCCCGGTCAGCGCCTGGCCGACCACCAGCTGGTGCACCTCGGTCGTCCCCTCATAGGTCAGCACCGACTCGAGGTTGTTGACGTGCCGCAGCGGGGCGTACTCGGTCGTGATCCCGCTCGCGCCGAGGATCGTGCGGCACTCGCGGGCGATGTCCAGGGCAGCGCGGACGTTGTTGAGCTTGCCCAGACTGACCTGTGCCGGCGCGAGCGACCCGGCCTCCTTGAGCCGGCCGAGATGCACCGCCAGCAGCATCCCGGTGCCGAGGGCGGCTGTCATGTCGGCGAGCTTGGCCTGGGTGAGCTGGTAGCCGGTCAGTGGCTTGCCGAACACCTCGCGCTCGCCCGCGTACGCGATCGCGGTCTCGATGCTGTCCCGCGCGGCGCCGAGAGCACCGAAGACGATCCCGAGCCTGGCCTCGTTGAGGCAGGTCAGCGGGCCACCCAGGCCGCGTGCGGCCGGCAGCATGGCGTCGGCGGGCAGCCGTACGCCGTCCAGCACCAGCTCGGCGCTCACCGAGGCGCGCAGCGACAGCTTGTGGCCGATCTCGCGGGCGGTGAACCCCGGGGTGTCGGTGGGGACGACGAAGCCTCGTACGCCGTTGTCGGTGCGCGCCCACACCACCGCGACGTCGGCGGCGGTGCCGTTGGTGATCCACAGCTTGGCCCCGTCGAGCACCCAGTCGGCGTCGTCGCCGGCGCCCGCCCGCTGTGCGCTGGTGCGCATTGACGCAGGGTCGGACCCGGCGTCGGCCTCGGTCAGCCCGAAGCAGCCGATCGCCTCCCCTGCCGCCATCTGCGGTAGCCACCGCTGCTTGTGCTGCTCGCTGCCGAAGCGGTGGATCGCGAACATCGCCAGCGACCCCTGCACGGACACCAGGCTGCGCACGCCCGAGTCGACCGCCTCCAGCTCGTGGCAGGCCATCCCGTACGCCACCACCGAGGTGCCGGCGCACCCGTACCCATCGAGGTGCATGCCGAGCAGCCCGAGCCCGCCGAACTCCTTGGCCAGGTCCCGCGCCGGGACCGTGCCCGCCTCGAACCATTCCGCGATATACGGCCGCAGCCGGTCCACGCCCAGCTGGCGGACGGTGTCGCGGATCGCCCGCTCCTCGTCGTCGAGCAGGTGGTCGAGGGCGACCAGGTCGAGCGGAGGTGTCGCGTCGGGGCTCACCCGGCCGACCATAACCTGCCTTGGGGGAACCCGGGCCGCGCGCCACGTGGAGCTGCGACAGTCCACCGGGCGCTGCAGGCAACCTCTGCGTCACTCCAGGTTGTCTGTCCTTGCGTGGGAGACACTGCAGCAGTCGCCACCAACCCGGCGCAGCCAGCCAGGGCGGCCACGCCACGACCACGGAGGACGCCGGTGAGCGCCGAGAAGGTGCCGTTCGACGACTTCGTGACTGCCCGGTCCGACCAGCTGCTGCGGACAGCGTTCCTGCTGACCGGGGACCACGGGCTCGCCGAGGACCTGCTGCAGACGGCGCTGGCAAAGGCGTGGTCGTCCTGGGCGCGCATCCAGACCAACCCGGAGGCGTACGTGCGAGCGATCGTCGTCAACACCTACGCCACCTGGTGGCGGCGCAAGTGGCGCGGCGAGCAGCCGACTGGGGTCTTGCCTGAGCCCGCCGTCCAGTTCAGAGCGGGTGCGGACATGACCGAGGTCGTCGACAGCCGAAGCGACCTGCGAACGGCGCTCGGCACGCTGCCACGCCGCCAGCGCGCCGTGGTGGTGCTGCGCTACTTCGAGGACCTGTCCGAGACCGAGACGGCACGGGTGCTGGGCTGCTCGGTCGGCACGGTGAAGAGTCAAACGAGCAAGGCGCTGGCCAAGCTGCGCATCGACGGAGGGCTGACCGCATGAAGATCGACGACCTACGTACGGAGCTCGCCACGCTGTCCCGTGCGGTCCACGCCGGCGCCCAGACGAATCGCCTGGCGTCCGTGCACGGACGCATCCGTGAGCGTCGCCGGGCCCGGGTCGTCGCCGTCGCCGGGGCGGCGGCCATCGCCGTGGCGGCTGTGGTGATCGCCCCCGTCCTGGCGGACGAGGCGGCCCCCAAAGGCGCCACCCCCATCTTCACGCAGCGGCCCACCCGCACCGACAGCTATCCCGCCATCGGCAAGTTCACCTTCGCATCGTCACGCGACGGCAACCCTTTGAGCGCAACGTTCCTTGCCGATCAGGGCGTCGGCGTGATCGAGCAGCAGGTCATCCTCGACAAGACCCTGCACGTGGAGTTCGCCCAGCTCTGCCGGGTGACCTCCCCCGACGCCACGCTGGGTGCTGAGGTCCGCGCCCGCGTGGCCGTAAACGGTCGCGTGCTCGGAGCCATCTCCTGCGCCTCGCACGACACCGCCGGAGCCGCTGCCATGACGATCGGCGCGGAAGAGATGCGCGACCACGGCGTACGCCTGGGGCGGCCCTTCACGCTGGGCATGACGGCCACCCGCCGACACGGCGAGACCGTCGACATCGACCGGATGGGGTTCGGGCTCTACGAGCAGGTCGTGCCCACCGTTCGTGCGGGCGGCGTCGACTTCCAGACCCTGCACGGCGACGGCGACGCTCAAGAACGGATCGTCCGGCATGCCACGGTCCCGGTGGCGCAGGCACGCGTCCTGCGGTTGTCGGTCCCAGCCTCCGACGAGCCTCGTTCCATCGCGTACGGGTGGGAGGGAGCGGCCTCGAGTCGTGGCCGGGTCGACCTCCGGGTCGACGGCACCCAGGCGCCGAGCCTGTGGGGCGTGCCCACCAGCTCGTACGCGCCGTCGGTCCTCAAGCCCGGGGTGCCGCATCAGGTGACCCTGCGACTCAGCGGCGACGATCGACGGGGCACGCTGCTGCTTGGGGTCTACGCACCGGTGGACACCTCGACGTCTTGAGACGCCCAGGAAGCAGTCTCAGTGCAGCCACGGATACCGTTGCCAAACGCCGCCAGGACCGAGAGGATGCGTAGCATCCCCCGGCCCAGACCGACGGATCCGACAACCAGGAGTGGCCCCGTGTCCGACAAGCAAACCTTCCGCAACTTCGTCGGCGGCGAGTCCGTCGACGCCGCCGACGGCTCGGCCTACGACGTGCTCGACCCGGTGACCGGCGAGGTGTACGCCACCGCGCCGCTGTCGACGGCAGAGGACGTGGACAGAGCCGCCCGGGCGGCTGCGACCGCGTTCGAGACCTGGCGTGACACCACGCCGGGCGAGCGGCAGCTTGCGCTGCTCAGGCTGGCTGACGCGCTGGAGGAGCGACTCGACGAGGTCGTCGCCGTCGAGAGCAAGGACACCGGCAAGCCCGTCCACATGACCATGGACGAGGAGATGCCGATGATGCTCGACCAGATCCGGTTCTTCGCCGGTGCGGCCAGGGTGCTTGAAGGCAAGTCGGCGGGGGAGTACATGGCCGGCCACACCTCGTTCGTACGCCGCGAGCCGGTCGGGGTCTGCGCCCAGGTGACCCCGTGGAACTACCCGCTCATGATGGCGATCTGGAAGATCGCCCCCGCGCTGGCCGCGGGCAACACGGTCGTGCTCAAGCCCAGCGACACCACGCCGGCGTCCACGACGCTGCTGGCCGAGGTCGCGGCCGAGTTCCTCCCCGCCGGGGTGCTCAACGTCGTGTGCGGCGACCGGGACACCGGCCGGGCGCTCGTGTCGCACCCGACACCCGCGATGGCGTCGATCACCGGCTCTGTACGCGCCGGCACCGAGGTGGCGCGGACGGCCGCCGACGACCTCAAGCGCGTACACCTGGAGCTCGGCGGCAAGGCACCGGTCGTGGTGTTCGACGACGCCGACGTCGCGGGCGCCGCGGAGGCGATCGCACTCGCCGGCTACTTCAACGCCGGCCAGGACTGCACCGCGGCCACCCGGGTGCTGGCCGGGCCGCGCGTGCACGACGACTTCGTCGCGGCGCTCACCGAGCAGGCGCTGGCCACCCGTACCGGCCGACCGGACGACGCCGACGCGCTCTACGGTCCGGTCAACAACGCCACCCAGCTGGAGCGCGTCACCAGCATGGTCGACCGCCTGCCGGACCACGCCTCGCTGGGCGCCGGCGGCGAGCGGGTCGGCGGCGACCTGGCCGATGGCTACTTCTACGCGCCGACGGTGGTGTCCGGGCTGCAGCAGGACGACGAGCAGATCCAGGACGAGATCTTCGGTCCGGTGATCACCGTGCAGCGATTCTCCGACGAGGACGAAGCGGTCCGCTGGGCCAACGGCGTGCAGTACGGCCTGGCGTCGAGCGTCTGGACCAAGGACCACGGGCGGGCGATGCGGATGTCCAAGCGGCTCGACTTCGGGTGCGTGTGGATCAACACGCACATCCCGCTGGTCGCGGAGATGCCGCACGGGGGCTTCAAGCACTCCGGCTACGGCAAGGATCTGTCGATGTACGGGCTCGAGGACTACACCCGCGTCAAGCACGTGATGACCAACCTCGATGTCTGACTCCGAAGGGCCGCCGATGCGCATCCTCGTCGTCGGTGCCGGTGGTGTCGGGTCCGCCTTCGTCGCCATCGCCACGCGTCGGGGCTTTTTCGAGGCCTGCGTGGTCGCCGACTACAACGAGGCTCGTGCCAAGCAGGCAGTGCAGCCGGTCACCGACCGGCGCTTCAGCGCCGCCCAGGTCGACGCGTCGTCGGCCGACGCGGTGGCCGCGCTGTGCCGCGAGCACCGCATCACCCACGTACTCAACGCCGTCGACCCGCGCTTCGTGATGCCCATCTTCGACGGGGCCTACGCGGCGGGAGCGGACTATCTCGACATGGCGATGTCCCTGTCGAGCGCGCACCCCGAGCGTCCGTACACGCAGACGGGCGTCAAGCTCGGCGACGAGCAGTTCGCTACCGCCGACGGGTGGGAGTCGGCCGGCCGGCTCGCGTTGGTCGGCATCGGTGTCGAGCCGGGGCTGTCCGACGTGCTGGCGCGCTATGCCGCCGACCACCTGTTCAGCGAGATCGACGAGCTGGGCGTACGGGATGGGGCCAACCTGAGCGTCGAGGGGTACGACTTCGCGCCCTCGTTCTCGATCTGGACGACGATCGAGGAGTGCCTCAACCCGCCGGTGCTCTGGGCGGACGGGTGCTGGACGACGACCGAGCCGTTCAGCGACCCGGAGGTGTTCGACTTCCCGGCAGGCATCGGGCCGGTGGAGTGCGTCAACGTGGAGCATGAGGAGGTGCTTCTGATGCCGCGCTGGATCGATGCCGGGCGGGTGGGGTTCAAGTACGGCCTCGGCGCGGACTTCATCGCGGTGCTCAAGACCCTGCACATGATCGGTCTCGATCGCACGGAGCCGGTGCGGGTTGGCGGCGTCGAAGTCAGTCCCCGCGACGTGGTCGCCGCCTGCCTGCCCGACCCGGCGACCCTCGGCGATGCCATGCGCGGCAAGACGTGTGCCGGGGTCTGGGTGACCGGCACCGGTGTGGACGGCGAGCCACGCTCGACGTACCTCTACCACGTCGTGGACAACGAGTGGTCGATGCGCGAGTACGGCCACCAGTGCGTGGTGTGGCAGACGGCGGTCAACCCGGTGATTGCCCTTGAACTGCTCGCGACGGGGGTGTGGGCCGGGGTCGGGGTGCTCGGGCCCGAGGCGTTCGATGCGGTGCCGTTCCTGGACCTGCTCACCGCGCACGGCTCACCGTGGGGCATTCGCGAGCAGTAGCCGACCTCGAGTGGCGCACGATGACCCTCGACACGCCGGGCGACGGTCTCCCTTGTGCCACTCGACGGGTGGCCCGCCCCGCGGTGCAACGCGGGCGACACCCGCTGTAAGAGGCACGAAAATCGTTGCAGATCCGTGGCTTGACGCACGGAACCGTCGCCGATTGACTGCTCCCGTCGTGTTTTCCTCGCGTCAAGGGCGGTACGAGTGGCAGATGTGGAACGCGCTCAACCCGCGGTGGGCTTGCGCGGTCTGGTCAAGCGCTTCGACGAGGTCCAGGCTGTGGCAGGCATCGACCTCGACATCGCCCCAGGCGAGTTCTTCTCGATGCTCGGTCCCTCGGGCTCTGGAAAGACCACCGTGTTGCGGATCATCGCCGGCTTCGAGCAGCCGACCGAGGGGACGGTGAGCCTGGCCGGCACCGACGTGACCGGGCGGGCGCCGTTCGAGCGGGACGTCACGACGGTCTTCCAGGACTACGCGCTGTTCCCGCACATGAGCGTGGTCGACAACGTCGCATACGGCCTGCGGGTCCGTGGGGTTGGTCGGGCCGACCGCCGCAGGCGCGCCGAGGAGGCGCTGGAGACGGTCCGCCTGCGGGGGATGTCGACGCGCCGTCCGACTCAGCTGAGCGGCGGCCAGCGGCAGCGGGTGGCGCTGGCGCGCGCACTGGTCGTACGCCCGTCGGTCCTGCTGCTGGATGAGCCGCTGGGGGCACTGGATCTCAAGCTGCGTGAGCAGATGCAGGTCGAGCTCCACCAGATCCAGCGCGACGTGGGTGTCACGTTCGTCTTCGTCACCCACGACCAGGAGGAGGCGCTCAGCATGAGCGACCGGGTCGCGGTCTTCGACTCCGGCCGGATCGTGCAGGTTGCGGCTCCTCGCGAGCTGTACGACCGGCCGGCCACCGAGTTCGTCGCCGGCTTCGTGGGCACCTCCAACGTGCTGAGCGGCGAGAACGCCCAGCGGCTGGTCGGCAGTTCCGAGCTGCACACGGTGCGGCCAGAGCGCATCCACGTCCATCCGCGGGACCGGCCGCCGGGAGACGACCGCGGCGACCGAGTCCAGGTCGACGGCACTCTTGCGGAGGTGATCTTCGCCGGGCCGGTCACCCGGCACCTCGTCGACACCGACGAGGGGCTGCGGCTGGTGGCCACGGTGTCGCACGCCGACCCGGACTCGTCGAGCCTGCGCCGCGGAGACCCGGTCACGTTGACCTGGCCGAGCGATGCCGCCGTGCCCCTGCCGGGCCGCGACTCGAGCTCGTACGCGTCCCGGCAACCGCCGGAGCAGAGCAACCCGCAGCACTCATCGCAACCCAAGCCGCAGGAGGCGTCATGACCACCCTTTCCCGACCCATCCGGACCCGCTCCGGACGGGCCCGATGCGTGGCCGCAGCCGCCGCGATCGCGCTTGCGCTCGCCGGCTGCGGCACCCAGAGCGAGCCGAGCAGCTCAAGCGGTGATTCGCCGGAGGGGTTCACGCCACCGGACCTGCCGATGCTCGACAAGCTCGGTGAGCCCGAGGGCCAGCTCAACGTGCTGGCCTGGCCCGGCTACGCCGAGGACGGCTCCACCGACTCCTCGGTCGACTGGGTGAGCCCCTTCGAAGACAAGACCGGCTGCAAGGTCAACGTCAAGGTGTTCGGCACCTCCGACGAGGCCGTGAGCCTGATGAAGTCCGGCGGCTACGACGTCGTGTCCGCCTCCGGCGACGCCTCGCTGCGCCTGATCGCCGGCGGCCAGGTCGAGCCGGTCAACACCGACCTGCTCGCCAGCTATGACGCCGTGGCCCCGTTCCTCAAGGACCGCGCCTGGAACTCCGTCGACGGGCAGATGTACGGGATCCCGCACGGCTGGGGAGCCAACCTGTTGATGTACAACACCAAGGAGGTACAGCCCGCACC
>JBBSMN010000021.1:0-22667 GCA_038233135.1 Propionibacteriales bacterium
ACCCACGAGATGGGGTTCGCACGAACGGCCGCCCATCGGGTGATCTTCATGTCCGACGGCCGCATCGTCGAGGAGAACAGCCCCGACCAGTTCTTCGATCACCCACAATCGGACCGCGCCAAGGACTTCCTCGGCAAGGTCCTTCAGCATGGAGGCAAGAAATGAGTCTGACCCGTACGAAGGCGCTGGCCGTCGCGGCCGCATCCACCCTCGTTCTCGTCGCTTGCGGGAACGCCGGCTCCAGCGGCAGCACCGAAGGCGGCGCCGACGTGAAGGTCGAGGAGGACGCCAAGTTCCCCAGCGGCTCGACCATGGCCGAGCTCGCCGACGCCGGCAAGATCACGATTGGTGTCAAGTTCGACCAGCCGGGCATCGGCTTCAAGAGCGCCGCGGCCGACGAGCCCGCCGGTTTCGACATCGAGATGGGCAAGATCGTCGCCGGTGCCCTCGGCATCAACGCAGACGGGATCACGTGGGAGGAGACCATCTCCGACAACCGCGAGCCGTTCCTGCAGGAGGGCAAGGTCGACCTGGTCATCGCCTCCTACTCGATGACGCCCGAGCGGGCGAAGGTCGTTGGCCAGGCCGGCCCTTACTACGTCACCGGGCAGCAGATCCTTGTCTCCAAAGGCGGTGACATCAAGGGCCCAGAGGACGTCAAAGGCAAGGAAGTCTGCTCGGTCTCCGGCTCCACCTCGATCGAGACCATCGAGAAGGAGTTCGGCGCGAAGGCGCGGGGGTTCGGCACGTACTCCGAGTGCAAGCAGCAGGTGCTGAACGGGTCGTTCGACGCCATGACCACCGACGGTGCGATCCTGCTCGGCTACGCGGCCGAGAACCCCGACGAGCTGGAGGTCGTCGGTGACACGTTCAGCGAGGAGCGCTACGGCATCGGCTACCAGGATCCCAAGGACACCGAGATGTGCAATTTCCTCGTCGACACCATCAAGAAGTCATACGAGGACGGCTCCTGGGAGCAGGCCTTCAAGGCCACCCTCGGCCAGGCCGGCGTCGACGCCCCGGAGCCGCCAAAGCCGGACGCCTGCAAGTAGCCCCCAGACAGCACCCGTGGTCGACAAGAAGGCTGAGTACCGATGGACGTCTTGTGGGAGAGCCGGCAGGTGCTGCTGGCTGCCTTCGGGCAGACCATCAGCCTGCTCATCGTCGCCGGCTTGGGCGCCCTGGCCCTGGGCACGCTCCTCGGCGCGTTCCGGGTCTCGGCGGTGCCGGCGCTGCGCGCGGTGGGCACGGCGTACGTGACGGTCTTCCGCAACACCCCGTTGCTGGTCGTGTTCCTGCTCATCTACTTCGGCCTGCCCGAGCTGGGGATCAGACCGCCGCAGTTCTGGCTGGCGAGCCTCGCGCTCTTCCTCTACACGTCGGCGTTCGTCTGTGAGGCCGTTCGCTCCGGTGTCAACGCCGTCGACTCCGGACAGGCCGAGGCCGCACGCTCGGTCGGGATGGGGTTCGGCCAGTCACTGCGGCTGATTGTCTTGCCGCAGGCGTTCCGGGCTGTGGTCCCCCCGCTGGCCAGCGTGTTCATCGCGCTGGCGAAGAACACCTCGCTGGTCGCGGGCTTTGGCATCGCCGACGCCACCTACCGGATGCGGGGCCTCATCAACAACAACCCCGGTGACGTCTACGCCATCTTCGTCGGCGTGGCGCTGGGCTACGTGCTCATCGTCGCGGTGATCTCGCTCGCGGCACGCGGTGTCGAGCGCCAGCTGGAGGTGGCGCGGTGAGCAGCGTGCTGTTCGACGTCCCCGGCCCCGAGGCGCTGCGCCGGCAACGGCGCGCCAGCGTCGTCACGATCGTGATCTTGGTGGTCCTGGCCGCGCTGGTCCTCTACAAGCTGCGGAGCGAGGGCCAGCTCGACGGGAAGCTCTGGGAGCCGTTCGTCACGCCCGTCTATGTCCAGGCGTTGCTGGAGGCGGCTTTCACCACGCTTCGAGTGGCCGCGGTCGCCATCGCACTGTCGGTGCTTGTCGGCGCCCTGTTCGCCGTCGCGCGGCTGTCCAACCATGCCTGGGTGCGGTGGCCGGCCACCGTGATCGTGGAGTTCTTTCGCGCCGTTCCGGTCCTGATGATGATCCTGGCGATCTCGCTGGTCTACAGCGATGTCATCGGCAAGTTCTGGTCGCTCGTCATCGGGTTGGTGCTCTACAACGGATCGGTGCTGGCCGAGGTGTTCCGAGCCGGCATCAACGCCGTTCCTCGCGGCCAGATGGAGGCCTCCTACGCTCTTGGCCTGCGCAAGGGCCAGGTCATGCAGCTGATCCTGCTGCCGCAGGCGGTCAAGATCATGCTGCCGGCCATCATCAGCCAGAGTGTGGTCACGCTCAAGGACACCTCGCTCGGCTACGTGATCCCCTATGAGGAGCTGACCAACGTCGGACGTGCGATCTCGATCGAGTTCACCAACATTCTGCCGGTCGCCATCGTGCTGGCGGCGATGTTCATCGTGGCGAACTACTCGCTGTCGCGCTTCGCAACCTGGCTCGAGGAGCGCATGGGTCGCGCGACGGGCTCGCAAGCCGAGCTCAACGTAGGCGCCTGACCCGCACCGGTCAGCGCGCGATCTCGGTGGCCCGAGACTCCCGCACGACGGTGACCTTGATCTGACCGGGGTACGTCAGGTCCTGCTCGATCTGCTTGGCGATGTCGCGCGCCAGCACCTGCGCCTGCACGTCGTCGACCTCCATCGGCTGCACCATCACGCGCAGCTCGCGGCCGGCCTGCATGGCGAACACCTTGTCCACCCCGGGCTTCGCGCCGGCGATGGACTCCAACGTGGTGAGGCGTTGCACGTAGGCCTCGATGGACTCCCGGCGCGCGCCGGGTCGGCTGCCGCTGATTGCGTCGGCAGCCTGGGTGAGGATGGCCTCGACCGTGCGGGGCTCCACCTCGTTGTGGTGTGCCTCGATCGCGTGCACCACGTCGGCGGTCTCACCGTGGCGCCTTGCAAGCTCCGCGCCAACCAGCGCATGACTGCCCTCGGACTCGTGGGTCAGCGCCTTGCCGATGTCGTGGAGCAGTGCTGCCCGCGCGCACACCGCGCGATCGAGTCCCAGCTCGTCGGCCATCAGCGCGGCCAGGTGGCTGCACTCGAGCAGGTGGGCGAGGACGTTCTGCCCGTACGACGTGCGGTAGCGCAGCTGGCCCAGCGTCCGCACCAGCTCGGGATCGAGGTCGGTGATGCCAACCTCGGTGACGGCGTCCTCGCCGGCACGCAGGCAGAGCCGGTCGATCTCGCGCACGCTGCGGGCGTGCACCTCCTCGATGCGGGTGGGATGGATGCGTCCGTCGCTGAGCAGCTCCTGCAAGGTGACCCGAGCGACCTCACGCCGCACCGGGTCGAAGCAGCTGACCAGCACCGCGTCCGGGGTGCTGTCGATGATGACGTTGGCCCCGGTGATCTGTTCGAAGGCTCGGACGTTGCGGCCCTCACGGCCGATGATGCGACCCTTCATGTCCTCGCTGGGCAGCGACACCACGCTCACCACGGACTCCGAGGTCTGCTGGGCCGCCAACCGCTGGATCGTGGTGGTGAGGATGCGCCGTGCGCGACCCTCGCCGTCCTCCCGGGCCTCGCGTTCGAGCTCGCGAACGGTGTGCGCGGCGGCAAGCTTGGCCTCGTGCTCCAGTCCGGCGACCAGCTCGGCCCGCGCCGCGGCGGCGTCCATGCCGGCCACCCGCTGCAGCTCGGCCCGACGGGCGGCCTCAAGATCCGACAGGGCGGCGCGATCCCGGTCGAGCGCCTCCTGGTGAGCCGACATCTCTCGGGCGCGCTCGTCGACCTCGCGAACATCCGCCGCAAGCCGGTCCTCGCGCTCCGCCAGACGCTGCTCGCGCCGCTCGATGTCGTCCCTGAGCCGGGCGAGCTCGGTCTCCTGGCGCTGCGTCTCGGGGTCGACGGCCGGTGTTGCTGGCGCGGGCGCGGTCGGCGTGGACGGCAGTCGTCGCATGAGCACGACGAGCACCCCGACGACGACGACCGTCAGCGCGCAGGTGACCAGCGCGACCACCATCACCAGACCGCTGGACATGACGCCTCCCTCAGCCGTGCTCCGCACATTGCGGAAGCAACGAAGGGCCGACGCCTGCTCCATCGGGCGCATCCTCGACGTAGACACGCCCCGCGCATTTACCTAAGAGGCCCCGATGGCCCGGGCCGTTGACTAGCTGCTGTGAAACGCCGCGCTGCGGCATCCGGTTTGCCTTCGTCGGATCACCGTAGGTGGGTCGTCGCGACCCGGTCAAGCAACCACGCCACTCAGGGATCCGCTGTGCCGTCGCCAGCGCCGCCCTCGCCCCATCCGGTCAGCGCCACCTGAACGACCGGCACGGCGACCGCCGGACCGTACCCCTTGCGGGCAAGCATGCCGAGCAACCGGCGTTGTGCAGTGCCCCGGTCAAGTCGGCGCATGGCAGGCAGCTTGCGCTGGATCAAGGCTGCGGCGGCGGTGCGCTCGTCCGCGTCGTCAACGTCCACAAGAGCTGTCCGTGCCAGCTCCTCGTCGATGCCCTTGCGGCGCAACTCGTGGGCGCGCGCCCGCCGCCCGAGCCCCTGGCCGCGGTGGCGTGAGGTCACCCAGGCGCTGGCGAAGGCCGCGTCGTCGACCAGCCCGACCTCCTCGAACCGGTCAAGCACGCGAGTGGCAACGTCGTCGGGGACCTTCTTCTTGGCCAGGCTGGTGGCCAGCTCGGCACGGCTGCGCGGTTGGTCGCTCAGTCGGTGCAGCAGGACCCGTCGGGCCACCTGGTCGGGGTCGGCCGGCGGCGCGCCACCGGCGGGCTGGTCGGCCACCGGTCTCAGAAGTCCACGTCGGCCGGCTCGAGCGGCGTGTCGGGTGCCGACTCGTCCACCGTCGCGCCGACGCCGTACTTCTCCTTGATGCGCTTCTCGAGCTCGGCGGCGAGGTCGGGGTTGTCGCGGAGGAAGGTGCGGGCGTTCTCCTTGCCTTGGCCGAGCTGGTCGCCCTCGTAGGTGTACCAGGCGCCGGCCTTGCGGACGAGTCCCGCGTCGACCCCGATGTCGATCAGGCCGCCCTCGCGGCTGATGCCCTGGCCGTACATGATGTCGAACTCGGCCTGCTTGAACGGCGGGGCCATCTTGTTCTTGACGACCTTGCACCGGGTGCGGTTGCCCACCATCTCGTTGCCGTCCTTGAGGGTCTCGATGCGCCGGACGTCGAGCCGGATCGAGGAGTAGAACTTCAGCGCCCGGCCACCGGTCGTCGTCTCGGGAGAGTTGTGCACCATGACCCCGTCGACGAAGTAGTTGTGGTTGCCCTCGACCTCGATGTCGAACCGGTGCATCGACTTCGTCCGAGGTTTGACGTGCACGTCGAGCACCCTGGCCGGCACCGGTCGGGTTTGTGGCTCGACAAACTGCGGCTGCACGCCAAAACGACCACGCAGTGCCGGCAGTAGCTTGTAGTCCATGCTCGGGTGCACGCACTCGGCGACAAGCTCGAGAAACAGACGAGAGGCCGCCGTCGTAAAGGTCAGCACCGCCTTCCCGGCCGTGCCCGCACGCCGCCACGACGTCTGCAGACCGTGGGTGTCACGCAAGTAGTCGACGAGCCGGTCGCGAGAGCCTTCGCTCATAGAGTCGACACAGAACTCAACGCGTGCACTGCCGCCGGCTGTGCGTTTCTGCAAGCCCCTGGAGCGCACCGTGAAGCACCCGTCATCCATGAACCAGATGGCCAGTGCCATCGGGGTCATGGCCTTGAGGTAGTCCCAGGTGAGGTGCTTCTTGCCGTCCCCGAAGTACACGGTGCGTTGCAGCTCGCCCAACTCTGGGAGTGGACGGAAGTCGGCGAACACCGCACCACGGGCGTCGACCCGGCGGGAGCAGCCGATGTTGCCGAGCATCGACACCTTCCAGTCGAGGTATGCGGCCTGCGCCGCCCCATGGCCGAGCCGGAACCGAGCGCCGTTGCGGCCTCGTCGGTTGGGTGACAGGTTGCCGTCACCCATCAACGAGCCCAGCACGACCTGCCACTGCTGGTCGGACAGCAGGTGTTCCCCGGTCGCGATCACCCGATCCCCCGCCATCAGCTCGCCCGCCGCCCGCCACCCCCCGGGAGTGCGGATCAGGTGGTTGGGTGTTGACGCGAACTGCGATCGCCCGTTGCCGCCGGACTTCTCCACGGTGAACTGCAAGAAGTGGTCGGCCACCCCGTTGTCGAACCAGTTGACGACCCTTCGCGGCACTACCGAGTCGGTGGCCGGGTCGTACGACAAGACCTCAACCGGCAACTTGTTGTTGACGATGCGGCCGATCCGCTCGGTGCTGCCGTCCGCCAGGACCACGCGGGTGCTGGAAGCGAAGCACCCGAACATCACGCCGATCTTTTCCCGGAGCTGGTTGATGAAGATCGCCGTGGTGCCGGCGCCGGCGAGGGCACCGGTGATCTTGCGCAGGGCCTGGCTCATCAGGCGGGCCTGCAGGCCGACGTGGCTGTCGCCCATCTCGCCCTCGATCTCGGCTCGTGGGACCAGGGCGGCGACGGAGTCGATCACGATGACGTCGAGAGCGCCGGAGCGGATCAGCATGTCGGCGATCTCGAGCGCCTGCTCGCCGGTGTCGGGCTGCGACACCAGCAACGCGTCGGTGTCCACGCCGAGACGCTTGGCGTAGTCAGGGTCGAGCGCGTGCTCGGCGTCGATGAACGCCGCGATGCCGCCCTGACGCTGGGCGCTGACCACCGCGTGCAGAGCGACGGTCGTCTTGCCCGACGACTCCGGCCCGTAGATCTCGACCACCCGCCCGCGCGGCAGGCCACCGATGCCGAGCGCGACGTCGAGGCCGATGGACCCGGTCGGGATCACCTCCACCGGCGCCCGGACGTCGTCGCCCAGTCGCATGACCGAGCCCTTGCCGAACTGCCGGTCGATCTGCGCCAGCGCGGTGTCGAGTGCCTTGTCACGGTCTCCAGCAACCATTGCCCCACCTTGGGTCGTGTCGTGCATCGAAGTGTCCTTGCGAGGAACCTAGGTGCCGGCACCGACACTGTGGGTCGTGCGGAACCTGGCCAGTGGACGACGACCCTGCGGTCCGTCCTCTGTGGACACGCTAGCCCGAACACCTGTTCGATCAGGTCTCGACACGCCGACGTCCGTCGGCCCGCGCCACCAGCACGGCCACGGCCGCGGCGACGCGACCACCCGGCGCCGCTCGTGCCACCTGCTCGGCGTCGGCCCAGGTGTCCACGTCACGCAGCGGCGGCAGCTTGGTCACCTGCGCACCCGCGGCCCGCAGTGCTGCGGCGGTCAGCGACCCGGTGTCGGGCTGTGACATCGGTACGGCTCGCAGCGCGGCGGCCCAGTTGGGGTCGCGGACGGCGAGGCCCCACCAGCCGCCGTCCTCGGCCGGGCCGAGCACGGCGTCGCAGCCGGCCGCGGTGCGCAACGAGTCAAACAGCAAGGCGCCGGTCAGCTGCGGGGTGTCCATGCCGACCTGCAGGACGGGTCCCCCGGACCCGACAAGGACCCGCGCGTCGGCATGTGCGGCTGCGAGCCGGTCCGCGAACGTCGTGCCGCGCTGCTCGAACACGTCGACACCCACGAGAGCCGCCGACACCTCTGTCCGGCGTGCCGAGGCGGACAGGTCGCCGGTCATGGCGACAAGCAGCGCCGCCCCGCTGGACCGTACGGCGTCTAGCACGTCCAGCAGCGCGCTGGCGGCGATGTCGGCGGCGGCGGCGGGTCCGACCTCGGCAGCCAGCCTCGTCTTGGCAAGACCCGGTACCGGCGCCTTGGCCACGACGAGCACCGCGCCGTTCATGACAGGACCGCCGCGAAGTCACGTGCCGCGCGGAGCGTGCCGCGGACGCTGCCGGACACCTTCGAGCGGGTGCCCTCGGCCCGCCGGGCGTACGGGACGTCGACCTCGACGACCGTCCAGCCGGCCCGGCCGGCACGCAGCAGCAGCTCCAGCGGGTAGCCGAAGCGACGGTCCTCGACGCCGAGATCAAGCAGGTCCTGGGTGCGGCAGACGCGGATCGGCGCGATGTCGTGCACCGGCAGGCCCGTGACCTGGCGAACGCGTGCGCACACCAGCTGGTTGCCGTACCGCGCATGCCACGGCCAAGCACCGGTCACGGTGGGCCGGCGACGCCCGACGGCCATCGTGGCCTCCCCGCGCTCCACAAGGTCTGCCAGCCGCACCAGGTCCCGAGGGTCCAGCGAGCCGTCGCCGTCGATCACCCCGACCAGTGGTGCGGTCGCGGCCAGGACGCCGGCGTGCACGGCCGCGCCGTACCCGGGTGCCGCCTCGTGCACCACCGTCGCCCCCAGCTTGCGAGCCACCGCGGCGGTGTCGTCGACCGACCCGTTATCGACCACGATCGCGCGCGTGCCGGCCGGCATGCGGGCGAGCACCGCCGGCAGGGCCGGACCCTCGTCCTTGCAGGGCAGCACGACATCGCAGCGCACCGGCTGGCTGCCGTCGCCCGCGGCGCCGCTCACCGGGTGGGCCGCAGCGGCGCGTCGGCGAAGGCGCGCAACCCCGACTCGGGACTGACCATGGCGGTGAACCCGAGTCCCTGAACCGCAGCTGCGGGCGACGCAACGACGTGCCGGACGTCGGCTGCGCGGTGTTGGCCGGTCGTCACCGGCGCAGGACCTGCCACAGCGTCGGCCAGAGCCACCGCCAGCTGACCGATCGAGCGTGGCTGCCCCGAGCACACGTTGTACGCGGTGACGCCGATGTCGTGGTCGCTCACCCGCTCGAGCGCGGCCAGGTTGGCGCGGGCGATGTCGTCGACGTGCACGAAGTCACGCATCTGCCCACCATCCTCGAAGACCTTCGGAGCCGCACCGCGTTCGAGCGCCGAGCGGAACACTGCGGCGACCCCCGAGTAGGGGGTGTCGGCAGGCATGTGCGGGCCATAGGCGTTGTGGTAGCGCAGCGCCACGCAACGCCCGGCCTCGAGCGTCGCCCAGGCGGTGGCGTACTGCTCCTGGGCCACCTTGGACACCGCATAGCTGCTGCGCGGGCGGATCGGAGCGGACTCGTCGACCAGCGCCCACCCCAGCAGGGCATCACACCGCGGGCATCGCGGGTCGAAGACGCCACCATCGAGGTCGGGCGCACGACGTGGCAGTGGCGGGACGTCACCGTGCTCGGCACAGACGTAGCGGCCCTCGCCGTAGACGACCATCGAGGAGGCCAGCACCAGCCGGTCGACGCCGGCGCGGGCCATCGCCGCCAACAGCTCGGCGGTGCCGAGGTCGTTGTGCGCGGCGTATCCGGGCAGGTCCTGCGCGTCGACCCCGTTGCCCACCATCGCCGCCTGGTGGCAGACGGCGTCGACGCCGACGAGCGGGTCGTCCAGGGCGTGGCCGTCGCGGACGTCGACCCGCTGCACCCCCACGGGCAGGTCGGCGGTGGGCAGGTGCGCCTTGTCCAACATCGCGTCGAGGGCCACCACGTCATGTCCCTCGTGGCGGAGCAGCCCAGCGATGTGGCCGCCGATGAAACCTGCGGCCCCGGTGAGCAGCACCCTCACGGCTGGCCGCCGGGCAGCTCCACGGGCAGCTGCATGCCGTCGACGGCGTGCGGGCAGGAGCAGTCCCGCTCGCCGGGCAGCCCCGTCACCACCGCGCGCAGCATGGTGCGCAGCCGTTCGGTGTTGTCACCGAAGACCCGAAACACCTCCGCCTGGTCGACCGACTGCTCGGCGTCCAGACCGGCGTCGACGTCGGTGACCAAAGCCACCGCGGCGTAGCAGAGCGCCAGCTCGCGGGCTAGCACCGCCTCGGGGTGCCCGGTCATGTTGACCAGCGACCACCCTTGCGCGGCGTACCACTGCGACTCCGCGCGGGTGGAGAAGCGCGGGCCCTCGATGACGACCATCGTGCCGCCGTCGACGAGTTCCGCACCCTGGGCGCGTCCGGAGTCCAGCAGGTGCCCCCGCAGCCGGGGGCAGTACGGGTCGGCGAACCCGACGTGGCAGGCGCCCGAGTCGTAGTAGGTCTGCACCCGGCCGCTGGTGCGATCGACGAGCTGGTCGGGCACGACGAAGGCACCGGGTCCCAACGCCGGCTGCAGGCTGCCGACCGCGCACGGGGCGACCACCTGGCCGACGCCGAGCGAGCGCAGTGCCCACATGTTCGCGCGATAGTTGACCCGGTGGGCGGGATAGGCGTGATCTCGGCCGTGCCTGGGCAGGAAGGCGACCGCCCGATCGTCGAGGCGCCCGATCGACACCGGCGCTGACGGCGCACCGTACGGGGTTTCGACGGCGACATCGGTGACGTCGGCCAGGAACTCGTAGAAGCCCGAGCCCCCGATGACGGCGACGTCGGCACGCGGGACGGCCGCAGGTGTGGTCACGAGCGCCGAGTCTGCCAGTGCGGTCCGCAGTCCAGGGCGCTGGTCGGTGCTGCCCACTACTCTGGACGACGTGCGATTCTCACCCATCGTGGACTGGGCCATGGACAAGTCGGTGGTCCTCGGCTACTCCCGTCTCGGGCCTGTGCTGCGCCAGGCGTGGTGGCCCCCCGACCCGCCACCTGACGCGTTGGCCGGCCGGCACGTCGTCGTGACCGGGGCGAGCGGTGGGATCGGGGCGGCCATCGCCGCTGGCTGCGCCGGGCTCGGCGCGACCGTGCACCTGGTCGGGCGCACCAAAGACCGCCTCGATGAGGCGGCCCGCGACATCCGCTCGACGGTCCGCCCGAGCGTCGACCTCGTCACCGAGATCTGCGATGTCAGTGACCTGGACTCCGTCCGCGACTACGCCCGTGACCTCTCCGGTCGCATCGATGAGCTGCACGGGCTCGTGCACAACGCGGGCGTGCTGCCGCCCGAGCGCAAGGAGTCCCCGCAGGGGCACGAGCTGGTGTACGCGACCCACGTCCTCGGGCCGTCGCTGCTCACCCACCTGCTGCGCCCGGTGCTGGTCGCCGACGGCGACGCCCGCGTGGTGTGGATGTCGTCGGGCGGCATGTACACCCGGCCGCTGTCCACCGACGATGTCGAGGCGACCGAGCGCGAGTGGTCCGGCAGTGATGCGTACGCCCGCACCAAACGGATGCAGGTCGTGCTCGCACAGATGTGGGCCGACCGGCTGCGCGTCGACCATGTCGCTGTGCACTCGATGCACCCCGGCTGGTCCGACACTCCTGGGATCGCCGATGCGCTGCCGGGCTTCCACCGGGTGATCGGGCCGATGCTGCGCACGAGCGAGCAGGGCGCCGACACCGCGGTGTGGCTGGTCGCCGCCCCTGGTGGGTCCGTCGTCGCCGGCGCCAGCGGTGTCTTCTGGAGCGACCGGAGGCCCCGCCCGCTTGCCTACGCCCCCTGGCAGAACGAGACGCCCGGCGAGCGCGCCCGGCTGTGGGAGATGGTCAGCGAGGCGATCGGGGTCGACGTCTCTTGAGCAAGCCGGCACCGGGGCCGGCTGCTGGGCGGGCTCCCGGGCCGGCCGAGAGTCGCTCCCCCGCCTCCGACCCCGGTTCGGTGGCGGTCACTCACGCCGGCAGGCGGCCCGAGTGGACTGCGCTCTCGGTCGCTGCCGCCGCGCTGGTGCTGGCCTTCACCGGTGAGGAGTGGGGCCCTTGGTGGGGTGACGTGCACGCCTGGCTCGAGCCGCTGTCGGCGTTCATCAACCCCACGATCGGTCCGGGCCTGCCGCTGGCCGTCGCCGTCGCCGTGCTGGTCCTGGCACACGGCCCGCGCCTGGCTGAACGACTGACCTGGCGCCGGCTGTTGCTGACGACCTGGCTGGCCGGCCTCACCTGGTCGGCCGGGCTGGCGCTGATCCGCGGCTGGTCGGGCATCACCAAGCCACTCACCAACGACCACGAGTATCTGGTCGATGTCCCACGCGTCGACGACCTCAGCACGCTGATCCCCACCTTCCTCGACCGCGTCGACATCCGAGGCGACGAGCAGTGGGTCACCCACGTTGCCGCACACCCGCCGCTGACGTTCCTCAGCTTCTTGTGGCTCGACCGCTTGGGCCTCGGTGGCCCGCTCTGGGGCGGTGTCGTCATCACGGCCCTGGGGTCGACGGCGATCGTTGCGGTGCTGGTGACGCTACGCATCCTCGGCGACGAGGCCCGCGCACGGGTCGTCGCCCCGTTCCTGGTGCTGACGCCACTGGTCGCCTGGTCCGTGGTGTCTGCCGACGGCGTCTTCATGGCAGTCGCCGCGTGGGGCTTGGCCGTGCTGGCCGCGGCCACGGTGGCACCGACCTGGCCCAGAGCGGCCGTCCTCGGCGCGGCCGCCGGGCTCGTGCTCGGCGTGGGCATCAACCTGTCGTACGGGCTGCTGCTGGCCGGCGCGCTCGCACTGGCTGTGCTGGCTGCCGGGCGCTCGGTGCGACCCCTGCTGCCGGCAGTGCTCGGAGCGCTGGTGGTGGTCGGCGTCTTCGCGGCGCTCGGCTTCTGGTGGCTGGAGGGGCAAGAGCGGCTGGTCCACCGCTACTACATGGGCATCGCACGCAACCGGGCGTACACCTACTGGTTCTGGGCCAACCTGGCCGTGGTGTCGTTCTGCGTCGGCCCCGCGGTCGTCGCCGCCGTCGGCCGGGCCGTCACCGTCATCCGGCGGCGGGCCATCGACTGGACGCCGGCGTGGTGGCTGGCCCTGGGCGGGGCGACGGCCATCGCGGCCGCGGACCTGTCCGGCCTGTCCAAGTCGGAGGTCGAGCGCATCTGGCTGCCGTTCATGCTCTGGCTGGTGCCGCTGGCGGCCTGGCTCGACGCCCGCGACCGGCGCCGCTGGCTCATGGCGCAGGCGGGGTGGGCACTGGTCATCAGCAGCGTGCTGCGCTTCACCTGGTAGGTCGCACCGCGCCGCCGGCCGCTCAACGCTCGGAGGCGGGGAGCTCGAGCGCCTCCCACACCGCGCGCCACACGCGCCGGGGCGGCTCACCAGCCTTCAGCGCGTCCTCGACGGTGCGGTGACCGAGCTGGCCCAGCACCTGCTGCTGCGCCCAGACGCGGGCGTATCCGGCACCGAGATGCTGTTCCATGCGCGACCAGAACTCGCTGTGCCTCACCGCGCCAGTATGCGGTCCTCCGCCGAGCGTGCCGGGGTGGGAGCCGCGTCTTCGGCGGCCTCCTCGCCCTCGCGGAAGCCGTGACGCTGCCACCACCGGGCCATCGGACCCGGCGCCCACCAGTTCGCGGTGCCCATCAGCCGCATCGCCGCCGGCACCAGCAGCGCCCGTACAACAGTGGCGTCAAGCAGGATCGCCACCAGCATGCCGACCCCGATCATCTTGATGAAGACGATCCCTGACGTCGAGAAGGCGCCGATGACCACGGCGAGCAGCAACGCGGCGCTGGTGATGATCCCGCCGGTGCGCTGCAGGCCCGTCGCCACCGCCACAGTGTTGTCGTGCGTCCGGTCCCACTGCTCGCGGATGCGGGACAGCAAGAACACCTCGTAGTCCATCGACAGCCCGAACAGGATGGCCAGCATCAGGATCGGCTGGGTGGCGTCCAACGCGCCCAGCGGGGTGAACCCGAGCGTGTCCGAGAAGTTGCCGTCCTGGAAGATCCACGTCACCACGCCGAACGAGGCGACCACGGAGATGGCGTTCACGACGACGGCCTTGACCGGCAGCACCACCGAGCCGAAGGCGAGGAACAGCAGCACCAGCATCGCCCCGACGACCACGAGCGCCATCCACGGGAGAGTATCGGTCAGCGAGTCGAGCAGGTCGATGAGCGCGGCGGTCTCGCCACCGACGAGCACGCTGGCGCCCGGCGGTGCTGGCACAGCGCGCACCGATTGCACGAGCTGGCGGGCGGGCTCGGTCTGGGCCTGCTCGACATAGCTGACCTCCACCAACGTCGTGCCACCGGCGCTGTCCACGGTCTGCACGTCGCGCACACCGGCGACAGCTTCCAGCCGCTCCTGGTACGCGGAGACGCCCGCGCGGTCGGCACCGGCGACAACGACCGAGGCCACCGATCCCGGCCGCGCCGCGAAATCGGTCTCGAGTCGCTCGGCGACCGTGCGGCTCTCGGTGCCCTCGGGGAGCACCCGGTAGTCCACGCTCGTCCACTGCACCTGCAGGAACGGAATCCCGAGCGCCAGCAGCCCACCCACGGTGACGGCGAGGAACACCACCGGCCGCCGCATCACCGTGCCCGCGATCCGCGCCCAGGCGCCCCGGTCGGCACTGGCGGCACTGCCGGTGCCGGCCGCGTGCCGGCCGCGGCGGCGACCCCGGGGCAGGAACGGTACGCGGCCGAGCTCCACGCGGGGCCCCAGCACGGCGAGCAGGGCGGGCAGGACGGTCAGCGCCAAGCCTATCGCGACCAGCACCGCGGCGATGCCACCGAACCCCATCGAGCGCAGGAACGTCTGCGGGAACAGCATCAGCGAGGCCAGCGCCACGGTGACCGTCAGCCCGGAGAAGGCCACGGTGCGCCCAGCGGTCGCCATCGTGGCGGCCACGGCGTCCGGGGTGCTTCGACCGTGGTCGAGCTCCTCACGGAAGCGGCTGATCATGAACAGCGCGTAGTCGATGGCCAGGCCCAGACCCAGCAGGATGATCACATTGATGGCGAAGACGGACACGTCGGTGACCGTCGTGAGCAGCCGCAACACCGCGAAGGAGCCAACGATGGCCATGCCGCCCATGGCGGCCGGCAGCAGCGCGGAGACCACGCTGCCGAACACGAACAGGCTGAGCAGCAGCACCAGCGGGATCGTCAGCGACTCGGCCCGAGCGATGTCGGCGCCGACCTGCTCGCCGACGTCGCTGCCGACCGCGGTGCCGCCACCGACCTCCGTACGGAGCCCCCCGGCGTCCAGATCGTCGCGGATCTCCTCGTAGGCGTCGGCGCGCTGCTCGTCGTCGGCGCCCGCCAGCGTGATGGCTACCAGCGCCGTGCGGCCGTCGTCGGAGACCAGGCCCTGGGCACCCGGGGTCCACGGGGTCACCGTCTTGTCAACCACGTCGCTGGGTAGGCCGTCCACGACGTCGGCGACCGCCCGCTCGACGGCGGGCGACTGCGCTGGTGCGCCGTCGGCGGCGGTGTAGAGCACGACCACGTCGGCGTCGGGCCGGCCGAAGCTCTTGGCGATCTGGGCGTCTGCACGTGCGGACTCGCTGGCGGGGTTCTCGAAGCCACCGTCGGTCAGGGCGGCGAACACACCGGTCCCCCATACGCCGGCCAGGACCGCCACCAGTGCCGACACCACCAGGACCACCCAGCGCCTGCGGGTGATCAGCTGTCCCCATCTGTGCATCTCGGCCTCCCGGTGAACATTGCGTGAACGAAGGTCACGTTTGTGAACATTGTTTATGGTGAACGATGTTCACTATGCTGCTCGGCATGACGGCTGTCAACAGGCGCCAGCGAATCCATCAGCAGACGACCGACGAGATCCTCGAGGCGGCCGGCGGCATCGTCGCCCGCGGCGAGGAGCTCACGCTGCGGGCTGTGGCGCGTGACGTCGGACTGACCGCGCCCGCGTTGTACCGGTACGTCAGCAGCCTTGACGACCTGGTGGACCAGCTGGGCGAGCGGTTGTACGCCGAGCTCGAGCGCGCGCTGGTCGCTGCGCGCGACGCCGTACCCAGCCAACCGGCGGGCGAAGCGGCGCCCGCACGTCTGATCGCCATGGCCCGAGCCTTCCGCGAGTGGGCGCTGGCGCACCGCTTCGAGTACGGCTTGCTCTTCGCGAACCCACTGGCCGCGATACATCACGAGGGCACTGGCACCGAGCAGGGCGCGAAGCTGTTTGGCAACGCCTTCAGTGACGTCTTCGTCCAGCTGTGGCGCGAGCGGCCCTTCCCCATCCCGGCCGACGACGAGCTGGACGCCGATGTCCGGCAGCAGCTGGAGGAGTCTGAGGAGGAGGCACTCGAGCCGCTCCCGCTCGGCCTGCGCTACGTGTTCCTGCGCCAGTGGTCACGGCTCTACGGCACGGTCACGCTTGAGGCGTTCGGGCAACTCTCCTGGGCGTTGGACGACACCCGGCCGCTGTTCGAGGCGATGCTCCTCGACAACGCGGCCGAGCTCGGTTTCCTCGACCTGATGCGGGGCCTGGCCACCTGAGCACCAGCTCGGCCCGTACCCCGCGACCCTCGACCCGCACCCGGACTGCGCACGCGGTCGAGTGGCGCAAGATGGCAGCAATTGGGCCGTACGAGGTTGTTGTTGCGCCACTCGAGCCGAGTCGTGCCTACGCGCCGCGATTTGGGGGCGGATCAGCGCAGCAGCAGGGTGCCCAGCCGGCGCGACGCGACAGCCAGGCCGATGGAGCCGAGCACCAGCAGGTAGCCCACCGCCACGAGCATCTCGACCCCGACCGTGCCGGTCGTGAGCCCTCGGCAGAGCACGACGCCGTGGTAGAGCGGCGTCAGCTGCACCAGCCACTGCGCACCGTCGGGGTATCGGTCCAACGGGAAGAAGGTGGCCGACAACAAGAACATCGGCAGCACCGCCAGCGTGATGAAGTCGAAGTCCTGCCAGCTGCGCATCCAGGTGGTCAGAGCCATGCCGGCGCCGGCGAACGCGTAGCCGATGACGACGGCGGCGAGCGGCGCCAGCAGCGCCCACCACGAGCTGGTCAGCCCCAGCAGCGCCATGAACGCCACGAATGCGGCCGCGTAGACCGCCGCGCGCAACAGCGACCAGACCAGCTCGCCGACGGCCACGTCCACCGGCCGCAACGGGGTGGCTAGGACCGCGTCGTACACCTTCTCGTACTTGAGCTTGAAGAAGACCCCGAACGTCGCGTCGAACAGCGAGCCGTTCATCGCCGAGGCCGCCAGCATCGCGGGCGCCACAAACTCGGTGTAGGAGACCCGGGTGCCGTCGGCCAGCACGAAATCGCCCACCAGCTGCTGGATGCCGAGGCCGATCGACAGCAGGTAGAGCAGCGGCTCGAGGAAGCCGGTGACGAACACCACCCAGTCGCGCCGGTAGACCAGGTAGTTGCGCCCGACCAGGTGCTGGGCGGCGAACCGGCCCAGCGGGGGTCGCACGATGGCGTCGCTCACCGCTCAGCCGCCCAGCCGGCGCGCCAGCGCCCGGTCGGCGAGCATAAAGCCGACGGCACACCACAACAGCAGGTACGCCATGTGGCCGAGGTCGGCCAGCAGGTCGGGCCGGCCCAGCGTGAGCCCCCGCACCAGCTCGACGCCGTGATAGAGGGGCAGCAGCTCGGCCAACCACTGGATCGGACCGGGCAGCTGCGACATCGGGAAGAACGCCCCGGAGAACAAGAACATGGGCACGACGCCGATGCGGTAGACGAGCATGAAGCCGGTCTCGCGCTCGAGCCGGGCCGACAACGCGAACAGCGGCGTCGCGTGGGCCATGCCGATCAGCACCCCCGCGGGCACCGCGAGCAGCGCCCACGGCAGCACCACGACCCCGAACAGGGCGAGCACCAGCCAGAAGACCGACGCGGTCAGGGCGAGCCGCGCGGCCACGAAGCCGAGGTTGCCCAGCAGCACGTCACGGGTGCGAAGGGGGCTGGCGATCATCGCGAAGTACGTCTTGTCCCACTTGATCGCACCCATCACCGGCCAGGTCGAGGCACCGACCGCCGTCTGCATCACCGAGGTGGCCAGCAGGCCCGGGGCGATGAAGTCGAGATAGTCGACACCGCCGAGCGAGGCTCGCCCACCGCCCTCATCGACGTACGCCCCGAGGCCCACCCCCATCGCGAGCAGGTAGAGGATCGGCAGCAGGAACGTCGTGATCGCGCTGCCACGCCAAGTGCGGCGCCAACGGATCCACCAGTGGTCGAGCTGACGCCAGACCAACCCGGTGGGTGCGGGCTGGCGATCCGGGCGCACCGTCGGCTGTGTCATCACTGGGCCGTCACTGGGTCATCACTCGGTCATCACTCGGTCATCACTGGGTCATCACTGGTGTCATCACTCGGCCAGCGACCGACCGGTGAGCCGGAGGAAGACATCCTCGAGGGTGCTGCGCCGCACCAGCGTGCTGCGCGGGACCACACCCAGGTCGTGCACGGCTTGGACGACGGCCTCGCCGTCGTCGGCGTAGACGAGCAGCCGGTCGGGCAGCACCTCCACCCGCTGACCGAGGTGGGTGATACGAGCGGCAACACCGTCGTGGTCGTCGGCACCGAAGCGCAGCTCGCATACCTCCCGACTCGAGTGGTCTCCGATCAGCTGCGCCGGCGAACCCTCGGCGACGATGACGCCCTCGTCGATGACGACGAGTCGGTCGCACAGCTGCTCGGCCTCGTCCATGTAGTGCGTCGTCAGCAGCAGCGTGGTGCCCTGCTGCTTGAGGCGGAACAGGCGATCCCAGAGCAGGTGGCGCGCCTGCGGATCCAGACCGGTGGTGGGTTCGTCGAGCATCAGCAGCTCGGGCTGGTTGATCAGCGAGCGGGCCACCGTGAGCCGGCGCTTGAGGCCGCCGGACAGCTGCTCGACCCGGGCGCCCCCTCGGTCGCTCAGCTGGACGAACCCGAGCAGCTCGTCGGTGCGCCGGGCCACCTCTGCGCGCGACAGCCCGAAGAACCGCCCGTAGACCAGCAGGTTCTCCCGGACGGTGAGCTCGGAGTCGAGCGTGTCGTCCTGCGGGCAGACCCCCAGGCGGGACCGGATCGCCGGCCCGTCGACGGCCGGGTCCATGCCGAGCACGCGCAGCGAGCCGCCGCTGGCCGTGGACACGGCGGCGATCATGCGCATCGTGGAGGACTTGCCGGCACCGTTAGGCCCGAGGAAACCGAACGTCTCACCCCGGTGCACGGTCACGTCGATGCCGCGCACGGCCTCCAGCGACCCGTACGACTTGCGCAGCCCGCGCGCCTCCACCAGCGCGTCGAGCCGCGTCCCCTGCGGGATCGGACGGCCCTCAGCATGCTCGACACTGTTCGCACTCACGCCGGCAACCCTAGATAGCAGCACCGACAGACCGCCATCGAGTTCCCTGCCGACGGCGACACGCGGACCCGGCCACCGACCCGCGGGCAACCGATCGCAGAGTTGAAACGTGAAACAGAGGTGAGTGCACTCGCGTTGCTCGCTCCGGCAGCACCCGGTGTGACAGGATTCCCCGGTCTCCATTCCCCATCTCGGGGGAGTTCCGGGACCGGACGGGTCGTCGACACGGCGGGAACACTTATGGACTCGGCTATCGGCGGCCGCAGCGATGCGACCGCCGGCGACGGCGAGGCGACATCGGCGGAGGCGGCGTTCTGCTTCGACGCCTTCGTCCGGGCCCGGCTGCCCGAGCTGCTGCGCTTCGGCCGGGTGCTGACCGGCAACAACGAGGCGGCGGCGGACCTCGTGCAAGACGCCCTCGAACGCACGATGCTCGCGTGGTCCCGGCTGGACGACCGGGATGACCCGGTCGCGTACGTGCGCCGGGTCATGGTCAACCGCAACATCAGCGTCTGGCGGCGGCTTCGCCGCGAGACTGTCACCGACGAGCCGCCCGACGTCGTGCATGTGGACGAGCACCGTGACCACGATCTGTGGCGCGCGCTGCAGACGCTGCCAGCACGCCAGCGGGCAGTGCTGGCGCTGCGCTACTACGAGGATCTGTCCGAGGCGGAGATCGCCCGCGTCCTGGGCTGCTCGACCGGTACCGTCAAGAGCCAGGCGTCCAAGGGGATGGCCAAGCTCCGCGCGCAGCTGCCCGCCCGGTCCGAGGGGGCGAGATGAGCGACCACGACCTCGACGACGCGCCGGACCGGGAGGCGTTGCGCGCGGCGTTCCGGCATGGCGGCACCCTGGGCGGTGACCCGCGCGCGGTGGACGCGGACGACTTCCTGGCCCGGGTGCACACCGGCAGCCACCGGCGGCGCGCACGGCGGACGGCCGGCGTGGCGGCGAGTGCGCTGGCAGCGGTCGGCATCGTCGTCGCGGGAATGACCACGGTTGTGGGGGACATGGAGCCGTCCGACGCCCCGGTCGCGCAGGGCGGGTCCACGTCCGCGCCCGCACCCCCGTCCACGCAGCGGACCTCCGAGCCCCAGCTCGGGGCGGGGCCGCTCGCGGTCTACGAGCTGGAGGTGCCCGACGACAAGTCGGTATGGGCGCTGGCATCGCCCGACTGCGGCCGAGCCACGCTGTGCCCGGTCATCAAGCACAGCACCGACAACGGCGCCACCTGGCGTACGCGCTCGCCCGAGACGACCTCCGGCGAGCCGGTGATCGATGACATCAGGCACCTCGGCGTCGCCGACAACGGTCGCGACGTGGTGGTGGCCGGCTCAGGCGCGGCAACCAGTCACGACGCCGGGCAGACCTGGCAGGCAGTGGACCTGGCAGCGGACCGCCCCGTCCGGGGCCTGGCCACGGGGGCGGACGAGTCGGTGCTCGTCCTCGACGGACCGGGCGCGCCGGCGCTGGTGACATCCCCGGTGGGATCCGACTCGTGGGCTCCGGCCGACCCGCCGGTCGACGCCGACGAGCAGCTGGGTGCCCCGTTCGCCGGCGGTGACACGCTCGGGGCGACGGTCACCGCGGCGAACTCGTCCGACCCGGTCGCCGTGGTCGTGCGCACGACAGACTCCGACTGGGTGCGGGTCGACGCACCCTGCGGCAGCCGAACGCCCCTGGTTGCGAGCGACGGGACCAGCATCTGGTACCTGTGCCACGGCGGCTCCACCAGCGTCCTCGCCACCGCGCCTGTCGACGGACTGGGCGATGCGGCCTGGGTGCGCGCCGACCTGCCTGCCGCGACCGATGCGGGGCTCGGCGCATGGGGCGACGGCAGCGCCGTAGCCGCGGTGGGCGAGCGGGTCTTCCGGGTCGACGAGCGGGGCAGGTCCAGCGAGCTGTCGGGGTCTGCCTCAGGACTTGAGCTGCCGCGCGACGACTACACCTTCCGGGCCTCGGACAAGAGCTGGCTGGCCACGTTCCGAGGCACGCTCCTGCACACGACCGACGACGGGCAGAGCTGGTCGAAGGTGCGCATCCGCTGACCCGGCCCACTTCTCGCCGCGACGGTGTCGGCGCCGTCGGTCACACTCTGCGGGTGAGCTCACGTCGGTCGGTCCAGCCGGCAGCGCCCCCCGACGCAGCCGAGGTGCTCGGGCGCTTCTCGGCGTCGACCCGCAGCTGGTTCACCGGGGCGTTCGCAGCCCCAACCGTGGCGCAGATCGGCGCCTGGGACGCCATCTCGACCGGCGAGCACACGCTGGTCGTCGCGCCCACGGGGTCGGGCAAGACGCTGGCAGCCTTCCTCTGGGCGCTCGACCGGCTGGGGGCCGCGCCGGCGACCGCCGACCCGGGGCAGCGGTGCCGGGTCGTCTACATCTCGCCGCTCAAGGCATTGGCCGTCGACGTGGAACGCAACCTGCGCGCCCCACTCGCCGGCATCCGGCACGCGGCGCAGCGGCTGAACCTGCCCGCTCCGGACGTCCGCGTCGGCATCCGTACGGGTGACACCCCGGCCGGCGAACGGCGGCAGCTGACGGCCCGACCACCGGACGTCATGATCACCACCCCGGAGTCGCTGTTCCTCGTGCTCACCTCACGGGCACGCGAGTCCCTGCGGGGCGTGCACACCGTCATCGTCGACGAGGTGCACGCGGTTGCCGGCACCAAGCGCGGAGCACACCTGGCGCTGTCGCTGGAGCGCCTCGACACACTGCTCCACGCGCCGGCCCAGCGCATCGGGTTGTCGGCGACGGTGCGCCCGACCGACGAGGTGGCACGGTTCGTCGCCGGCACCGCACCGTGCACGGTGGTGAACCCCCCCAGCGACAAGCGGTTCGACCTCGGTGTCGTCGTGCCGGTCGAGGACATGGGTGAGCTGGGCACCACCACGAGCCCGGACACCGACGGTCCCCCGAGCGGCGGGCAGCCGGCTTCGACGTCGATCTGGCCGCATGTCGAGGAGCGCATCGTCGACCTGGTGAGCGACCATCGATCCACCATCGTGTTCGCGAACTCCCGGCGGCTGGCCGAGCGGCTCACCGCAAGGCTGAACGAGATCGCAGCCGACCGCGCCGGCGTCCCGCTCGACGATGCCGACGAGATCCCCGCCCAGGTGATGGCCCAGAGCGGCCAGTCGCTCGGGGCCGGCCAGCTGCTCGCCCGCGCACACCACGGGTCGGTGAGCAAGGAGCAGCGGGCGCTGATCGAGGACGACCTCAAGTCGGGCAGGCTGCCATGCGTGGTGGCGACCAGCAGCCTCGAGCTGGGCATCGACATGGGCGCTGTCGACCTGGTCGTGCAGGTCGAGGCACCACCATCGGTGGGCAGCGGGCTGCAACGGGTCGGCCGGGCCGGGCACCAGGTCGGCGAGGTCTCACGCGGGGTGTTGCTGCCCAAGCACCGTAGCGACCTGGTGCACACCGCCGTCGCGGTCGAGCGGATGCGGCTGGGCGCCATCGAGTCGCTGCGGGTGCCGACCAACCCCCTCGACGTCCTGGCGCAGCAGGTGGTAGCCACCACCGCAGTGGACAGCTGGGACGCCGACGCGTTCTACCACCTGGTCCGGCGCTCGGCGCCGTTCACGTCGTTGCCGCGCTCGGCCTACGACGCCACCCTGGAACTGGGGCGCTCGCTGCCCTATGAGGTGGCCGTCGCCGAGGCAACGCAACTCGCCGTCCCGGCGGCCCCCCCCCCCCCGGCCGCCCCCGCCCCCCCCCCGGGGGCCCGGGCGCGCGGGCGGCCGGGGCCCGGGGGGCCCCCCCGCCCGGCCAAAGGGGAGCCTGCGGCCGGCGGCGGGAGGCGGCCGCA
>JBBSMN010000022.1:0-22537 GCA_038233135.1 Propionibacteriales bacterium
ACACCACGGTCGTCGCGGCCCCGGCCTCGCAGCCGGCCGGCATGAAGTACCTCGCCCCCTATACCGGCTCGGCCATCGGCCAGCACTGGATGTACCAGGGCCAGCACGTCCTGATCGTGTTCGACGACCTGTCCAAGCAGGCCGAGGCCTACCGCGCGGTGTCGCTGCTGCTGCGCCGGCCGCCGGGCCGCGAGGCGTACCCCGGTGACGTCTTCTACTTGCACAGCCGCCTGCTGGAGCGCTGCGCCAAGCTGTCCGACGAGATGGGGTCCGGCTCGATGACCGGGCTCCCGATCGTCGAGACCAAGGCCAACGACATCTCCGCCTACATCCCCACCAACGTCATCTCGATCACCGACGGTCAGATCTTCCTCCAGTCCGACCTGTTCAACGCCAACCAGCGGCCGGCCATCGACGTCGGGGCCTCGGTGTCCCGGGTGGGCGGTGCCGCCATGACCAAGGCGCTGAAGAACGTCACCGGATCCCTGAAGATCGACCTCGCGCAGTACCGCGCTATGGAGGCGTTCGCGATGTTCGCCTCGGACCTGGACGCTGCATCTCGTCGCCAGCTCGACCGCGGCCAGCGGCTGATGGAGCTGCTCAAGCAGCCGCAGTACTCACCGTTCACCGTCGAGGAGCAGACGATCTCGATGTGGGCGGCGACCACCGGCAAGCTGGACCCGGTTCCCACCGACGACGTGCCTCGGTTCGAGTCTGAGTTCCTCGACTACGTCCGCCGCGAGCACGGGGGACTGCTGGACGGCATTCGTGAGTCGCGCAACTTCGACGACGCCGCCGCCTCGTCGGCGGAGGACGCCTACAACGCCTTCTCCGACCAGTTCCAGACCTCCGACGGCTCGTCGATCAAGGCGGGCAAGGAGGAGTTCGACGCCCTGGAGGACGAGGACGTCGACCAGGAGCAGATCGTCAAGCAGAAGCGGGGCTGATCGTGCCGGCATCGCTGCGTGAGTTCCGCGCCAAGATCAAGTCGACCCAGGCGACCAAGAAGATCACCCGGGCCATGGAGCTGATCGCTGCGTCGCGCATCATCAAGGCGCAGCAACGTGCCACCGCGGCCCTGCCCTACAGCCGGGAGCTGACCCGTGCGGTGTCCGCGGTAGCCACGTTCTCCGACGTGGACCACCCGTTGACCACCGAGCACCCCGACCCCCAGAGTGCGGCGGTGCTCGTCGTGACCAGCGACCGCGGTCTTGCCGGGTCGTACTCCTCCGCGGTGTTGAGGGAGGCCGAGCGGTTGGTGGAGAAGCTACGCGGCGAGTCCAAGCAGGTGGAGCTCTTCGTGAGCGGACGCAAGGGGCTGGGCTACTACACCTTCCGCCAGCGCGAGATCGCTGACAGCTGGACCGGATTCTCCGACAAGCCGGAGTACGAGGACGCACGCACCATCGGCACTGCGCTCGTCGAGGCCTTCCTGGGCGGTTCCGACAGCTCCGGGGACGACCTGTCCGGTGGCGACGTCGATCCCGAGCAGCTTGAGGTCGAGCGGCAAGTCGACGAGGTGCACGTCGTCTTCACGCGCTTTCGCAGCATGCTCGTCCAGGAGCCGGACGTGATCCGGCTGCTGCCGCTCGAGGTGGTCGAGGGTGAGGAGCCGGCCGATGAGGGCGAGATCCTCCCGCTGTACGAGTTCGAGCCGTCGGCGAGTGAGGTGCTTGACGCGCTCCTGCCCCGCTACGTCAACAGTCGCATCTATGCTTGCCTGCTCCAGGCCGCAGCCTCGGAGCTCGCGGCCCGGCAGCGGGCCATGAAGTCCGCAACCGACAACGCCGAGGATCTGATCCAGCAGTACACCCGGACCGCCAACCAGGCGCGGCAGGCCGGGATCACCCAGGAGATAGGCGAGATCGTCGGCGGCGCGAACGCGCTCGCCGACGCCAACGCCGGGAGTGAGTGAGGGACCATGACAGCCAACGTGGACGAGCAGCAGGACCAGGACGCAGCCGAGGACCAGGAGCAGACCGACGAGTCCACGACCGGCACCGGTCGGGTCGCCCGGGTGATCGGCCCCGTCGTGGACGTCGAGTTCTCGTCGGACCAGATGCCCGACATCTACAACGCCTTGCAGGTCGAGGTGGAGCTGGCCGACGAGACGAGGTTGCTCACGCTCGAGGTGGAACACCACATCGGCGCCGGTATTGTCCGCGCGGTGTCGATGCAGCCCACCGACGGGCTGGTACGAGGTACGTCCGTCACCGACACCGGGTCGTCGATCACGGTCCCCGTGGGTGACGTGACCAAGGGCCACGTGTTCAACACCATCGGCGACTGCCTCAACCTCACCGAGGGCGAGTCCCTCGATGTCGAGGACCGCTGGTCCATCCACCGCAAGTCGCCGTCCTTCGACCAGCTCGAGTCCAAGACCGAGATGTTCCACACCGGCATCAAGGTCATCGACCTCCTGACCCCGTACGTCCTCGGCGGCAAGATCGGCCTGTTCGGTGGTGCCGGGGTCGGCAAGACCGTGCTGATCCAGGAGATGATCGCCCGCGTGGCGCGTGACCACGAGGGCGTTTCGGTGTTCGCCGGCGTCGGTGAGCGCACCCGCGAGGGCAACGACCTGATCACGGAGATGACCGACTCCGAGGTCATCGGCCAGACCGCCCTGGTGTTCGGTCAGATGGACGAGCCGCCCGGCGCCCGGCTGCGGGTGGCGCTGTCGGCGCTGACGATGGCCGAGTACTTTCGCGACGAGCAGAACCAGGACGTGCTGCTGTTCATCGACAACATCTTCCGGTTCACCCAGGCCGGTCAGGAGGTGTCCACACTGCTCGGGCGGATGCCCTCAGCGGTCGGCTACCAGCCGACGCTGGCCGACGAGATGGGCGTGCTGCAGGAGCGCATCACCTCCACCCGGGGTCACTCGATCACCTCGATGCAGGCGATCTACGTCCCTGCTGACGACTACACCGACCCGGCGCCGGCGACCACGTTCGCGCACCTGGACGCCACCACGGAGCTGTCTCGCGAGATCTCCTCGCTGGGCATCTATCCGGCGGTGGATCCGCTGACGTCGACCTCGCGGATCCTGGACCCGCGCTACATCGGCAAGGACCACTACGACACCGCCACCCGCGTGAAGTCGATCCTGCAGCGCAACAAGGAGCTGCAGGACATCATCGCCATCCTCGGTGTGGACGAGCTGTCCGAGGAGGACAAGGTCGTCGTCTCGCGGGCACGCCGCATCCAGCGGTTCCTGTCGCAGAACACCTACGTCGCCAAGCAGTTCACCGGCCTCGAGGGCTCGACCGTCCCGCTGGAGGACACCGTCGAGGCATTCACCAAGATCTGCGACGGCGACTACGACCACGTCGCCGAGCAGGCGTTCTTCATGTGCGGCGGCCTGGACGACGTCGACCGCAAGTGGGACGAGATCCAGAAGGACCTCTGATGGCCGAGTCCCCGTTGCAGGTCGAGCTGGTGGCAGCCGACGAGCTGGTCTGGTCGGGCGAGGCCACCTTCGTCCTGGCGCGCACCACCGACGGTGAGATCGGCATCATGCCCGACCACGCCCCGGTGCTGTCCGTGCTCGAGGAGAGTGCCGTCCTGATCCGGGTCGACGGGGGCGAGACCCAGGTCGCGGCGGTCGACGGCGGCTTCTTGTCCGTGGCCGACAACCGGGTGTCGATCCTCGCGGAGCAGGCACTGCTGGCGACCGACATCGACGCCGGGCAGGCGCGCCAGGAAGCAGAGCGCGGGTCGGACGACTCCGTGGACGACCAGGAGGCCGCTCGCCTCCGCCGGTGGGCCGAGGCACGCGTCAACGCGGTCGAGAGAGCCGGCTGACGCCTCCGTCGGGGGTGCAGCCAGGGCCGGGCGATGCCGTGGTGGCAGGTGGTCCTTGACGTCGTTGGCGTGCTGCTTCTGCTGGCGGCGGTGGTTTTCCTGGGCCTGATCGTCCGGCGGCGGTGGCTCACCAACGGTGAGCCCACGTTCGACATGAGCGTGCGGACCCATCCCAGGCGGGGTAGCCGGGGCTGGACCCTCGGCGTGGGGCGATACCGCGGTGACCGGGTGGAGTGGTTTCGGGTCTTCTCGCTGTCGCTGCGACCCAAGCGGGTGTTCGACCGGCGAGCGATGCGGCTGGGGGACCGCCGCACCCCGGAGGGATCGGAGGCCTATGCGCTGTTCACGGGCCACGTGGTTGTCGCCACCCGTACGTTCGAGCAGGACGTCGAGGTCGCGCTGAGCCGCGACAGCTACACCGGATTGTTGGCCTGGTTGGAGGCTGCCCCGCCCGATCCCCGCCTCGGCGGTTGAGGGGCCGGTGCGGCGTCGCGTTCGCCGCCCGGCTTCCAGAGCACGTCACCCTCGCTGCGGTTGGCGTGGCGGGCCAGGATGAACAGCAGGTCGCTGGCCCGGTTCAGATAGCGCGCGGCGATCGGGTTCATGGCGTCGCCGTGCTCGGCCATCGCCGCCCACGTCGACCGCTCCGCCCGGCGCAGCGCGGTGGTGGCCACGTGCAGCAACGCCGATCCCGCGGTTCCCCCGGGCAGCACGAACGACCGCAGCTTTTCCAGCGCCTCGTTGTAGTGGTCACACCAGCGTTCGAGTCGCTCGACCTCCTCGGCGCGCACCCGCAGCGGCGGGAACTGCGGGTCCTCGGCCACCGGCGTCGCCAGGTCTGCTCCCACGTCGAAGAGGTCGTTCTGCATCCGGAGCAGCACGGTCAGCACGTCGTCGTCGAGCTGGCCGAGGACCATCGCGACGCCGAGGTGCGCGTTCGCCTCGTTCACGTCGCCGTACGCCGCCACCCGCAGGTCGGTCTTGGGCACCTCGCTCATGTCACCGAGGCGGGTGCTGCCACCGTCGCCGGTGCGGGTGTAGATACGGGTGAGGTTGACCATCGGTTGACCGTACCCCGGCGCGGTCAGCGGTGACCGTCGTGGTCGGCGGCAACCAGCCGAAGTGCCGCGTCGACGTCGTCGGGCCACACCAGCACCTGACGGCGCGACGCCAGCGGCCGCGAGGTGGCGCGCAGACCACCGTCGGTCAGCAGCCGGCGGATTCGCTCGGCCTCGTCGGGGCTGGCCGACACCACGCCGATGAGCAGGCCCTGCGCCGGGTCGGCCACCCGCGAGCCGCCCCGGCGGGACCGGGACTGCATCGACCAGCGCAGGACGAGTGCCAGGACGCCGACCACGACCGCCGACACCAGCGGGAGGTAGACGTAGTCGATCCCCGACGACCCGACGAGCGGGATCCCTGCGACTGGCACGACGCCAAGTGTGCCCCCACGAGAGCTGCGGGGCAGCCCGCGCAGACCGGGTGTGCGGCCGGCGGTCCGTCGTGGCTACGCTGCCGCCGCGGGTCGGACCGCCGGAGTGCGAAGTCAACGAACGGGAGGCGTGCGATGGCCGGCAGGCTGTGTGTGGTCGGGGCGGGGCTGATGGGGTCGGGCATAGCCCAGGTGGCCGCCGTCGCGGGCTGGGACGTCTCCCTGCGCGACGTGTCCGGCACCGCACTCGACCGCGCCCGGGCCGTCATCGAGAGCTCGCTGGCACGGATGGTGACCAAGGGCAGGATCGACGGCGACGACCAGGAGGCCGCGCTGGGCCGGATCACGACGACCACCGATCTCGACGTCGCGTCCGAGGCTGAGCTGGTCGTCGAAGCAGTCTTCGAACGCATCGACGTCAAGCACGAGGTCTTCCGTGCCCTGGATCAGATCTGCACAGAGACCGCCGTGCTGGCCACCAACACCTCCGCCATCCCGGTGACGTCGATCGCGGCCGTCACCGGGCGCCCAGAACGGGTCGTCGGCACCCACTTCTTCTCCCCGGTGCCGATGATGAGCCTGTGCGAGCTGGTCCGCGGCCACAAGACCAGTGACGAGGCGCTGGCGGTGGCCCGGTCGTTCGCGGAGGGGACCGGCAAGACGTGCATCGTCGTCGAGCGCGACGTCGCGGGCTTCGTCACCACCAGGCTGGTCACGGCGCTGGTGATGGAGGCGGTCGCCCTGTACGAGTCCGGGGTGGCCTCGGCCGAGGACATCGACCTCGCCTGCCGTTTGGGCTTCGGGCACGTGATGGGGCCGCTCGCGACCACCGACCTCACCGGCGTGGACATCTTGCATCACGCCACGTCCAACATCTACGCCGAGACCGGGGACGCCAAGTTCTTCCCGCCCGAGCTGTTGTCACGGATGGTCGAGGCCGGCGATCTCGGACGCAAGACCGGGAACGGGTTTTTCAGCTATCCGGACTGAGCCAGCTGGCCGGTCGGCCAGATGACCCCCCCTGACCTCGGTCAGCGACGAATGCCGAGATCACCGGCGTGTCGCTGCATACCTCTTGACGGTTGACGGCAACCCTTTGCGGGTGTGATGCGTCTGTTCAGAGAGAGGGGGTGGGGAGACAGTGGACGAGGACCTGATGATCGTGCGACTGCAGCGCCTCGACGGCGTCTCGGTGGCCCACGCCCGCCGGGTGCTCTTCGACGCCATCGACCATGCCGAGACCGATGTGCGGCTCGACCTTGCCGATGTCGAGTGGGTCGACCGGCTGGGGCTCGCGCTGCTGGCCGCCGCGCACGAGCGGTCCCACCGCCGCGGTCACCACCTGGTGGTGCTGCGTGCACACCCGAGGCTGCGCCGCACGCTCGCGGTGACCCGGCTGACGCGGGTGCTGCACCTGCAGCACGCCTCCTGATCGACGCCGCGCCAGCGGGCAGGCGGGTGCGCTGCCCGTCGTGCAGCGCTGCGTACAGTTCCGCTCGTGGCTGACGCCCCCAGGATCCGGCTCCCGGAGTCCAGCAAGTCCCCGTGGCGGGCGCTGCAGATGCGCATGCTCTTGGGGATCGGACTGCTGGGCCTCGTGGTCGTCCTCGTCTACCTCGACAGGGACGGCTACCGCGACGCCTACGGCGGCGACAACGGCGAGCTCAGCCTGCTCGACTGCCTCTACTACGCGACCGTCACGATGACCACCACCGGCTACGGTGACATCACGCCGGTCACCGCCAGCGCACGCCTTTTCAACGCCGTGATCATCACACCGCTGCGAGTGGCGTTCCTGATCGTGCTGGTCGGCACCACGCTCGAGGTGCTGGCCAGTCAGGGTCGAGAGCAGCTGCGGACCCGTCGCTGGAGGAGATTCATGCACGAACACGTCGTCGTCATCGGCTACGGCACGAAGGGGCGTGCCGCCGTGCAGACCCTCCTGGCGAAGGGCTACAAGTCCGAGAGCGTGGTGGTCATCGACACCTTTTCCGAGGCGGTCGCCCAGGCCCAGGAGGACGGCATCGCCTGCGTGGTTGGCGACGGCACCCGTCGTGAGGTGATGACGCGTGCTGAGGTGGCCGAGGCCAAACAGGTCCTGATCACCGCCAACCGAGACGACGCCGCGGTGTTGATGACGCTGACCGCACGTCAGCTCAACCCGGAGGCCTTCGTGACGGTTGCCGTCCGTGAGCAGGGCAATGTGCCGCTCGTTTACCAGAGCGGTGCGGACGCGGTCGTGACCTCCTCGGAGTCGGTCGGTCGGCTGCTCGGCCTCTCGGCGGTCAGCCCGGCGCTGGGTCAGGTGCTCGAGGACCTGCTCAGCTACGGAGACGGCCTTGAGGTCAGCGAGCGGGACGTGCAGCCCTCCGAGACGGGCAAGCCGCCGCAGTCGTGCGGTGACCAGGTCATTGCGGTGGTCCGCAACGGGCACGTACACCGGTTCTTCGACCCGACGGTCTCGCAGCTCGAGCGCGGGGACAAGCTGGTGGTCGTCCGGTCCGCGGAGGAGCTGCCGTGGGCACCCCGACCTGGGACGCACCGCGAGGACGAGGGCGCTGCCGACGAGGACGACGAGTGAGCTCGCGCAGCCGGTCGGCTCATGCCCTGCTCGCTTGTGCTGTCCCGCTCGCGCTGACCGCTCCGTTGGCAGGGACGGCGTCGGCGGCGCCGCAGCGTCCGACGGTGCGCGGGTGGATCCCCTGATCGTCGTCGCGGCAGGCGACATCTCCGACTGCGCACCGCCGCGCTGCCCGGCTGCCCGCACCGCGAAGCGGGTCCGCGCCATGGACCCGGCGCGGGTGCTCACGTTGGGCGACAACCAGTACGAGCGAGGGACGCGCGCGGAGTTCAGCACCGAGTACGATAAGACGTGGGGCCGATTCCGAGGGCGGACCCGGCCGGCGCCAGGCAACCATGAGTACCTCACCGACGGGGCCGCAGGCTACCTCCACTACTTCGGCAAGCGCGCGCACCGCGGCCGCGACGGCTACTACAGCTTCACCAAGAGGCGATGGCACGTGGTGGCGCTCAACAGCAGTGACGGTGCGTGCAGGGAGGTGCGTTGTGGGCCCAAGTCCGCCCAGGTGAGGTGGCTGCGGCGCGACCTGCACGGCAACCGTCGACGCTGCACGCTGGCCTACTGGCACCACCCGTCCTGGTCCAGCGGGTCACACGGCGACAACACGAGCGTGCGCGCGATGTGGCGGGTGCTGGCTCGTCGCGGCGCCGACGTCGTGCTCAACGGTCATGACCACAGCTACGAGCGGTTCGCGCCGCGCGGTGCCGACGGCTCGGCCGCCGCTCGCGGCATCCGCCAGTTCACCGTGGGCACCGGCGGCGCCGATCTGAGTCCGATCAGCAAGCCGTACGACCGCCTGAGTCGCAAGCGCATCGACCACCGCAACGGCGTGCTGCGGCTGGCCCTTCGACCGCGGTCCTACAACTTCTGGTTCGTCACCGCCGCCGGCACGGTGCTCGACCGTGGCGGTCCGCTCCGCTGCCACTGAGCCGACGGAGGCTGTTGCCATGCGGGTCATCGTCGTGGGCGCCGGGGTCATCGGACTGTCGTGCGCTGCCCTGCTTGCCGAGGCGGGCCACGCGGTCGAGGTGCGTTGCGAGCGCGCGCCGCTGGACACCACGTCCGCGGTGGCGGCCGCCCTGTGGTACCCCTACCGGGCACACCCCCGGGAACGCGTCACAGCGTGGGGGGCTCACACGTACGCCGCGCTGGCCGACCTCGCCGCCCGGACACCGGAGTCCGGCGTCCGCATGCGGGCGGGCACCGAGCTGCTGCGCGCCCCGGCAGACCTGCCGTGGTGGGCGGGAGCCGTGCCCGACCTGCGTGCGCTCGACCAGACGCCGCCGGGATATGCCGGTGGGTGGTTCTTCACCGCACCGGTCATCGAGATGGGGCGCTACCTGCCCTGGCTGCAGCACCGCCTCGAGCAGGCGGGAGGCGTCGTCGTCCAGCGCCACCTGCACCACCTGCCGCGCGACGCCGACGTGGTTGTGCACGCGAGTGGCCTCGCAGGGCGCGAGCTGGCGGGCGATCGTTCCGTCCAGCCGGTGCGCGGGCAGGTGCTGGTTCTGGCGCAGGTCGGCCTGGACCGGTGGTGCCTGGACGAGACGGGCCCGACCTACGTCGTCCCTCGCGAGCGGGACATCGTCGTCGGCGGCAGCGACGAGGAGGGCAGCAACGACGAGGTTGTCGACGACGCCCAGGCCGAAGCCATCCGGCAGCGGGCGATCGCCCTGGTCCCGGAGCTCGCCGCGGCCACGGTGCTCGGCCACCGGGTCGGACTGCGACCGGCTCGCCCCACGGTGCGTCTCGAGACCGAGCAGCGTCCCGACGGCCCGCCGGTCGTGCACTGCTATGGGCACGGCGGCGCCGGCATCACGCTGTCGTGGGGCTGCGCGGCCGAGGTCCTCGAGCTCGTCCAGGGTGGTCAGAACAGCCGCATCGTCGGGTCGTCCAAGCCGCGCAACACGTCGTAGTCCACGGCCACGCAGGCGATCCCCCGGTGCGCGGCAAGGGTGCGGGCCTGCGGTTTGATCTCCTGGGCGGCCAGGACACCGCGTACGGGTGCAAGCAGCGGATCGCGGTCGAGGAGCTCGAGATAGCGCGCCAGCTGCTCGACCCCGTCGATCTCACCGCGACGCTTGATCTCCACCGCCACGCTCACGCCGGTGGCGTCTTTGCACAGCAGATCCACCGGGCCGATCGCCGTCGGGTACTCCCGACGGACAAGGGCGAGCCCCTCACTGATCGTGCTCGGGTGCTCGGCGAGCAGCTCTTGCAGGTGCCTCTCGACGCCATCCTTGACCAGGCCCGGGTCGAGGCCGAGCTCGTGGGAGGAGTCGTGCAGGATCTCATCGAAGACGATCCGCAACGTGTCGTCGACCTTGGTCGCGCGCACCGTCCACTCCGTCCTGCCGTCGTCCCGGACGTCCTCGTCGAGGCGGCACGGCGGGCTCATCCAGTTCAACGGCTTGTATGCACGGTCGTCTGCGTGGATGGAGACCGATCCGTCCGCCTTGACCAGCACCAGCCGATTCGCCATGGGGAGATGGGCCGACAGCCGCCCGGCGTAGTCCACCTGGCAGCGGGCGATGACGAGGCGCACGCGGTGGAGCCTAATGGGGGTGAGGCGGCTGGCACACTGCCCGCCATGGCGCGTCGACACCGGCGACAACGGTCGACAGGACAGCCACTCGGCAGCGGCGGCACCGCGCGGGTGGAGGGCCGCCACGGCGAGGACTTCTACGTACGCCCCGTGACCGGTGCGGCCACGACCAGGGCCTACCGCTGTCCCGGCTGTCAGCAGCAGGTTCGACCCGCGACACCGCACGTCGTGGTGTGGCCGGTTGAGCCGTCGTTGCTCGCCTACACCGCCAAGGAGACCGGGCTGTCCGAGCGCCGGCACTGGCACACCGGCTGCTGGGCGCGATCTCGCTGAGCCGGTAGCGATATGACGCTCCGGACATGCTCGGTGGCTACCTGTCAGAATGCGTGGACGAGCCGTCCCATGACATCCCCACCGCCTCGCCTGTAGACAGGGAGTGCGGTCCCCTACCACCGAGGAGTTGCCATGCTCGATGTCGCCCTGCCCATGATCGATCTCGCCCCCGATATCTACCGCCAACGGTTGGTGGTCGAGGGGCTCTGCACGGCCCCGATCGACGCCGTCGCCATCCGGTCCTACCTCTCGACGCTGTCGGACACCATCGACATGGTCACCCTGGTCGAGCCGGTGACCCACCGCTCGCCGCTGTACGGCTGGGCGGGCTGGATCCACTGGGAGACCTCCGGCGCGCACTTCTATGCCTGGGAGACCCCGCGGCTGTTCTTCAGCGTGGACGTCCACGCCTGCAAGCCGTTCGATCCCGCGGCCGTGGTCGAGCTGTCCCGGGCCTTCTTCGGCAGCGACGACGTCGTCTCGAGGGGGTTCTGACATGACCGGCTCGCTCAGACTCGTCTTCGACCCGCGCGACGGGCTGCTCGCCGCCACCCGTGACTGCGAGGCGGACGTCTTCTCGCAGTGGTTCGGCAACACCCGGCAGCAGCTGGCGGACGAGTACGACGCGTACGAGCACAACACGGTGTTCCTGGCGCTGGCCGACGAGCACGACGAGGTGGTGGCCTGTGCCCGCTTCCTCATCAGCTGTCGGGGTCCGTTGAAGACCCTCGCGGACGTGAGTCGGCCGCCGTGGGCCGTCGATGCCCAGCGGAGCGCCGCTGCAGCGGGTGTCGACCTCTCCCGCACCTGGGACATCGCCACCATGGGAGTCCGCCCGGGTCTACGCAAGGACGGCGTGCGACTCGCGTTCGCGCTGTACCACGGCATCATCACCTCGGTCCGCGTCAACAATGCCGCGGCCATCGTGGCGATCCTGGACGAGCGGGTACGTCAGCTGCTCGACTCGGTGGGGATCCTGATGAGCCCGTTTCCGGGCACGGGGCCGCAGCACTACCTCGGCTCGGCATCGAGCGCCCCGGTGTTCGCCCGGGTGAGCGACTCGGTCCACCGGCAGCGGCGCGACTTCCCCGACGCCTACCGGCTGATCACGCTGGGCGTCGGGCTGGAAGACGTCAGCGTTCCGCCCAGTAGCGGGTTCCAGCTTCGGCCACGAGCTGATCAGGAGGTGTCAGTGCCGTTGCCCGTGACCGCTCCACGCGGGCTAGTGGGTGCCTCGGGGACGCGGTAGGTAGACCCCGCCGGTGCCCGGAGCCACCGACCACTGGCGGACCCACGGACTGATCGAGGCGGCCGGCATCGGCGGGGCGATGTGGTAGCCCTGCAGCACGTCGACATCCATCGCGACCAGTGCCGCGGCCGTGGGCGCATTTTCGACGCCCTCGGCGACGAGGCGAAGACCGAGCGCGTGCGCCATCTTCGTGGTGGTCTCCACGATGACCCGGCTGCCGGGGTCGGTCATCATGACGGCGATGAACGAGCGGTCCATCTTGAGTTCTCGCACCGGCAGGTCGCGGAGGTACGACAGCGACGAGAATCCGGTGCCGTAGTCGTCGATCCCGCTGAGCACGCCCCTGTCGTGCAGCTCGGTAAGTCGTTCGCGCGCCCGGTCGGGATCGCCCAGGAAGGAGTCCTCTGTCACCTCGACGAGAAGGCTGCCCTGCGGCAGCTCGGCGTCGGCTATCGCCTCGTACAGCCGCGGCAGGACCAGGCCGTCCAACATCTCCGTTGGTGCGCAGTTCAGGGCCACGCGAAAGTGGAGACCCTCGTCTATCCATCGTCGTGCGTCCGCCACCACCTGTCGCACGACATCGACCGACAGGGCGGGCATGAGACCGTACCGCCGGGCCTCGGGCAGGAAGGCGGCGGGCGTGAGCAGGCCTTCGGTGGGGTGCTGCCAGCGGACCAGCGCCTCGACCGCGACGACCTCCTGCGTAGCCGCGTCCACCTGCGGCTGGTACCACATCGACAGCTGGGCGTCGCGGATCCCGCGGCGCAGCTGCTCGCTGTGCAGCAGCCTCGCGCGGGTGAACGTGTCGTGCGCCGGCTGGTAGAGCACGGCACCGGCTCGGTTCCCCTTCGCCTCGTACATCGCGACGTCGGCGCGGCGCAACAGGTCGCTGGCCGACATGTCGACGTCCTCGCGGATGGCGATGCCGAGGGAGGCCGAGATGGTCAGCTCCAGTCCGTCGACGCCCATCGGCTCGGCCAGCAGGTTGCACACGACACGGCCGGTCTCGGTCATCTCGAGCGGGTCGCCGCCATGGGCGACCAGCGCGAACTCGTCCCCGCCGAGCCTGGCGACGCTGAGCCGTTGGCCGAGCCGGGCTCGCAACCGGTCGGCAACCTGTATGAGCACCCGGTCCCCGACCGCGTGGCCCATGCTGTCGTTGATCTCCTTGAAGCCGTCCAGGTCGAGCAGCATCAACGTCAGTGCCGCGCCGGTCGGGACACCTTCGAGCTCGTGCATCATCGCGCGTCGGTTGGGGAGTCCCGTGAGCTCGTCGGTCCGCGACAGTCGCAGCGCCTCGGCAGCACCTTGTGCCTCGCGCAGGGCCAGCACCAGCCGCCAACCGGCCGCCAGGAGCGTGCCGACGGCGGCCGTCGTGACCGCGGCTCCGAGGGCATCCGTACCGGGGTTGAAGACCATGGCGGCCAGTGCCACCGCGGCGGCGGCGACCAGAACGCGGCCGCGGTGGTGGTGGTGGTCTCGCCGCGCCGTCACCTCCGGCGGGCGGAACAGGCCGGCACCCACTATCAGCGCGAAGCTCAGCCCGTAACAGACGTCCAGCGCAGGGTTGTCGGCGTAGGTGCCGTCCGACCAGGTGAGGAGGAAGCTGCTGTCGGCAACTGAGAGCAGCGCGAAACCGGCGGCCAGCGTGGCGGTGCGAACACCGCTGGCCCGCTGTCCGAGCATCACCTGCCCGAGCACGACGATCACCAATATGACGTCGATGAGCGGGTAGAGCACCGCGAGCAGCAGCGGGGTCTCGACGTTGACGGACTCGTCCAGGCTGCTCGACAGCGGGACGGCGAGCAGCGACGCCAGGCAGGCGGCGGCACCGCAGACGACGGCCGCTTCGATCCAGATGCTGCGGGCGGGGGCACCACGCCGGGGCACGTCGGTCAGTAGGAATGCTGCCAGGCCGATGTACGAGCCGAGGAAGAACCACTCGCCGGGTGCGGGGAAACTGATGTCCCCGACGTCGCCGGCCGCGGTCAGGGTGGCCGAGCCGACCGACCACATCATGACCCCCGCGGCCAGTAGGACCAAGGTCAGCCGCCTGTCTGGCGTTCCACGCCATGCGGTCCGGATGACCTGCGACAGCAGTGCGGCGAAGTAGAGCGCAGAGCCGATCGCGAAGCCCGTATCCCTGATCCAGCCCGGCGGGAGGAGACGCGTGAGGAGGCCCGCGATCAGTATCAGCACAAAGGCGTCCAACACGTGGTCGCGGCGCATGGTCGTGACAGCTCGCCTCAGCTGTCTCGTGGCCCGCCCGACGTCGGCGGCGCACATCGGCAGAGCACCTCCAAGGCGTCGTATCTGGCGTACAGGGGCAGCGCCAGCATCCACCATTGTTCGTTCCCGATCACTGAATGTCCTGTGACCACCCCACAATTGCGCCTACCGGTCACACCCTCATGACCGCACGGAGGAGTCCCGCCTCTGCACGACACTCGCTAGCCTGTCTAGCGTGACTGGCGAGCCGAGCAGCAGGCCGATCCGCGGTACGTCGGTGCTGCCGGCCCGCCGCACGCCCCTGACCCTGCACACCGCGGACGGGCTCGGTCTCGTGGGTGAGCTCGCCCTGCCGCTGGAGCACGATCCGGTGGCGACGCTGATCTGCTTGCATCCGCTCCCCACGCACGGCGGCATGATGGACAGCCACCTCATCCGGAAGGCGTCGTACCGGCTGCCGGCGCTCGCGGACCTGGCGGTGCTGCGCTTCAACAGCCGGGGAACCAGCAGCGCGCAGGGCACCAGCGACGGTACGTTCGACAACGGCCAGGCCGAGCGTCTGGATGTGGCCGCGGCCGTCGAGCACGCGGAGTTCGCGGAGCTGCCCACAGTCTGGCTGCTGGGCTGGTCATTCGGTACCGACCTGGTGCTCCGCTACGGCCTCGAGCCGCTGGTCGAGGGCGCGGTGCTGCTGTCGCCGCCGCTGCGTCAGGCCGGCGATGCCGACCTGGATGCATGGGGGCGCTCGGGCAAGCCGCTGACGGTGCTGGTCCCGGAGCACGACGACTACCTGCGCCCGGACGAGGCCCACGCGCGGTTCTCCCGCGTTGGCCAGGCCGAGGTGGTGGGTGTCGACGGCGCCAAGCACCTGTGGGTGGGACACACCGAGCGCGTGCTGGACGCGGTCGTGCGTCGGGTCGCGCCGGGGACGCCTGTGCCGCTGCCCCGCGAGTGGGAGGGGGAGATGACGACCGCTGACTCATCGATGTACGCGGAAATGGACAAACGTACGGTCGCGGCCAAAGGTGGCGCCCCCTAGCCTGACGGGACGCACCCTGTCTCAGGCCTTCCCGGAGGACGACGCATGAGAACATCTCGCTCCGGTCAGCGCCGGATCTTGCCCGCCATCGCAGCGTTGACTGCGGGACTGGTCACGACGTCAGTGCTGGCCGTGGGGGCGGCGGGTGCGCAACCGGGGGGCTCGATGACCGGCGCCGACGCCGACGCCGACGCCGTGGAGGAGAGGGCCCCGCGGTTGTTGCCGGACGCCCGGTCCTTGGCGGCGAGAGACCTGTCGATCAGCAGGAACGCCTCGGGACGGCGCCAGATCCGCTTCGAGTCCGGACTCGCCAACGTCGGGCGCGGGGTGCTCGAGGTGCGGCCGAACGACGATGACGACTGCCGTCGTCACGAGCGGCATGCCACCCAGATCATGTTCCGCGACCGCAACCGGAACGGTTGGTACAACCGCCCAGTCGACATCGGTGTGGCGCGCCACGACGCCGGCTGCATGATCTTCCACCCGACGCACGACCACTGGCACTTCGAGGCCGCGGCACGGTACGCCCTGTGGCGTCCCCACCGCGACTCGCCGATCGTGGTCAAGGGGCGGAAGACGAGCTTTTGCCTGCGCGAGAGCGAGCGGGTCCCCGAGCGTTGGCAGACGCACACCTATGGCGAGTACTACGGCGCCTGCTCGCAGAACACCCGGCAGGGCATCTCGGTCGGCTGGGTCGCCGTCTACGCCAGCTACCTGCCGGGCCAGTTCCTGACCCTGCCCAAGCACCTGGGCAACGGTCTCTACTGCCTGCGCACGACGGTCGACCCGCGGGGCCTGCTCGTCGAGGTCGACGAGGACAACAACAACAGCGTCCGGTCGGTGCGCATCCGGGGGGACCGCGTCGTGCCGAAAGCGTTCCGCCGCTGCCGGTCGGTGTTGTAGCCCTCAGCGCCGTAGCCCTCAGCTGCGGTCGCCCGCGGACACCTTCTCGGGGTCCTGGCCGTTGACCTCCTGCCCGTTGACCTCCGGCTGAGGAGCCTGCTCGGCCTGCTGTCCCTCCTCCGGACCGAAGCCGGCCACCAGGTCACGCAGCGCGGCCAGCTGGGCCACGATGCCGTCCCGGCGGCGCTGCACCGTGTCGAGCTCGGCTCGAGCCGTGGCCGTACGCCGGTCGAGGTCGCTGCGCGCCTGGTTCGACATGTGCTCGGCCTGGTGCCGCGCGGCCGTGACCATCTGCTCCGCCTCGCGCTTGGACCGGACCAGTACGCGCTCGGCCTCGGCAGCCGCCTCGGAGCGCTGCTTGTTGGCCTGCGCCGTGGCCTCCGTGGTGCGCTTCTCGGCGGCGGCGGCACGCTCCTCACCCTCGCGGACGAGCCGCTGGGTCTCCTCGACCGCCTGGTCGTGGTGGTCGGCGGCCTCGCGGGTGAGCCGCTCGCGCTCGACAGCGAGCACGCGCCTGGCCTCGGACACCTCACGCTCGGCCGCCGCTCTCGCCTTCTCGGCCTCGCGCTTGGCCGAGGTGCGCAGGCTGGTGGTCTCCTGCTCGGCCGCCAGGCGGATCTGGTCGCTCTCTCGCTTGGCGCCGGCCAGCATGTCGTGGGCCTGCGCGGACGCGGCGGCTCGCTCGTCCTCGGAAGCGGCGGACAGTCGGGCGCGCTGATCCTCGAGGTCGCGCAGGTGCACCACCTTGACGTCGTCGACCTCCTTGGCCGCTCCAGAGCGCATGGCGTCGGCTTCCTGCTGGGCCTGGGTCACGAGCTGGTCGACCTGAGCACGGGCGCGGGAAAGCACCTCGTCGGCCTGGTCCTCGGCCATCGACAGCAGGGAGGCGGCACGAGCACCGAGGCCCGCGTAGGTCGGCTCACCCGTCTCGGTGGCCTGCGTGCGCAGCTGCTTGACCTGTGCGTCCAACTGCGCGGCCTTGCGCTGCGCGGCCCCGGCGGCTCGCTCGGCCGTGGCCAGGGCGTCGGCCTGCTCGCGCAGTCTGCTGTCGACCGCGGACCGGTCGTAGCCGCCCCGGCGGACGACCGGCAGCTCACCGCCGGCCACGACGGGGATCTGGGTCGTCTCGGCCGAGCTCTGGCCGGAGTCGAAGATGGACAGTCCCTGCTGGTCCGACATGGCGATGTCCCTCACTGGCTGGCGATGGGTGGATCCGGTTGGTGAATCCCTTGCTTGATTATGGTGCCAACAACTTCCCAAACCATCCATCTCCGTTGAGTGTCGTTAGTCTAACTCTGTGTCATCTCACTCGCGGGTTGGACCAGCTCGACGAGCACGCCGCCGGCGTCACCGGGATGCAGGAAGTTCACCAGGCTGCCCGCGGTCCCACGTCGAGGCTCGGCGTACAGCACCCGTAGTCCCTGCTCACGGAATGCCTCCGAGCTGGCTGTCACGTCCCGGACCTGGTAGGCCACCTGCTGCACACCGGGACCTCGACGGTCGAGGAAGGTCGCGATCGTGGAGTCCGAGAACAGCGGAGCCAGCAGCTGCAGCCGGTCGCCGGAGTCGCCCACAGCCAGCATGGCTTCGCGGACACCCTGGTCCTCGTTGACCTCCTGGTGCACACATGCCATGCCGAAGACCCGGGCATAGAAGTCGATCGCAGCGTCCAGGTTGGCGACCGCGATGCCGACGTGGTCGATGCCGAGCAGCTCCGGATGCATATCCACGATGGTGGCAGCCCGTACAGCGGGTGTCTGGGTAGGGTGCCGGTCATGACGACATCGACAGCACCGTCCGTGCTCGTCGCCGGGGCACGCACGCCGATCGGGCGCCTGCTCGGCGGGCTGAAGAGCTTCTCGTCCGTCGACCTCGGTGCAGTGGCGATCGCCGGCGCGCTGGAGCGCGCGGGCGTGCCGGCCGAGCACGTCGACCACGTGATCATGGGGCAGGTGCTGCAGGCCGGCGCCGGACAGGTGCCCGCACGGCAGGCCGCTCACCTCGCGGGGATCCCCCTGACCGTGCCGGCGATGACGCTCAACAAGGTGTGCCTGTCCGGACTCAACGCGATCGCGCTCGCAGACCAGCTGGTCCGACTCGGCGAGGCCGAGGTCGTGGTCGCCGGTGGGATGGAGTCGATGTCCAACGCACCGCACCTGCTGCCCGGGTCGCGCGAGGGCATCAAGTACGGCAACGCGACCCTCGTCGACCACATGGCCCACGACGGTCTGTGGGACACCCTGACCGGTCAGGCGATGGGCGCACTCACCGACAGCTGCAACGCGCGCGGTCTCGCCCTGAGCCGCGCGGAGCAGGACGCCTTCAGTGCGCGCTCGCACCAGCGCGCCGCTGCCGCGGCCAAGGACGGCCTGTTCGATGACGAGATTGTCACGGTCGAGGTGCCGCAACGCCGCGGTGACCCGCTCGTGCTCCGCGACGACGAGGGCGTCCGGGGGGACACCACTACCGAGTCGCTCGCCCGGCTGCGTCCGGCCTTCGCCACCGACGGCACCGTCACCGCCGGCTCCGCCTCGCAGATCTCCGACGGTGCGTGCGCCGTAGTGGTCATGAGCGGTGATCGCGCCGAGCGGCTCGGGTTGACACCCCTTGCCGAGATCGGTGCCCACGGCATGGTCGCCGGCCCCGACTCGACCTTGCAGCTGCAGCCGGCCCACGCGATCGCAGCGGCATGCGCGAAGGAAGGGGTCGAGCCTTCGGCGCTGGACCTGGTGGAGATCAACGAGGCGTTCGCTGCGGTCGGGATCGCCAGCACCCGCGAGCTCGGACTGGACGAGGACAAGGTCAACGTCAACGGCGGCGCCATCGCGCTCGGCCACCCGATCGGCATGAGCGGTGCCAGGCTCGTGCTGCACCTGGCCCTCGAGCTGGCGCGGCGCGGTGGCGGCACCGGCGCGGCCGCGCTGTGCGGGGGCGGCGGTCAGGGCGACGGCCTGGTCGTACGGGTGCCGTCGCGCCGGTGACACCCCGTCGAGGCGCCGACGTGGCAGCGCTCGTGGAGCGTGCCCGCAGCGGTGAGCACCGGGCCGTGGCACGGCTGATCTCCCTGGTCGAGGATGCCTCACCGCTGCTGCGCGAGGTCAGTGAGCGACTGGTGTCGCACGCGGGAGGGGCGCGCGTGGTGGGCGTCACCGGCTCGCCTGGCGTGGGCAAGTCGACCGTGACCAGCGCGCTGGTGGGTGCGCTGCGCGCTGGCGGCAAGCGGGTGGGCGTGCTCGCCGTCGACCCGTCGTCACCGTTCTCTGGCGGCGCGCTGCTCGGCGACCGGGTGCGGATGCAGGACCACGCGACCGATCCCGACGTCTACATCCGCTCGATGGCCAGCCGCGGTCACCTCGGCGGCCTCGCCTGGTCCACGCCACAGGCCGTACGTGTGTTGGACGCCGCCGGCTGCGACGTCGTTGTGGTCGAGACGGTTGGGGTGGGGCAGTCCGAGGTCGAGGTCGCCGGCCTGGCAGACACCACGCTGGTCCTGCTGGCACCGGGGCTTGGTGACGGCATCCAGGCGGCCAAGGCGGGCATTCTCGAGGTCGGGGACATCTACGTCGTTAACAAGGCCGACCGCGACGGTGCCCCGCAGGTCGCCCGCGACCTGCGGGCGATGCTCGCTCTGGCCGAGCGGACCGAGGGTGGATGGACGCCGCCGATCATCAAGACGGCGGCTGTCCGCGGTGAGGGCACCGCCACAGTGGCCGAGTCGATCGACGCGCATAGAGACTGGCAGCAGGCGAGCGGCGAGCAGCAGCGGAGACGCCTGCGGCGCGCCCGCGAGGAGATCGAGGCCATCGCGGTCGGCACCCTGCGCGCACGTTTCGACGACCTGCACGGACACGCAGACCTCGACGCGCTCGCGGCCGAGGTGCTCAGCGGCAGCACCGACCCGTACGCCGCGGCCGACACCGTGCTGGACACGGTCTCGCCCACCGGGTAACCGGCTCAGGTCGTGGCATACCTGCAGGTGGTGTCCTTGACGATCTGGCCCGAGTCCAGGCAACGACGACCGCCCGGTCGAAGTGGTCGGGCTCCCAGTACGCCCCGCCCACCGCGCCTCGCAAGCCGTCGAGGTCGAGCGGCCCCTGGTCGGCGAGGGCGCGGGTCAGCTGGCCCACCTCGCGCTGCACCCGGCGCCCGCCGCCCTGGTCGGTGGACGGTTTAGGAGGTGGCATCGGCATGGTCGGCTCCTCGGCTCAGCTGCGCACCGGCTCGCGGCCGGCGTCGTCGGACTGCGAGGGGTCGGCGTCGTCCTCGGCGGTCAGCGGTTTGGCGATGTTCTCCAACGACTGGCCCTCGGCGTGCACCCCGAGGAACGCGGCGATCAGCCCGCCGCCGATCATCAGGGCCGCTCCGATGAAGTAGCCGATGGCGATCTGGGTGATGTCCTTGTCGGCCGAGGCGTTCTCGATCAGCCGGCCGAACAGCAGCGGACCGGTGATGCCACCGATCGCCGTACCCACGGCGTAGAAGAAGGCGATGCACAAGGCCCGGGTCTCCATCGGGAAGACCTCGCTGGCGGTGAGGTACGCAGAGCTGGCGCCGGCCGAGGCGAAGAAGAAGATCACCATCCCGAATGCCGTCAAGGTCACGGCCGAGAGGCTGCCGAGCACCAGACCCGCCACCGCGAGCAGCACGCCGGAGAGGATGTAGGTGCCGGAGATCATCCGCACTCGGCCGACGGTGTCGAACAGCGGGCCGAGCAGCAGCGCGCCGGCGAAGTTGCTCAGCGCGAACAGCGCGATGTACCAGCCGACCTGTTTGACGTCCAGGAACGTGCCAAGGGTGTCGCCGTAGGTGAAGAAAAAGGCGTTGTAGAGGAACGCCTGCCCGATGAACAGTGACAGGCACAGCACCGTCCGCTTGGGGTACAGCGCGAACACCGTGTGCGCGATGGTTGCTAAGCCGATCGTCTTGCGCTGCCGGATCGTGATCGTCTCGCTGACTCCCGGCAGGCTCCGGCCGGTCTCGTCCTCCACGGTGCCCTCGATGCCCTTGACGATGGACTCGCCCTCGTCCTCGCGATCGTGGATGAACAGCCACCGGGGGCTCTCCGGCACGTTACGGCGCACCAGCAGGATGCCGATACCGAGAATCGCGCCCAGCCCGAATGCGCCGCGCCAGCCGATCTCGGCCGGCACCAGATCGGGGTTGGTCAGTGGGATCGTCAGCAGCGAGCCGGCCGCCGCACCCACCCAGAACGAGCCGTTGATCGCCAGGTCGACACGGCCGCGCCACTTGGCGGGGATCAGCTCGTCGATCGCCGAGTTGATGGCTGCGTACTCGCCGCCGATGCCGGCGCCAGTCACGAACCGGCAGGCGAAGTAGAAGACCGGGTTCATCGAGAATGCGGTGGCTACCGTCCCGACGAGGTAGACGCCGAGCGTCATGAGGAACAGCTTCTTGCGGCCGAACTTGTCGGTCAGCTGGCCGAAGAACAGCGCACCGAGGCAGGCTCCGGTGACGTAGATGGCGCCGGCGAAGCCGATGTCGGAGCTCGTCAGGCCCAGACCGGTGTTCGGGTCCTTGAGCGCGTCGCTCAGCGAGCGATGGTGACCTCGAGCCCGTCCAGGATCCATACCGTTCCGAGGCCCACCACCACCAGCCAGTGCCAGCGGGCCCAGGGCAAGCGGTCCATGCGAGCCGGGATGTCGGTCGTGATGCGACCGGTCTCAACACCTGCCATGTCGTCGACCTCCTCGTCGTCGCGGCAATGAGACCGCAAGATTCTCGTATGCGCAAGACGACTGCCTTCGTGCCAGAACGTGGCTGACCGGCGTGGCTGACCGGCGTGGCTGACCGGCAGGGCTCATGGCGTGCGCTAGAACATGAATGTGGTGAAAAAGGTGCTGCTCACGCTGGCGCTGGCGTTCGTGCTCTACTACCTGGTCACCGAGCCCGTCGGAGCGGCTGACGCGGTCAAGGGTGCGGTGTCGGCGATCGGGGACGCCTTCGCATCCCTGCTGGCGTTCTTCTCGCGGCTCTTCAGCTGAGCCAGCCATGTGGTTTTTCGCCTGGCTTGCGGCGTTCGTTCCCGAGCCGGACATCGACCGGCACCTGCGCAGCGAGGACGGGGAGACCGTCGAGGACCGGGTGCCCCACCATCCGGTGGTCTACATCCGCCCCGGTCTGCAGCTGCTCGCCGCAGTCGGTGTGGGGGTGTGGGGCCTTTTCGTGTCGCCGGAGATCGCCTGGCTGCTGTTCCTTGTTGCGGTCGGTGGGACCGTGCACGCGGGGTGGCTGGCGCTGACCGACCACATGGACCGGTTCGTGGTCACGAACCAGCGGGTTTTTCGCGTCAGCGGGGTCTTCGCCCAGAAGCGCGCGACGATGCCGATCCAGCGCATCCTCGACATCACGGTGGAGAAGCCCCTGCTGGGTCGCATGCTCGGCTACGGCCACCTGGTGTTCGA
>JBBSMN010000023.1:0-22185 GCA_038233135.1 Propionibacteriales bacterium
AAGCCGAGCTGGCCGAGGCGCAGGCCAAGTTCGTGCCGATGCGCGACGCGCTCGGCCCGGCCTAGCGCCACGCTCGACCGACACAGTCGACTCGCCAACAGCCAGACGATGATGCGTTGGCGGCGCTCGAGCACCCGCGATGCATCATCCTGCGTTGGTGGCCGGCGCTGCGTTGGTGGCCGGCGCTGCGTTGGTGGCCGGCGCTGCGTTGGTGGCCGGCGCTGCGCCGTCGACGGTCGCACCCGTCACGGCCAGGTGGACGAGGGCCCGCAGCAGGGGCTGCGCCACGAACAGCCCGCTCGACGTGGCACCGTCGCCGAAGAGCTCGAGCAGCCAGCCACATCCGTTCGCGTCCCGGTCGCCGGCGGCGAGGGCGGAGACGTACCCCATCCGCGCGATCAGCGCCCGCTCGGCGGCGTCACCCTCGGTCAGGCTGGCGTAGTAGCCGCCGCCGTCGAGCGCGAGCTTGGTCGCCGGGTAGTCAGCGAGGTCGAAGTCCTCGCCGGTCACGAGGTCGAGCGGCAGTGGCCCGACCGGGCGCGGGCCCAGCAGCCAGGCCATCTCGTCGGCGACGATCCCGTCGCGCTCCCAGCTCACGAACCACGACCCGGCATCGAAGACCCGGGCCACCTCGTCGGCGACGATGCTCAGCCTGCACAGGACGCCCTGGTCGTCGTTGCCGGCCCAGGCGGCGAGCACACGGTCGGTCAGCTCGGTCCCATCCTTCGGCAGCAGCACCGAGATCGAACCCGTGGTCGAGGCGAGGGTGCGCATGGACAGCTGGCGGGTCTGCTTGTGCTGGTACTGGGCGGCGTCAGCAAGCCGAAGCAGGGCACGTGCGGCCGCGCTGGCACTCTCGGTCCCGGCCGGCCGGCGGGTGGTGGTCGAGGCGCCCACCGCCACCCCGGCGGCATACGGGACGTCGAGGGCGGCCAGCTGCTGCACCAGCTCCTCGACCTGCTGACCGGAGGGGCCCTCGGCCAGCACCACGAACTCGTCGCCGCCGATGCGAGCGACCATCGTCCCGGCGAGCTCGCCGGCCGTCACCACCAGCTGGCCCGCGACCCGCTGGATCAGCTCGTCACCCGCCGCGTGCCCGAACCGGTCGTTCACCGGCTTCAGCCCGTTGATGTCGCAGAGCACCAACGAGATCGGGGAGAACGGCTCGGCCGCGGCCAGCCGCTGCTCGAGCCAGTCGTCGGCAGCCCTCCGGTTGGCCAACCCGGTCAGCGGGTCGGAGTAGGCCAGCAACGACAGCTCGGTGAGCAGCTCAAGCCGCGACAGCCCGGCCGACAGCAGGCCCGCCAGCGTCAAGCCGGTGTCCACGTCGAGCCCTGCGAAGCGACCGGAGTCGGCGCGAGTCACCCACAGCTCTCCCCAGACCGTGTGGCCGGTCAGCACCGGCAGCGACATCGCGTGCCGCTTGTCCAGGCGCCCCAGCAGCTCGCGGTCGGCCAGCTCGGTCCGCACATCGTCGACCGACCCCGTCCACGGCACGGGCGGGCTCGCGAGCGTGCACCGCAGGTGCGGGACGTCGGCAAGCCGGTACGTCTGATCGGTCGGCCACGCCTGTTCCCAGTCCGTCAGCTCACCGCCGTTGTGGATCACCCGCAGGCGAGCATGTGAACGCTCCACCCGGCAGATCGAGGCGGAGTCAGCACCCAGCAGCGTCCGGGCACTGGCCACCGTGCGCTCGACCAGCTGGTCAACCGTGGCGCTGTTCTGCACCGCCTCGGCGAGGTCGCTGAGGCCGCGGATCCGGAATGCCTCGTAGGCCACCGCAAGCCCCCTTCTGGGCCAGGCATGGGCTGTCTCGGTGGCGGCGACCTCACCCCCGGCAGGCACGAGCATGCCAGAGGACCGGTCGCCCCGGCTAGGCGTCGGCCAGGGCCCGGGCGGCCGCTGCCAGAAGGTCATCCCGCAGCGCGCGCCGGCCGGCACGATCCACGCGGACCTCGAGCACCCTTACGCCCGACGGCGGCTCGTCCAGCAGAGCGCCCAGCCGGTCCGCACTCATCACCAGCTGGTGCGGGGTCGCCGTGGCCGCGCACAGCTCCACCAACCGGACACCGGTCGGGGTCGCGCACACGCGTTCGAAGGCCGCCGCATGCTGCTCGGCGCCCTGCTCGAGGGTGGCGAAGATGCTACCCCCGTCGTCGTTGGCCACAACCACGGTGAGGTCGGGGCGAGGCTCGTCCGGCCCCAACAGCAGTCCGTTGGCGTCGTGCAGGAAGGTGAGGTCACCCAGCAGCGCCATCGCCCGCGACGAGCGCCGGCCCAGCGCCGTGCCGACCGCGCTGGACACCGCACCGTCGATCCCCGACAGCCCACGGCTGGCGAGGATCAGGCGACGCTCACCCACCGGGTACGGCTGGGCGACCAGGTCGAGGTCTCGGATGGGTTGCGAGGAACCCACCACGAGCAGGCCCTCCGGTGGCACCGCCCGACTCACCGTCCGCGCGACCTCGGGGCCGAGCAGCACGCCGTCGGGCAGCTGCTGCGCCGCGCGCTCCAGGGTCTCGTCGACCGCCGCCGTGACCTTGCGGTCGGCTGCGGCCCAGCGCCTCCGCCAGGCGTCGTCGTCGCCTGTGTAGGGGTGGGGCGCCACCGTTGCGGCCGACACGACCCGGGAGACCCGGTGGCCGGGGTCGGCCCAGCTCGGTCCAGCGGCCAGCGCCACCACCTCCACGTCGGGGCGGCCGAGCAGGGTCGTGACCTGCCTCGAGAGCGTCGGCCGGCCGGCGACGACGACGCGCTGCACCTCGCCGACCAGCGGCTGGTGGCCCAGCAGCAGGGTGCCGCCGCGCAGCGCCGCCGTCCCGGTGCGCGACCCTGACGTCGGCTCAGCGACCAGCGGCCAGCCCGCACGCTCCGCGAGCAGCCGGGCAGGCGGTCCGGCATCGGCGCCGGCCACCACGACCGTGCGCGGGCCGCGGCTCAGCTCGGCCGGCACCACGGGAGCGGCCGGGTCAACCACGGTCCACGGGTGGCCACCGCGCCGACCTCCCATCGCACCGGCCGCGTCACTGTCGGTTTCTTCGGGCACCAGCGGTGGCGCGAAGCAGCAGTTGACCTGCACCGGACCGGGATCGTGTGACCCAGCCCCGGTGGCGGCCAGCACCCCTCGTGACAGCTGTGCGCGCCACGCGGCCACCGCGGGGGCGCCGAGCCCCTCGGCCACGGCCCCGGCCGGGATGTCGGCGCTCCACCGAAGCGCGGATCCGAACAGCCGCACCTGGTCCGTCGTCTGGTTGGCGCCGCTGCCCCGCAGCTGCGCCGGCCGGTCCGCGGACACCACGATGAGCGGGACACCGCTGTGGTGGGCCTCCAGCACCGCAGGGTGCAGGTGCGCTACGGCAGAGCCCGAGGTGGTGACCACGGGCACGGGGCGGTGCGACCCGCGCGCCAGCCCCAGGGCCACGAAGCCGGCGCTGCGCTCGTCTATCCGCACGTGCAGCCGCAACCGCCCCGCGGTGTCAGCTGCGTGCAGGGCCAGGGCGAGTGCCACCGAGCGCGAGCCCGGGGCCAGCACGGCGTCGCGCACACCGTGGCGAACCAGCTCGTCGACGACGAGCCGTGCGAGCCGGGTCGAGTCGTTCATGCCCGCCCCCCCGGCGGCACGCCTGCCCCGCGCGCGGCCCGGGACACCGCGTCCAGCCGCTCGGCCCACCGCTGTGCCACCGGCTCGGCCGCCCTAGCGGCCGCGAGCAGGTCGGCGTCCACCGGCACCGGGCGCACCGTCAGCGAGCCGTCGACCGGCAGCAGCGGCTCGGCGGTGAGGTCATGGTCGAGCAAGGTCGCGGTCCCCAGCCCGCAGGCGTACGGTAGCTCGGGCAGCGCCGCCGCAAGCGCCAGGCCGGCCGCGAGCCCGACGGAGGTCTCCAACGCCGACGAGACCACGACCGGCAGCTCGATCCGCTCGGCGATGTCGAGACAGGCGCGCACGCCCCCCAGCGGGGGACCTTGAGCACCGCGATGTCGGCGGCGTCGAGGTCGCGCACGAGGTACGGGTCGGCCGCGCGGCGGATCGACTCGTCGGCGGCCACCGGCACATCTGTCCGCCGTCGTACAGCCGCGAGCTCCTCGACGGAGGCGCACGGCTGCTCGACGTACTCCAGCCCACCCGCCGCACGGTCGAGCTCGCCGAGGGCGTGCACCGCCTCGTCCACCTGCCAGGCGCCGTTGGCGTCGATGCGCACCCTGCCGTCGGTGCCGACGGCGTCTCGGACCGCCTCGACCCGGGCCAGGTCGTCGGCCAGGTGCTGGCCGCGCTCGGCGACCTTGACCTTCGCAGTGCGGCAGCCGTGTCCCGCAAGCACCAGCTCCCGGGCTCGGTCGGGCGACAGGGCAGGGACGGTGCAGTTGACCGGCACCGAGGCACGCCGCGCGGCCGGCCAGCCGATGTCGGCGGCTTCGACCGCGCTGCGCCACCAGGCGACGGATGCGCCGACGTCGTAGTCAGCGAACGGCGCGAACTCCGCCCAGCCCACGGGACCGCGCCACACCATGCCCTCGCGGACCGAGATGCCGCGGAACCTCGTGCGCAGCCCGATGGCGTACGCCACCGGCGCCGTCTCCTGCTTGCCGGGCGGGTCCACCCGTCGAAGGCTAGGGCGTCCGGGCGGCAGTTCGCCGGGCCAGGTCCCGTGCGGCCAGCCGGTCGACCTTTCCGTTGCCGAGAAGCGGCAGCCGGTCGACGCACACCAGCGCGCGCGGTGCCCAGGCGCGCGGCAAGGTCGCGGCGACGTACGCCCGCAGGGCTCGCAGGTCCGGCGGCGAGCCCTCGGCGGCCGGACGGACGACCGCCACCACGCGCTGCCCCCACTCGGCGTCCTCGACCCCGACCACGGCGACCTCGTCGACCTGGTGCTGCCTGCGCAGGACCTCCTCGACGGCCGGCAGCTGCACGTTCACACCACCGCTCACGACCACGTCGTCGGCGCGACCCAGCACCTGCAGCCGGCCATCGGCGGCGATGCGACCGAGGTCCTCGGTGCGGAACCAGCCGTCGGCGAGCGCCGCCGCTGTGGCTCCCGGGTCGTCCGGGTAGCCGTCGAACAGGACTGCCCCGGCCAGCTGGACCTTGCCGTCGTCGCCCACCCGTACCGTGACGCCGTCCAGCGGCTCGCCGTCGTAGACGCAGCCACCACAACTCTCCGCCAGGCCGTACGTCGTGACCACCCGCACCCCGACGTCGCGTGCCCTGCCGACCAGCTCAGGGTCGGCCGCAGCACCACCGACGAGCACCGCGTCGAAGCCGGCGAGCTCGCCCAACCGGTCGGACATGGCCAGCCGGTGCAGCTGGGTGGGGACCAACGCAGTGCAGCACCGGGCGACTCCCGCGCGGCCGGCCGCGCGCCGGGCGGCGGCCAGCCCCCCTCCCCAGTCCCCCGGCGGCTGTCCGCCCCGGTCGGCCAGCAGGACCGGCTCGGTCCCGGCGAGCAGCGACCGCACCAGGACCTGCAGGCCGGCGACGAAGTCGGTGGGCAGGGCGAGCACCCAGGCGGCCGGCCCGCCGAGGCGTCGCTGACTGGCGCTGGCAGACGCCAGCAGGGCCCCGTGGGACAGCTGGACCGCTCGCCGGCCTCCGGTGCTGCCCGACGTACGCACCACCAGCGGGCCGTCGGGCGCCTGCCACCAACCGCGCAGCTCGTCGAGGAGCTCGTGCGGCGGGCCGCCGACGGGTCGCAGGGTCACGACCGAGCACGCTACGCAAGCGGCTGGTTTGATGCAGGAGTGGCCGACCTCGCGCAGTGGATCGAGGGCGCCAGACCCCGCACCCTTCCTGCCGCCGTGGCGCCGGTGCTGGCCGGCAGCGGGGCGGCCGCGTTCGCCGAAGCCTTCGCTCCCGGCCGGGCGCTGCTCGCGCTGGTGGTATCGCTGGCGCTGCAGGTCGGCGTCAACTATGCCAACGACTACTCCGACGGCATCCGCGGCACCGACGACGACCGGGTCGGGCCGATGCGACTGGTCGGGTCGGGTGCCGCCGCCCCAGCCGCGGTGCGACGCGCCGCCCTCACCGCGCTGGCGGTCGGCGCCGTCGCAGGGGCGCTGCTGGCTGCGTTCACCACCTGGTGGCTGCTGCTCGTCGGGGCGGCCGCCATCGCCGCCGCCTGGGCGTACACCGGCACCTCACGACCGTACGGCTATCTCGGGCTCGGCGAGGTGTTCGTGTTCTGCTTCTTCGGGCTGGTCGCGGTGTGCGGCACGACATACGTACAGGTCGGGCGGGTCACCGGAGTCAGCGTGCTCGCCGCAGTCGGCGTCGGAGCGCTCGCGTGCGCGATCCTCGTCGCCAACAACCTGCGCGACGTGCCGACCGACCGGGATGCCGGCAAGGCCACGCTCGCGGTGCGGCTGGGCGAGCCACGTACGCGGTCGCTGTACGTCGGTCTGCACCTGGTCGCCCTGGCGATGGTGGCGCTCCTCGCCACCCGGACCCCGCTGGCGCTGCTCGCGGTCGCAGCCCTCCCGCTGCAGGTGCGGGCCTGCGCGGCGGTGCTGGGCGGGGTGCGGAGGGCTGCGCTGGTGCCGGTGCTGCGGGCGACCGGCCTGGCCGAGCTGGTCTGGGCGGGCGGGGTGGCGCTGGGCCTGTGGCTGGCCTGACGGCAGCGCCGGCCGACCTGGCCACCCGCGGCGGTGGCTGCCGCCACTTGGTGCACGAGCACCATCTCGGCAGCGAATGTGGTGCCGAACGCACCGAGTGAGCCTGCGCCTGCCGGTGCGGATGATCGAGTGGGGGGTCGAGCCTGCGTCGCAGGTGCGCTCAGCTGCCGAGCGCGTGCGCGACCCAGAGGTTCTCTTCGACATAGACGCCGAGGTCGGCGTCCCGGTCGATCCGCACCAGGTTCAGCGCCTCCGGCACGACGTACGCACCACTGACGGGAAAGTCCAGGTCCGTCCACTGCTCCCAATCACCGACGGTGCCCTCGATCACCATCGATTCGCTCGCGGTGACGATCGCGCGAGCAGCAGGGTCACTCATGCAGGTCAGGCTGCAGCACTTCCGCGCGCCGGCCCAACGGTTTTACGCTCAGCCGTCGTCCTCGGCCCGCCGGGACGCCTCCAGCGTCGCGCCGACCTTGCGCGCCCGGGCCTGGACGCTCGCCGACAGCTGGGCACGCAGACCGCGCAACAGCCACATCGACGCCACCCCCGACAGCAGCAGGGACGCCAGGACGAGCCCCAGCACCGTCTGCTGGTTCCACTGCAGCCAGCGCGCGCAGACCACCCACAGCAATGCGAAGGTGATGATGAACAACCACACCCGAGCGATGGTGTACATGATCAGCGGTCGCATCCCGCCTCCCCACAGAGCGTCTCGGCATACCACCGTGGGTCGACGTTGCCCCCACTCATGACCACGACCGTACGCCCACCCGGCAACCGGTCCGACCGCGTCAGCAGCGCCGCGGCGGCGACCGCTCCGCTGGGCTCGGCGACCAGCCGTGAGCCGGCGCCGAGCACCCGCACGGCGGCGGCGATGGCCGACTCCTCCACGGTCACGATGTCGTCGACCAGTGCCTGCACGTGCGGCCAGGTGAGGTCGCCGAGCGTGGTGGCCCGGAGCCCGTCGGCGACCGTCCGCGCGGTATCGGCAACGGGCAGCGCCTGGCGGCGCCCCGCACGCAGGCTCGCGGCTGCGTCACCGGCCAGCTCCGGCTCGCAGCCGACGATGCGGACGCCGGGACCGAGGGAGCGCAGCGCCACGGCGACACCGGAGATCAGCCCCCCGCCGCCGACGGGCACGAGCACGGTCTGCACGTCGGCCAGGTCCTCGGCGATCTCGAGCCCGACCGTGCCCTGGCCGGCGATCACGTGCGGGTGGTCGTACGGCGGGATCTCGACCGCGCCGGTGCGCTCGGCGATCTCGGCGCACGCGGTGGCCCGGTCCGCGGGCTCGACCCGGACGAGCTCGGCACCGGCCGCGGCGACCAGGTCGACCTTGACCTGTGGCGCACCGTGCGGCACCACCACGGTGGCGCCGACCCCGACCTGCCGGGCGGCGTAGGCGAGCGCGCTGCCGTGGTTGCCCGACGAGTGGGTCACGACACCGCGCGCCCGCTGGGTCGCGCTCAACTGCGCGACGGCGTTGGTGGCACCGCGCAGCTTGAACGCGCCGGTCGGCTGCAGCGACTCGGGCTTGACCCAGGTCGATCCGTTGCCGCCCCAGGTTGCCGGCAGCAGCGGCGTGCGCAGGCAGGTGTCGCGGACCCGCACTGCGGCAGCACGCACGTCGTCAAGGCTGACCAGCCGTTGGCCGGTGGTCGTGCCGGCAGTCGTCGAGATGGCGTCATACGGCATGGGGTCAGCCTGACACGACGATCGGGCGCGATTCGCCGCACATGTGGCCGCCCCGGCGCACGACCGCCGATCTCGACCTACGCTGGGGGGGTGTTGAAGGCGCTCGTGGTGCTCGTGGCGGTCGGGCTCAGTGTCTACTGCCTGTACGACGTCGTGGCCACACCGGCCCGCGCCGTCCGTACCCTGCCCAAGCCGGTCTGGTTCGTGGTGGTGCTGGTGCCCCTGGCCGGTCCGCTGGCATGGTTTTTCGGAGGTCGCGAGGCACCCAAGGCCGGGCCGCCGCCACGACCCCGCCCGCGGGTTGTCGGACCCGACGACGATCCCGACTTCCTGTGGGGGATCGAGCAGCGCGAGCGTCGCAGCAAGCGACCGGGCGGCGACGACGATCCACCGGCGCCGCCTCAGAAGGCGTAGGAGTGCAGGCCTGACACGAGCAGGTTGATGCCGACGAAGTTGAACAAGAACGTGGCGAAGCCGACCAGCGCGATGATGGCGGCACCCTTGCCGCGCCAGCCGGCGGTGGCGCGGGCGTGCAGGTAGCCGGCGTAGACCACCCAGGTGATGAAGGCCCACACCTCTTTGGGGTCCCAGCCCCAGTAGCGTCCCCACGCGTGCTGGGCCCAGATCGGCCCGGCGATCAGCGCCGCGAAGGTCCACACCGGGAACGCAAAGGCGTGCACCTGGAACGCGAGCCGGTCGATCTGCTCGGTGGTCGGGAGCCGGCCCAGGACGCCGGTGGTGATGGGCCGCCCGGCTCGCCGCTCGGCGCGGCGCTTGACCAGGAACAGCGCCGACGCACCGGCACCGACGCAGAAGGCGCCGCCGGCGACGGCGGCAGCCGAGACGTGCAGGACCAGCCAGTACGAGTCGAGCGCGGGCACCAGGGGTCCGGCGGGTACGTAGGCGAGGATCGCGAGACCGAGGACGACCACGGCGAACCCGGTGACGATCGGCGCCAGCCAGCCGATGGCGGCCCGGGCCACCAGGGTGAGGTAGACCAGCAGGACCACCAGCGCGCCCGTGACGGCGAACTCGTACATGTTGCCCCAGGGGACCCGTCCGGCGGCCAGGCCCCGGGCGAGCAGCGCGGCGGCGAGCAGGGCGGCGGCGACGATGCTCAGCACCAGCCCGACCCGGCCGAAGCGGTCCGGCAGCGACGCTCGCCCCACCTGCTGTGAACCGGTCGCACCGGTCGGCGGCGGCGAGGTCGCGGTGGTGCGGTCCGCGTCCGCGGTGCCGGTGGTGACCAGGACGGCGCCTTCGCGGCGGCTCGGCTCGGGCCGCACCTGCCGGGCGGCGGCCCACTCCACCAGGTGCACCAGCCACGCCAGCGCCAGCACGACGGTGGCGCAGGCGACGCCCACGTTGGACAGCTGCGCGAGCGCCTGCGTGTTCACGCCGGGCCCCCCTTCTGGTCTTCCTGCTGGTCTTCTTGCTGGGCTTCCTTCTGTGCTGCTCGCTGGGCTTCCTGCTGGGGCTGTGCGCCCGGGCTGCGTTGCAGCTCGGCGACGAGGTCGTCCAGGTCACCGGCCGGGTTGGTGCGGGCGACCCGGTCGAGCATGGCCACCTCGACCAATCTACGGCCCCCCGCGGCCGGGCGCGCGCGGACCCAGGCCCGCCTCGGGCGGGCGTACAGCGAGAACAGCAGCCCGGCCACGGCGACCACCAGCCCGGCCAGCGGCAGCCATGCCATCGGCGCCGAGGAGATCTGCAACCGGGCAAACTCGGCCACCCCGTCGAAGGTGACGCTGCCGAGCGCGTCGGGAAGCTGGGCGCGCTGCCCGGGCTGCAGCAGCAGCCGCTCGGGGGCTCCGTCGTCGCCCTGGACGACCCGCAGGCCGTCCTTGTCCAGGCTGTACACCGACTGCGGCGCACCGTCGTCGAGCCCGAGGTCACCGCGGTAGACGAACAGCGACAGCGCAGGGTCGGCGGCCTCAGGGAAGATCGAGATCGGCACCCCGTCGGCGTCGCGGGCTGCGGTGGGCAGGAAGAAGCCCTCCATCCCGAGCTGTTCGGGCTGGGAGTCGGGCACCTTGATGACCCCCTCGGAGACGTAGGAGGCGTCGGTCGGCAAGAACGGCACCGGCCCGGACGACACCACCTCGCCGTCGCCGTCGCGGACGGTCACGACCGGCGCGTAGCCGCTGCCGACCAGGTAGACCGACGTGTTGTCGACCTCCAGCGGATGGTTGACCGAGATGTCGAACCGGCGCGGGTCCTGCCCGGGCGCCGCGGTCACGGTGCCGGTCGCCTCGAAGCGGCTGGGCTGGCCGATCTGGGCACCCGAGGTCTGGAAGTCCGCGGTCATGTCCTGCAGCGACAGCGTGAACGGCGGCAGCGACGATCCGCCCGCCAGCGACCCGGCGGAGAACTCGTCGTACTCGGTCAGCGTGTTGGAGAACCCGGAGCCCTCGACCACGATCACGTTGCCGCGGTAGCCCCACAGGCTGCCGATGCCGACCCCGACCAGCACCGCGACCAGGCTGACGTGGAAGACCAGGTTGCCCGCCTCGCGCAGGTAGCCCTTCTCGCCGCGCACCACCCCCCCACCGCCGGCCCGGTCGGGATCAGGGTCGGACTGGGGGTCGACGTCCACCCGGAACCGCCGTCGCCGCAGCACGCCCGCCGCGTGCTCGAGCAGAGCCGCACCGGCGTCCACCTCGTACGAGGCGTACGCAGGCAGCCGGTCGAGCCGGGAAGGTGCGCGCGGCGGGCGGGCCCGCAACGCCCGGGCGTAGACCCGGGTGCGCGGGATGATGCAACCCACCAGCGACACCAGCAGCAACAGGTAGATCGCGGAGAACCACGACGAGGAGTAGACTGAGAACATCCCGAGGCGTTCCCACCACACCGACAGGTCGGGATGGTCGATCTGGTAGCGCGCCACCGCGAGGGAGTCGACACCCTCCTGCGGCACCAGCGAGCCGGGCACCGCCGCCAACGCCAGTGCCAACAGCAACAGCAACGCCGTACGCATCGACGTCAGCTGCCGCCACGCCCACCGGGCCAGCTCACGAGCCGACAGCACCGGCGGCGCACCGGCAGGCTCGGGCTCGATCCGGCCACCACCCGGCGGCGCGGCGGCGCCTGGGGGAGTCGGTGTTGTCGTGTCGGCGCTCACTGGCCCATCACAACCTGCGTCAGCCTCATCGGGGTCACACCGCCGTCGTGAAGCCGGGGACCCACCCGCGAAGCGACGCCACCCACAGATCCCACACCCCGCTCAACAGCAGCAGCCCGACCACCACCAGCATCACCCCGCCGGCCCGGGTCACCCACTGCTGCCGAGACCGCAACCACGCGGTCGCGCCCAGCATGCGCCGAAACGCCAGCCCGGCGACGATGAAAGGCACACCCAGCCCGAGGCAGTAGAACAGTGTCAGCAGGGCGCCACGACCGGCGCTGGCCTGGTCGAACGACAGCGCCAGCACCGCGGTCAGTGTCGGGCCCAGGCACGGCGTCCAGCCCAGCCCGAACAGCACCCCGAGCAGCGGCGCCGCCGCAACCCCCACGTCGGGCACCCGGTGCACCCGCACGTCGCGCTGCAGCCACGGCACCGCGCCGAGGAACGCCAGCCCCATCGCCACCACCAGCACGCCCAGCACGATGTTCAGCGTGCGCTGGTTGGTCAAGAACCAGGTGCCCACAGCACCCAACAACGTGCCCAGCGACACGAACACGAACGAGAACCCGAGCACGAACAGCCCCGTGCCCGCCAGCATCCGCCCCCGCCGACCACCCGCCAGGTCCGCACCCGACAGTCCGGTGACATACGACACGTAGCCCGGGAGCAGGGGCACCACGCAAGGCGAGAAGAAGCTCACCAGCCCCGCAACCACCGCCACGGGGACCGCCAGCACCAACGACCCGGACAGGGCAGTCGCCTGGAACCACTCACCCACCGGTCTCGACCTCCTCGACCAGGCCGGTCAGCGTGCCCGGTGAGGTGATCTCGTCGACCACCCGGGCACCGACCCGGCCGCGGGAGTCGATCACCCAGGTGGTGGGCACCGCGGCCGAGGGGAGGTTGTCGCGGAAACCGAGCAGCTGGGAGCCGGTCGGGTCGTAGATGCTCGGCCACGTGATGTCGAAACGGCGCTGGAAGGCCGCCGCACCGTCCCGGTCGTCCCTGATGTTGACGCCGAGGAACGCGACGTCGTCTGCTCGCAGCTGACGGTGCGCCGCCACCAGGTCGTCCGCCTCGGACCGGCAGGGTGGGCAGTCGGCGAACCACACGTTGATCACCACCGGCCGCCCGGCGAAGTCGTCCAGCGCCACCTGGTCGCCGTCGACGCTCTCGCCCGCGACAGCTGGCGCGGCGACCCGCTCGGAGGCGGGCACGATCGTGATGCCGAGGTCGCTGCGTACGTAGCCGCCGGTGGCCCGCTCCGAGGAGACGCTCGCGCCGCAGCCGGCGAGGAACCCGGCCACCACCGCGAGTGAGGCGATTGCGACAGACGGGCGAGGCACGATGGTCAGGCCCCGAACTGCTCGTCGTCGGCGGGCACCAGCAGGTCGGCGGCGGGCTCGCTGTAAGCCACCGACTCGACGGTGGTGCCGACGTAGGTCAAGGAGGTGACGCTCGCCAGCGCACACTGGCGGCGGCGCGGGTCGTGGACGAAGCGTCGGCCCTCGGCCGCGCACCGAGCGATCCAGACGGGCAGCTGGTGGGACACGATCACCGCCTCGTAGCCGAGCGCGGCGTCGCGGGCGGCCGCCGCCGCGGCCAGCATCCGGGTGGCGATGTCGGCGTACGCCTCGCCCCACGAGGGGCGGAACGGGTTGCGCAGCCGCCACCACACGCCGGGGTGCCACAGTGCGCCGTCCCCGACGCCGAACGTGCCGCCCTCGAAGGAGTTACCTGCCTCAAGCACCCGGTCGTCGATGTGCACCTCGAGGTCGAGACCCGCGGCGGTCGGGGCGGCGGTCTCCTGCGCGCGCTCGAGTGGTGAGGACACCAGGTGAGTGACGTCGCGCGCGGTGAAGAACCCCGCGGCCCGCTCGGCCATCCTGACGCCGAGCCCGGACAGGTGGAAGTCCGGCAGCCGGCCGTAGAGGATGCCCGACGGGTTGTCGACCTCGCCGTGTCGCAGCAGGTGCACGACGGTGCGAGGGCTCGGCCGGCGCTCCTCTGGGGACGCTGCCTCGGTCACGCGCTCACTCCGTCGGCGTCGGGGCGGGCCTGCGCTACTGCCCGCGCGGCGTACGGGAGGGCCGTGGCCACCCGGTCGAGCGCGTCCGAGTCGAGGGCCGCGTTGACGAACCACGCTTCGTACGCGCTGGGCGGCAGCCACACCCCGTGCGCCAGCATCGCGTGGAAGAACGCGCTGAAGCGGTGCAGCTGCTGGTCCTGGGCGCCGTCGAAGTCGACGACCACCTTGCGGGGCGGGTCGCCGAAGAAGATGCTGAACATGCTGCCGGCCGACTGGGCCAGGTGCGGGACACCGGCCGCCGTGAGGGCGTCCGAGGCGAGCGCCTTGACGGTGTCGGCCGTCCGGTCGAGCGCGGTGTACACCTCGTCGGTCGCCTGCCGCAGGGCGGTCAGGCCGGCGAAGACGGCCACTGGGTTCCCCGAGAGGGTGCCGGCCTGGTAGACGGGCCCCTCGGGCGCGAGCCAGGCCATCACCTCGGCGCGCCCACCGAAGGCCGCGGCCGGGAAGCCGCCGCCCATCACCTTGCCGAAGGTCGTGAGGTCGGGCGCCCATCCTTGGACGGCGCCGTCCAGCCCCCACCACCCGGAGCGGTGCACCCGGAAGCCGGTCATCACCTCGTCGCTGATCAGCAGGGCACCGTGGTCGCGGCAGGTGGTGGCCAGGAGCGCGTTGAAGCCCGGCAGCGGCGGGACCGCACCCATGTTGCCGGCCGCCGCCTCGGTGATCACGCACGCGATGCGGTGCCCGTGCTCGGCGAAGGCTCGCTGCACGGCGTCGGCGTCGTTGTAGGGCAGCACGATCGTCTCGGCGGTGGCGGCGGTGGGCACGCCAGGCGTCCCCGGCCGCGCGAAGGTGGCCACCCCCGAGCCGGCCGAGGCGAGCAGCGCGTCGACGTGCCCGTGATAGCACCCGGCGAACTTCACCACCAGGTCACGGCCGGTGAAGCCGCGGGCGAGCCGGACAGCCGACATGGTGGCCTCGGTGCCGGACGACACCAGCCGCACCTGCTCGACCGACGTGCGGTCGATGATCTCCTCGGCGAGGGCGACCTCGAGCTCGGTCGGCGCGCCGTATGACGTCCCGCCGGCCGCAGTGCTGCGTACGGCGTCGACGATCGCCGGGTGGGCGTGCCCGTGCAGCAGCGCACCCCACGACGACACCAGATCCACGTACTCGCGCCCGTCGGCGTCGGTGATGTACGGCCCGCGGCCCGAGGCGACGAAGCGGGGGGTGCCGCCGACGGCCCGGAACGCGCGGACTGGGGAGTTGACGCCGCCGGGGATGGCTTTGCGGGCGCGCTGCATCAGAGCCTCCGACGCGGGCGCGTCGTACGGGTGCTCGGTGGTGGTCGCGGCGCTCACGTCAGCCATTGTCCCCGACGGCGATGTGGCCCGTTCGGGCGCCGCCCGGTCAGGGAGGTTCGCTGCCCCAGCCGAGCACGGGTGGGGGCCGGGACTCGTAGCGGTGACCCGTGGGGGTGGTCCAGATCGTGCGCACCGACGATCCGACGACATGCCAGCCGGGCAGATCGCGCAGGTGGTGACAACGGGTGGACAAACCCTGCCCGTTGGTGACCGTGGTGCGCCCGCCGGCGGCGTGCGCGCGGATGTGGTCGCCGTCGATGATCTTCGACGAGCACACGGGCATCCGGCACGCGCCGTCCCGGGCGACGATGAAGGTCCGCACGTCTCCGGTGAAGTAGCGGTTGTCGGTGTCGATGTCGCGCACCGACCAGTCGGCGGGTTGCCTGAACCAAGCGCACGCGGAAGCATCCACGGCGCTGCCCGTGCTGGTGGTGCGGTCCACGGTCACTGCCTGCCCGGCGTCGTCGACGACAACCCGGCGCCAGGTGGCGGTGGCCGAACCGGCGACGGTGCGGGCCTCGCCACCGGTGACCGGACCGTGGCCCACGATCGTCGCGGGATCGTCGTCGGCACCGGCGAGCGTCGACGCCTTGACCACCACGTGCACCTGAGCGGACGGCGGGGGCGGGCCGGCGGCCGCCGAGACGCCGGTCACCCGCTCGACCAGCGTGTCTGCCACCAGCTGGGAGATGCTGCGGGGGTCGCCGTCGGCGCGCATCCCGCGGCGTGATGGTCCAACGCATACCAGCAGGCGGCCGCCTGCGCGGCGGGCAGCTGAGCCACCAGCGCCGCCGACGCGTCACTGGCGCCGGCGGACCCGGCCACGAGGTCCACCCGCCGCTCGTCTGCGGCCCGCTCGGCACGTTTGGTCGCCGCCTCGGCGTCCAGCAGCAGCACCAGCCGGCGGGCGGCAGCCGCCAGCCGAGACGTCGTCGCCGCCTGCGGGCGCACCTCGGGCAGCACCGTCACCTGCGGAACCCCGCGCACCACCTCGGTGAGCGTCCGCGAACCGCCGCCAGCCGGCTCTGGCTCGGGTGGTTGCTCTGGCTCGGACCCCGCGCTCGCTGGACCAGGTCCGGCTGAATCAAGATCGGCTGACCCGTCAGTGAGCGGGTCGCAGCACACCACCACTCGGCGGGCGGCACCGGACTCCACCAAAGCGGCCAGCCGGCGGTCGATCTCTCGGCGCACCTCGGGTTGGACGATGCCGGTCTCCCGCACCACGGCGCACGCGGCCGACCACGAGATCTCCCCCCGGTGCAATAGGCCGAGCAACCGTGGCAGGTCATCGACCAGCACCTGAGCGGCGTGCACCTGATACTCCGCTGTGGCCGGAGCCACCCCTCGAGCGAGTGCCACCTCTGCAGCAGCACCACGAGCACCCCCGACCGGGGACACCTCGGCGGCATGCGCGGCGACCTGCTCGGCCTGCTCTGCCTGCAGCCGGGCGATCAGCCGCTCGCGCACGACGATCGCGTCGATCCGCTCCACGGCCTCGAGCCGGGCGGGATCGTGCCAGACCGGCGTCCCCACTGACAGGTTGGGCTCGAACATGTGTTCGAGTATAGCCGGCCTGGCCGCTCCAAACCAGGGCAACATAGGACGATTCCGGATGAAGCGGCCCCGTTGTCGAAGGGCCTTACATCAGGCGGGCGTCCAACGTCGCCACCCGGCAGGCTGTCAGCGCGGCCAGTGTCACCGACAACGTCATCCGCAACGCTGCGTGCATCGTGAACCTCCCTGTCGGCTGAGACTGACCTCTCCAGGCGATCTCCGATCGGACGCCCGCCGGTCAGCCGCGACGGTCGCGACGACCCTAGAGCCGTGGGCGAGTCAGGTCTGCCGTTTTCGACCCGCCGCTGAGCGAGGTACGCAGAGCTGCCGGGGTGCGATCACACTTCGACAATCTCCAGCAGGTCGGCGAGCCCGCTCACATCGCTAGCGTTGCGGGTGACCAACGGCAGCGCCTCCGCCAGTGCCACAGAGGCAATGAGCAGGTCGGCAAATCGCCGACGAGGCCTGCGACCCGTACGCATCACCGCGGCGTAGACCCGGCCGTAGGCCCGGGCAGCCTCGACCCCGAACGGCAGCGGATCGAACGCCGCCTCCGCCCGCTGTAGCCGGTCCTGCCGCAGCGCTCGCTCCGTGGCACTGTTGGTCGCTGTCGGACCCGCGGCAAGCTCGGCCATCGTCACCGCCGACACCGCGACCTGTTCTGGCAACTGCTCGGGCCGCAACTGCTCCAGATCGATGACGACCGACGTGTCCAGCAACGCCACGGACAAGCGGTCAGGCACGGGGGTCGACGCCGACGTCCAGATCGTCGAAGAAGCGCTGCCGGTCGACGGGCGGCGCGCCGCGGAAGATCTCGACGACGGCCCGCGCGTCGACGAAGCGCCGGCGACGCAGCGGGCGAAGCTCACCGACCGGCTCGGACCTGCGGGTCACGATGTAGGAGCGGCCGTCATCGAGCCCGCGCATGATCCGCCCGCTGTCATTGCGCAACTCTCGTTGGCTTATCTGCTCAGTCACATTCCGATTGTAGCGCTAGGTGCTACAGCCGGTGGTACGAATCGTCAGCCCTGGCCACGTGCGGGGCTGACGGCTAAACCAAGCGCGTGCGGCATCGGACGGTCTCTTGCCCCGGGTCCACAACTGCGTCCCCGCAACCAGGAAGGCGATGAGGGCTGCTCTCAGTCGATACCGCCGAGCAGGCCGGCAGCCTCGGCGGCCCAGTACGTCAGCACGATGTCCGCACCGGCCCGCGTGATGCCGGTGAGCACCTCCAGCACGGTGCGCTCCCGGTCGATCCAGCCGCGCTGCGCTGCCGCCTCGACCATCGCGTACTCGCCGGACACGTTGTACGCGGCGACCGGCACGTCCACTGCCTCCCGGACGGCGCGAACGACATCGAGGTAGCCCATGGCGGGCTTGACCAGCACGATGTCGGCGCCCTCGGCGATGTCGGCGCGGGCCTCGCGCAGCGACTCGCGCACGTTGGCCGGGTCCTGCTGGTAGGTGCGCCGGTCGCCGACCAGCGAGCTGGCGACCGCCTCGCGGAACGGGCCGTAGAACGCCGAGGCGTACTTCGCGGCGTACGCCAAGATGCCGGTGCCGGTGTGTCCCGCCCCGTCGAGCGCCGCTCGAATCGCCGCGACCTGGCCGTCCATCATCCCGCTGGGGCCGACCTGGTGCACCCCTGCCTCAGCATGCACCAGCGCCATCTCGGCGTAGCGCAAGAGCGTCGCGTCATTGTCCACCCCACCGGCAGCGTCGAGCACGCCGCAGTGCCCGTGGTCGGTGAACTCGTCGAGGCACAGGTCGCTCTGCACGACCAGCGCGTCACCGACCTCGGCAACGACGTCGCGGATCGCGACGCTCAGCACCCCGTCCGGGTCGGTGGCGCCGGACCCGACCGCGTCCTTGCGCTCCGGAACGCCGAACAGCATGACCCCGCCGAGACCCAACGACGCCGCCTCGGCGACGGCCTTGCGCAGCGACTCGCGGGTGTGCTGGACAACCCCGGGCATGCTGGCGATGGGCACCGGCTCACCGGCGCCCTCCCGCACGAACAGCGGCAGCACCAGCTGCCCGGGCCGCAGCGCGGTCTCGGCGACCAGGCCACGTACAGCCGGCGACGCGCGCAGCCGGCGGGGACGCTGCTCGGGGAAGCCCACCGCTCAGGTGGCCTTGCGTCGCACCGGGTTGCGCCGCTCCGACGGCCGGGTCACCGGCTCGCCGGCCTCGATAGCCGCCATCCTGCGCCGGGCGCCGAAGTCGGCAAGGGCGTCGGCCAGCGCCTCCACAGCCGGCGAGTCCGCGAGCACGTCGACCCGCAGCCCGTGCTCCTCGGCGGTCTTGGCCGTTGCCGGGCCGATGCAGGCGATGACCGTGCTCGGGTGCGGCTTGCCGGCGATCCCCACGAGGTTGCGCACCGTCGAGGACGACGTGAACACGACGGCGTCGAAGCGGCCGGCCTTGATCGCCTCGCGGACCGGCGCGGGCGGTGGCGCGGCGCGTACGGTGCGGTACGCGGTGACGTCCTCGGCCTCCCAGCCGAGCTCGCGCAGCCCCGCCATCAGCGTCTCGGTGGCGATGTCGGCGCGCGGCAGGAACACCCGGTTGATGGGGTCCAGCACCTCGTCGAACGGCGGCCAGTCCTCCAGCAACCCCCGGCCGGACTGCTCGCCGGAGGGCACCAGGTCGGGACGGATGCCCCAGGTGCGGATCGCGTCCGCGGTCGACTCGCCGACGGCTGCCACCTTGAGGCCGGAGAACGCGCGGGCGTCCAGGCCGTACTCGTCGAACTTCTCGCGCACCGCCCGGACGGCGTTCACCGACGTGAACGCGACCCACTCGTAGCGGCCCTCGACCAGTCCGCGCACGGCCTTGTCCATCTGCTGGGGGTTGCGGGGCGGCTCGACGGAGATGGTGGGCACCTCCTCGGCGATGGCGCCGTGCCCGTGCAGCTGCTCGGACAGCGAACCGGCCTGCTCCTTGGTACGCGGCACCAGCACCCGCCAGCCGAACAGCGGCTTGGTCTCGTACCAGCTCAGCTGCCCCCGCAGCTCGACGTTGGCGCCGACCACGACGACCGCGTCGCCGGTCGGCCGGTCCTCCTCCGGCGTCTCCTCGTCGAGCGCCGTCGCCAGGTCGGCTCCGACCCCCTCGAGGGTGCTGACCGTCGTCACCTGGGCGGTCGTGGTGCCACCGCGGGTCACGGACACCGCGGTGTCGGCGGGCCGGCCAGCCGCCACGAGGGCGGCGGTCACGGCGTTGGTGGTGGCAACCAGGTCGGTGCCCTCGGGCACCAGCAGCACCAGCGTCGCGTCGCCGGCGTAGGCCGACCAGTCGACCCGGCGAGCGTCCTTGACGCGGACCACGGCGAACAGCTCGTGACCGCGGGTGGTCAGCGGCACGCCGGCGTAGGCGGGGACGGCCAGGGCAGCGGGAACCCCCGGGACGACCTCGACCTCGAGGCCGGCCTTGCGGCAGGCCTGGGCCTCCTCGGGACCGGTGCCGTGGGTCAGCACGTCGCCCGCGAGCAGGCGTACGACGTGGGCGCCGCTGCGTGCGTGCTTGACCACGAGCCGACCCCTGGCTGCGTGGGTGAGCGGCGAGCCGACCTCGTTGTGCCCACCGTTGACGACGACGGGCTCATCCGCGACAACGACGACGCCGGGGGCGCCGGCGCGGACCGAGTCGACGAGGCTCGAATGCTCGGGTGCCTCGGTGATCACGACGTCTGCGCTGCGGATCAGGTCGACCGCGCGCATCGTCAGCAGTCCCGGGTCGCCGGGACCGGTGCCGACGAACGAGACGCAGCCGGGTCGGTCGGCCGGGCGGGCCCGGCGCGCGGAGGTGGCAGTCGTATGGGTGGTCGCAGTGCTGTTCACGGGATCCTTCTTCGCTGGGCTCGGTGGAGAGGAGGACGAGGCAGGCGTCACGGCTCGGCCTCCGTCCTGGTGCCGAGGAGCGGCCCGGCGCCCGCCGCCAGCATCTCGGTGGCGAGCGAGTGCCCCACCAGCTCGGGGGTGAGCGGCGACCCGGTGACCGAAAGTCGCACCGACGGGTGACCGACGACATCGACAATGACCCCACGAAGCCAAAGCTCATCGGTGTCGTCGGCACCGTCCGGGTCGACCGACACCTGCTCGGCCATCGCCCCGAGCGGCGCCGAGCAGCCGGCCTCGACCGTGCCGAGGAAGGCTCGCTCTGCCGTCACGGCGACCCGGGTGAGTGCGTCGTCGAGCACGGCGTGCAGATCGTCTGCCAGCGGGTCACCGGCACGGCACTCGACCGCCAGCGCGCCCTGCCCAGGAGCGGGCAGCATCTGCAGCGGGTCGAGCACCTCGGTGACCTCGTCCAGCCGGCCCAGCCGGACCAGCCCGGCCCGGGCGAGGAGCACAGCATCGAGCGACCCGTCGTGCACCGAACCGATCCGGGTGCCGACGTTGCCGCGCAGGTCAACGACCTCGAGGCCGAGGCCCAGCGCGCGCAGCTGGGCGGCCCGGCGGGGCGAGCCGGTGCCGACCGTGCTGCCCGGAGGGAGCTCGCCGAGGCTCATCCCGTCGCGGGCGACCAGCGCATCGCGCGGATCCTCGCGCGGTGGGACGGCGGCGAGCACGATGCCGTCGAGGGGGGCGGTGGGCAGGTCCTTCAGGGAGTGCACGGCGACGTCGATCTCACGCTCGAGCACGGCCGAGCGAAGCGCCGACGTGAACACACCCGTGCCTCCGATTGCGCTGAGCGGGGCCCGGTCCACGTCGCCGCGAGTGGTGATCTCGACCAGCTCGACCGGTCGGCCGCTGGCCTGGGCGAAGGACTCGGCGACGGCCGTGCTCTGTGCGCGCGCCAGAGCGCTGGCGCGCGTGCCGATCCGGACGGGGCGGCTCACCGGACCTCACCCCCCGGGCCGTAGGGGACGTTCGGTGACTCGTCGAGGTCGACGCGGGTGACGGCCTCGGCGGTGCCTGAACGCAGAGAGAACAGCTCGGCCAGCACCTCGGCGTACGACATGCCGGCCGGCTGCCCGGTGAGCTCCTTGACCCGGGTGGTCGGGGCGTGCAGGAGCTTGCCGGCGACCCTGCGTACGGTCAGCTCGACCTCGGCCGCAACCCGCTCGTCCAGCTGTGGCAAGCGGGCCAGCAGCCGGTGCAGCTCGGCGTCGACGACCTCGGTGGCCATGGAACGCAACGCGATGACCGTGGGGGTGGCGCGGGCGCCGCTGCGGGCGCCGAGGAACGCCAGCACCTCCTCGGCGACGATGGTGCGCACCTGGTCGACGTCGTCAGTTGCCTCGCTGGCTGCCAGGTCCTCAGCAAGCGTGGCCAGCCCGACGTAGACCGCGGCCGGGGCCGTTGCGACCTCGGGATCGACGTCGTGCGGCAGCGCGAGGTCGATGACGGCCAGCGGCGGCCCCGGGTGGAGCGGGGCGAGGCGGCCGGCAAGCTGCTCGGCGTGCACCACCACCCCGACGGCACCGGTGCAGGACACGAGCACGTCGGCCGCAGCCAGCTCGCCTGTCAGGTCGTCGAAGGCGGCCGAGCGGCCACCCACCGACGCGGCCAACTGGGCAGCCCGGTCGGGAGTGCGGTTGACGACCACGATCTCGCGAGCCCCTCGACGAGAGAGCAGCGCCACCGCGAGCCCGGCCATCGCACCGGCGCCCACGACCACCGCGCGGGCGCCGTGCAACTGCACCCCGTGGGCAAGAACGCGGTCCAGGGCGGCCGAGACCACCGACGGTCCGGCCTGGTCGATATCGGTCTCGGCGTGCCCGCGCTTGCCCACCCGCAGGGCCTGCTGGAAGGCCCCGTTGAGGACCGGCCCCACAGTGCCCTGCTCCTGACCCCGCTGGAGGG
>JBBSMN010000024.1:0-21458 GCA_038233135.1 Propionibacteriales bacterium
CTTCTGCGCCCTACGCAGCTACGTCTCCACCGTCCGCAAGAACGGCGCCGAACTCCTGAACGCCATCACCGACCTACTGGACGGCGACCCCTGGCTCCCCGCGACCACGTGACCAGCCACCCAGCACCTGAGTAGTTACGTTCCGAGATGCAAAGGTTGTCGCAGTCACTGGGGGGCGGGGCCGGACTGTTGCACACGCCGGGCCCTGCGCTGCAGCTGGACCCCAGCTACCCGATGAGCGGCTCTCAGACGTTGCGGACCGTGTTCGTATGTGGACCTGCTGTCCCTTCCGACCCGCGACACGCCCATCAAGCGGCGAGGTCGCGAGAGTTCGTCGATACCAGCTGAATGTGTTTCTTTATGATGCTGTGAATTGCTGCCAGTTGCCGTGACTATCCGCCGCACACCGCGTTACCCTATTACCGGACTAGCGCCGTGCCCATGGCGTTTGCTGGACGTATTGAGAGCGCAGACATGTGCATTAGCCGAATGCTACGTTTCGGTGTGTGTTGAGCTCAGCGAAGATTGGGACCGCGTCGTGGCGGTACTACCAGCATGAGGTCGCGACCAGCCCGAGCGAGTACTTCCTGGCTGAAGGCGAGGCCCCGGGCCGCTGGCACGGCGCCGGGCTGGTCTCCCTCGGACTGACGGTCGACGCGGTTGTGGCCGAGCCGCAGCTGGAGGCGATGTTCGCCCGGGCGTTGCACCCCCGCACCGGACGGACGCTGGGCCGGGCGTGGCGTAGCGACGGGGTGACCGGGTTCGACCTGTGCTTTTCGGCCCCGAAGTCGGTGTCGGCGTTGTGGGCGATCGGCGGCCCGCAGGTGGCCCGCGAGGTCGCCGCCGCGCACCAGGCGGCCGTCCGTGCCGGGTTGGACTACCTGGAGGGGCAGGCGGCGGTGTCGCGGCGTGGCCGCGACGGGGTCGAGCCGATCACCACCGGCGGGTTCGCCGCGGCGGTGTTCGACCACCGGACGTCGCGGGCGGGCGATCCGCAGCTGCACTCGCACGCACTGGTGCTGAACAAGCTGTGGTGCTCTGACGGGGTGTGGCGCACCATCGACGGGCACGAGGTGTATCACCACAAGAAGGCCGCTGGGACCGTCTACCAGGCGGCGCTGCGCTCAGAGCTGGCCGGCCGTCTCCAGCTGGTCTTCGACGAGCCGAACCGGCACGGCCAGGCCGAGGTCGCCGGCGTCCCCGTACAGCTGGTCGAGTTGTGGTCCAAGCGGACCGCCACGTCACCGCCGACGCGCAGCCGGTGATCGACCGGTTCGAGGCCGACCTCGGCCGACCTCTCACCGCCGCCGAACGCGCCGGCGTGGTGCAGACGTCGGTGCTGAAGACCCGCCCGGCCAAGACCCACGCCGACCCCGGCCAGCTCCAGCGCCACTGGATCGACGAAGCCGACCGGCACGGCTGGACCGCGACCGATCTGCACACCGCCGTCACCGGCGCCGCCGCAGCGGACGCAGCCGCGGAACAGCAGCGGCGGCGGCGTGACCTGGAGCGGATGAGCGCGGTGGAACGTGCCCTGACCCCGCTCGGCTACGACCCGCGGGGCAACCGCCTCCCAGGCCACGACAGGCCCGGTCAGGACTGGGTGGTTCGGGACGCATTGGCTGCGGTGGCCGCCCGCACCGCGGTGTTCTCCCGCGCCGACCTGGCCGCAGAGATCGCCGCCCGGATGCCGGCCCGACCGCTCACGGCCGGCGTGATCCAAGCCCAGGTGGAGCGGCTGACCGCCACAGCGCTTGATGATCGCGAGGCGGTGCGCGTCGGTGTCGTCCGCAGTGGCGTCACCTGTCGCGAGTCCGACACCCGCTGGACCACCGCGACCCAGCTGGCGGTCGAGCGGCGGATCCTGACGACCGCGTTCACCGGGCTGCACGCTGGGCGGGCCGTCGTCCCGGCCGCCGACGTGCAGCGCCATGTCGCCGCGGCCGGGTTGGACACCGATCAGGAACACGCCGTCGCCCGGCTCACCGGCGACGGCGCTCAGGTCGCGGCGCTGATCGCCCCCGCCGGCGCCGGCAAGACCCGCACCCTTGGGGCCGCCTGCAATGCCTGGCAGGCCGCCGGCCACCCGGTGGTCGGGCTGGCACCCTCGGCCCGGGCTGCCGCCGAGCTCGCCTCCGCGACCGGCGGGCACGCCGACACCGTCGCGAAATGGCTGCACGACCACCACCGCACCGAGCAGGCCGAAGCATCAGATGGGGGACAGACGCGGGTCGGGGCGGGGGCGGTGCTGGTGGTCGACGAGGCGTCCATGCTGGCCACCGCCGACCTCGCCGCCCTGGTCGAGGCCACCGCCGGGGCGGGGGCGAAGCTGGTGCTTGTCGGCGACCCGGCGCAGATCGGGCCGGTCGAACGTGCCGGGGGGTTGTTGCCCGCCCTGGCCCGCCGGGTCGCAGCGATCGAGTTGACCGGCATCCACCGCTTCACCCACCCGTGGGGAGGCCACCGCCACCCAGCTGCTGCGCCACGGCGAACCCGCCGTCCTGGACACCTACGCCACGGCCGGGCGGATCCACCCCGCGCCCGACTCCGATACCGCCCTCGACGACGTGCACACCCGCTGGCGGAACGCGGTCCGCTCCGGCCAGGACGCGTTGATGATGGCCCGCTCCCGCGCCGACGTGGACGCCCTCAACCACCGCGCCCGCACCGCCGCGCTGGCCGACGGGGCGGTCGGCGGCCCGCTGTTGGCCCACGCCGGCGGCAGGGACTGGCAGACAGGCGACATCCTGCGTGCCCGGCGCAACAACCGGCGGCTGCGGCTGGGCGAGTCCCATCTCCGCAACGGCGACCGGTTCCGCGTCACCGCCGCCGCACCCGGTGGGCTCGTTGTGCAGGACCTCGCCGGCCGCGGCAGGCTCGTCCTGCCGATGGAGTACCTGGCCGCCCACGCCACTTACGGGTGGGCCGCGACCATCGACGCAGCCCAAGGCGCCACCGCCGACATCGCGATCCTGCTCGCCCGCCCCGGCCTGGATCGCGAACACCTCTACGTCGCCATGAGCCGCGGCCGGCACGCCAACCACGTCCACGTCACCGGCGCCCCCACCGGCGACTACGACCACAAGGCCCCTGTCGGCGCACCCCCGGTCGCCACCCTCGACGACGCCGTCGCCACCCTCCAAGCCGCTGTCGTCCGCGTCGGCGCCGAGTCTTCGGCGCACACCCTGCTCGACCAGCAGCACACAGCCCCCCGTACGGTCCCCGCGCCACCCCCCGCCCCCGCCCCGGCCCCGGCCCCGGCGCTGACCCCGGCAGAGCTACGCCGCCGAGCCGAACTCCAACACGCCGCCGACACCATCTGGCGCCGCAGCTCACCGCCGCCCACCCCCGACCGCGGCAGATCGCTGTCGCGATAAGTGACGTGGGAGAAATGGACCGCCTGCAGAGCCGGCGCACCCTAGACCGCGCCGGTTCGCGGTCGACGGCGTGCGGACGCCCGGCTTGCCTACCACGGTGAGCATGGAGTTCGCCCGTATCGAGGTCAATCCCGCCGTCATGGGCGGCGTCCCGACCGTGCGCGGACTCCGGATCCCGGTGGCAACCGTCGTCGCGATGGTGGCCGACGGGATGTCGACCGAGCAGATCCTGGTCGATCTGCCCGACCTTGAAACGGCCGACGTGGCCGAGGCGCTCCGATACGCCGCGGAGCTGACGCGCGAGCGTCACGTGCCGTTGCGTACTCCTGCATGAGACTGTTGGTGGACACCGAGCGGGGCGGCGCCGGAAACCTCCCGTAGGGTCATCGGGAAAGGCGAAACCCCGGCGATGTGGCTCGAGGCCAGTGATCGTTCCGGGGTCTCCGCAGCACATCTTGCAGGAGAATCCGGGCATGGGCCAACGCGGATGGGGACGCCGGCTAGCAGCAGCCCGCCCGTGACTACCACGCGCTGAGCCGCGCAGAGGGTGCCGCCCCATGCGGCGGACGTGCAGTTCCTGCTCTGACGAAGCTGCACGACGTGCAGGCGCGGCAGCGCGAGCTGGCCGTAGACGAAGAACACATCTTCCTGGACGTGATGCAATGTAGTACGCTGATGGGGTGATCGGGCATGCGGACTGGTCTCATCGCGAGGACTACATTCGCGCGAAGCACGGTGTGACCCCGGACGAGGCCGACGAGGCACAGGGCGATCCCCAACGGATCGCGATTGACCCCGACTACAACAGCACCAGTGGGCGCTCCGTCAGGATCATCGGGTTCTCACACACAGCCGGTGACCTGCTGACTGTCATCGTGCTCACCGATGACGGTGTGACCTACGGCGTCAACGCGTGGCGATCGAACGGTCGGGACAGGCGGATCTACGAGGAAGGGGAGCTGCGATGAATGAGCTGAAGGATCTTCTCGACGAGGAAGGAACAGCAGCCGAGACCGCTGAGGCGGACCAGAAGTCGTCCGTACGCACCGACGGCACGGTGACCCGGGGACACGACCGCGCCAAGACTCTCCAGATCCGCCTCAACGCAGACGAGCTCGGTCAGCTCACGGCGCTTGCCGAGGACCGCGGGCTCCCGGTCTCGACCGTGGCACGGCAGTTGCTCCTGCAGTCCCTCCCGCCCGCGGACGATCTCAAGAGCGCGCTGGATCGGCTCGAACGGCACGTCTCTGCGGTTCGCCGCAAGGCACTCGGCGCCTGATCAACTCGGGGGAGTCCAAAGACATCGCTGCGGGCCGGGAGACAGAGCCAAACGTGGGGACCGAACGGGGACCACCGGGATGCGCCAAACCGGACGGAACCCCTGAAACCGGCGGTCAGCGCGGACACCCGCGGAACGCCGCGGGCCGTGCGTTTACGCTCCGAAAAGCCGAGCCCCTGACCTGGGGGTCAAGGGGTCGCAGGTTCAAATCCTGTCAGCCCGACCGAAGAAGCCAGGACGCGGCAGCGTCACGCGCATGCATAAGCGGGGACACAGGAGCTGAGAACTGACCGGCTATGCCGGATCCTTGTCCAACCCCCACACGCCGCAGAAGCACCACGCCAGCACGCCGACGAGCTTGGCTCCGTCCTCGAGGAGGTAAAGCTCCTTGCTGAGCACGTCCACGACGACAGAAAGCGCGAGCATCGCGCCACCGGTGAAGAATGCCAGCTGGACTTCTGAGCGCCACGACGTCCGCAGCCAGAACCCGGCAAGCACCAGGCCGGTGAGCGCGTACAGCACCAGCAACAGGCCCTCAGGGAAACCGAGCCGCGGCAGGACGGCCTCATGGACGAGCATCGTGTCGTCGATGGCCAACGCTGCGCTCAGCACGCCCAGCAGCAGCAGGGGCCACCGACGCGAACGGGGCGCGACCTGGGAGGCCATGAGGCTCGCGGTCGCCGCAACCGCCCAAGCCAGGTTGGTGAGCCTGCTGATGGCACCCGTCCACCAAGGGACCCCGGCGATCGCCGTCGGGTCCCTGGTGAGGTAGCCGACATCCAGAATGCGATCGGACAGGGCAGTCGAGACCCCCGTCGCGACGAGGAGCAACCCCATCACCACCGCCGCGCTCACCACCTGCGCCGTCCTGGACATCCTTGCTCCCGTCACCTCGGAGTCGCCGGCAGGCAGCGTACGACCGCCAGCGGGTCGCCCGTACGCGGGTTCACCTCAGCCGCGGCACTGCTCAGGGCCCGGCTCGCCGCGGCCACCCCGGAGCTCGGCGCGCAGCGCCCCCGCCCGCGCTGCCAGCTCGGCGACGTCGTTGCGGGTCTCGCCCTCGTCGGCATCACTACGGGTCAGCCGCTCGACGAACCAGGGCGCCGTTGGGCAGCCCAGGATCGAGGATCGGCCTGGCGCAGGTGGCGAGAAGGGCCACCGCAAGTCCCGTCAGCGGCCAGTCTGTCGCGCATTGATACCCCGTCAGTGTCGTTGTCGCAGCGCAAGGCGGTCAGTGGCCAGGCACTGGTCGGCAAGGCAGCGGCGTGCAGGCGCGACTACCGTGCGCCGGGTGACAACCACGCCGACCGCGTTCGACCTGCTGGACTTCCGCCGCCGGGTGCACCGGCTCTACCAGCAGGTGCGCGCTCACGATGACCCGGCCGCCGGCCATCGCGCCTGGGTCGACGGGCGCGACGAGCTGCTGCGCGACCACCCCACGTCGCCGGTCCCCGCGGATGTTCGCGCCGGCTACCCCGGGGCGGACGTCGCCCCGTACGACCCGGCATACCGGTTCATCGTCTCGGTGGACACCACCGTCGAGCCGGAGACCCGCGAGATGGGTACCGGCACCGACGGCGTCGTCGCTCTCGAGCGCGCCGGACGGGTCGACCTGCCGAGCCTCGGCACCCTCGACGCGTGGTGGCTGGGCGGCTACGGCGGCGGGCTGTTTGTGCCGCTGCGGGACACCTCGGAGCGCACCTACGGCGGGGGGCGCTACGTGCTGGACACCGTCAAGGGCGCCGACCTGGGGGGCGACGAGGCGGGGCTGGTCGTGGACCTCAACTTCGCCTACCAGCCGTCCTGCGCCTACGACGAGGCGTGGGCGTGCCCGCTGCCGGGTCCGGGCAACACCCTGGAGACCGCAGTGCCCGTGGGGGAGCGCTATGTCGGCTGATCCTGCCGACCTCAGGTCGGCATGTCCAGGAAGGGCGAGGAGTAGGCCGCGTCGTCGGCCAGCGCCTGCTCGGCCTCGACCACCGGGAGCCGGCGATGCTCGGCGTCGATGATCATCCCCAGCAGACGCACGTCACCGGCGGTCGCCAGGCCGGTGATCTCCTCGTGCGCCAGAACCCAGGACACCGCACCGCGGATGTGCTCGGCGTCGTCGAACGGCTCGTACCAGGTGGCGTACGGGGCGCCGTCGGGTCCGTCCGGCCAGTTGCGCCGAGACACCGTCTTGATCGTCATCAGCCCCGCATCTTGGCGCCGCACCTCGGTCACCAGGGCGTCGTAGGCGGCGCGGTATTCGGCGTCGCGCCACAGCACCGCGTTCAGCGGCGTCAGCACTGTCGCGAACGGGTGCCGCCGCAGCGCCTCGAGGTGGGTCTGTGCAGCACTGGGCCCATGCCCGGTAATGCCGACAGCACAGACCAGGCCCTCGTCCTGAGCCCGCAGGGCGGCCTGGAGCGAGCCGTCGTCGCCGGTCGCCTTGTCGAGCTCGTCGAGGTCGCCGATGGCGTGCAGCTGGAGGAGGTCGACGTGGTCGGTCTGCAACCGCTCCAGCGAGGCGTTGATCTGGGCCCATGCCTCGTCGCGACCGCGCAGGCCGGTCTTGGTCGCCAGGAAGATGTCATCGCGGATGCGCGGCACCCACGGGCCGAGCCGCAGCTCGGCCTCGCCGTAGTCGCCGGCCACGTCGAAGTGGTTGATGCCACCGTCCAGCGCCTCCTGGATGGAAGCATCGGCGGTGTCCTGGTCCACCTCGCCCAGCGCCGCGGCGCCGTAGATCAGCACCGAGCTGCGGTGCTCCAGTCGTCCGAGTCTGCGTGTCTCCATCAGGTTGCCTCTCCGTCGCCTCGATCGTGCACCTGGTCGCCGACACTCACCACTCCGGCCTGCGTCACGCCCGCGCCGATCCCGAGCCGACCGTCGCGTTCCCGGTGCACCGTACGCAACACATCGAGGTCACGCTCGATGGGACCCGGCTGGGGCCGGGTGGTCATCACGCAGCGGCCCAGCCCGCGGGCGACGCGCAACCGCGCGGACCCGACACCGACCTCGCGGCCGACCAACGCGTCCTCCCCGCTGCCGTCGAACACGAGGTTGGCCCGGAAGCGCCGCCGGTCCCAGCCCCGCAGGGTCGCGGTCGAGACCAGGGACACGCGGGCCCAGTCGCTGTCGTGGAAAGCCGCCCGGCCGCCGTCGAACGCCTCCCACTGGGCGCTGGTCTCGTCCTCGAAGTCGTCGGGGTTCTCGTAGCATCGCTCGACCTGGGTCGCCGACGAGCGCAGCTCGACTGCGCGCCCGAGCCATCGAGCCAGATCGGCGTCGCCGGTGGCGGGCTCGCCGTCAGGCAGGGTGATGGCGACGGTGCCGTCGGCGCGGGTCCGGGCGGCGGCGAACAGCAGCTCGGGGTGACGTCTCGCGGTCAGACCCAGGCCGGTCTCGACGTCGAACAGCGCCAGCCCGCGATCGCCTGCCAGACCGTCGTTGCCGACGTCCACGCGATCCAGCTGTTCGCCCTGCAGCGACTTGACCGGGAACCGCCAGATCTCGATCACCTGCACGCCGCCAGACGCTACCGCCCCGACCGCTTGCCGGCCCCGCGGCGGGTGGGTGCGGATGATGATGCATTGGCAGGGTGCGGGCACCGTGGATGCATGATCGTCGGTCGCCGCGGTTCTCCGGGACCGGTTAGCCGGAGGTCACGAGGCGATGTCTGCGACCGCGTCGAGCATCCGGTCGACGTCGTCCTCGTCGGTGTACGGCGCCAGACCCGCGCGCACCGCGCCCGCGTCACCGAGCCCGGCCCAGCGGGCCGCCTCCAACGCGTAGAAACTGCCGCCGGGAGCATTGACGTCACGTGCGGCCAGCGCTTCGTGGACCGCACGGGGGGAGTGGCCGCGCACCGAGAACAGCGCGGTCGGCGTGCGGCGCGCGGGCCGGCTGTGCACCGTCACTGCGTCCAGCCGGTTGAGGCCGTTCAACAGCCGGGTGAACAGCCACTCCTCCTGCGCCTCCACCGCCGCCATGCTCGCCAGCAGCCGCTCCCGCCGGGAGCCGGCGCCCGGCACCAGACCCGCGATCAGGTCGATCGCCGCGGTCGTGCCGGCCAGCAGCTCGTACGGCAGCGTGCCCAGCTCGAAACGCTCCGGGACAGCGTCGGTGGACGGCAGCAGCTTGTCCGGATGCAGGCTCGCCAACAGGTCCGGGGTGGACGTCAGCGCACCCAGGTGCGGACCGAAGAACTTGTACGGGGAGCACACGAGCAGGTCGGCACCCAGCGCCACCGCGTCCATGGCCGCGTGCGGGGCCAGGTGGACGGCGTCGACGTGGACGAGGGCTCCGACCTGGTGGGCGGCCGCGGAGATCGCCGCCACATCCGGCCGGGTGCCGAGCAGGTTGGACGCGGCGGTCACCGCCACCAGCCGCGTGCGCTCACTCAGCAGATCGGTGACCGCGGCCACCGGCAGTTCGCCGCTGTCGGGGTTGAAACCGGCCCAGCGGACGGTGGCGCCCACCCGATCGGCCGCCTGGACCCAGGGCCTGATGTTCGCGTCGTGGTCCAACCTGGTGACGATCACCTCGTCACGCGGCCCCCAACCGGCCGACATGGTGCGGGACAGGTCGTAGGTGAGCTGGGTCATGGACCGGCCGAACACCACCGCTTCGCCGACCGTCCCGCACAGGTCGGCCACCGCCTGCCGGGCGTCGACGACGACCGAGTCGGCGCGGCGCTCGGCCGCCGTGACCGAGCCGCGGTTGGAGATGCCGGCGCACATCGTGTCCGCGACGGCGCGGGCGACCGCGGCCGGCACCTGCGAGCCACCGGGCCCGTCGAAGTAGGCCACCCCCTCCGCCAGCGCAGGGAACTGGGAACGGACGGCCCGCACGTCCAACCGGTCGGCGACGGCGGGGCCATCGTCACGCGTACCTTCATCACGGTCCACCCGGCCATCCTGCCAAGCCACCCGGCCGGCCCGCGCGGCACGCGCGGCACCGTCGTGGCGACAACCCGCCATCGGTAGGCTGAGGATCCGTGCGGAGGTTTCGTACGGGGTTGCGTGCGAGCGTTGCGTAGGGCCCACGGAGGGGTGGCAGGTGAGCGAGCACCGTGCGGCGGCAGGCACCGGAGCCAGTGACCGGGTGCTGACCGTTCCCAACCTGCTGAGCCTGCTGCGCCTTGCCGGCGTGCCGCTGTTCCTGTGGCTCGTGCTCGTGCCGGAAGCCGATTTCTGGGCACTGTTGTTGCTCATGGTCGCCGGGTTCACCGACTACCTCGACGGCAACCTGGCCCGCCGACTCAACCAGACCTCGTCTCTCGGGCAGGTCCTCGACCCGGTGGCGGACCGGCTCTACATCCTCGCGGTGGTGGTCGGGCTGGTGCTGCGCGACATCATCCCGGTCTGGCTCGCGGTGTCCCTGCCCCTGCGCGACGTGTTGCTGTTCTGCGTGCTGCCGTTCCTGCGCAGTCGCGGCTTCAGCGCGCTGCCCGTGCACGATCTCGGCAAGGCCGCCACCGCTGCCCTGCTCTATGCCTTCCCCCTGCTGCTGCTCGGTGACGATGACGGCGCGCTGGCGGCGACGGCAGAGGTCGTCGGGTGGGCATTCACGATCTGGGGTGTCGGGCTCTACTGGTGGGCGGGGCTGCTGTACGTGTGGCAGGTGCGCACCTTGCTGGTGAGCACGCCACCCGTGCGCGGCGCCAAGGCTCCCACCTGACATGGACGTTCCTCCCCCAGACGCACCGAGGGAGCTCCTGGCGCGGTTGACGGCGCCGGACAGCGACGAGTACGGCGTGACAGCGGGGCCGGCCCGCGTCCGCAGTCCATGGCTCCTGGTGACCACGGTGGTGCTCGCCGCGCTGCTGACCGTCGCCGCCGTCGAGACACAGGCGGACCGGCCACAGGCAGAGCGCGACCGGCTGGTCCTGCTGGAGCGGCTCGAGCAGGAGAAGGCCGGCGTGGCGCGCCTCGGCCAGCGGACCGAGGCAGCCGCGGCCGAAGTGACAACCCTGCGGGCCAGCACCGTCACCGCCGCCGAGTCGGCGCGTGCGCTGCAGGGGCAGCTCGACGACCTGGGCGCCGTCGTCGGCACTGCTGCTGTGCGCGGGCCGGGCGTAAGGGTCGTGATCGACGACGCCGCAAACGGCAAGCCGGCGGGTGCAGTCGTCGACACCGACCTGCAACTGTTGGTGAACGGCCTGTGGGAGGCCGGCGCCGAGGCAGTCGCGATCAACGGGCAGCGGCTCACGGCGTTGAGCGCGATCCGGACCGCCGGGCAGGCGATCACCGTCAACTACCGATCGCTCACTCCGCCGTACACCGTGTCGGCGCTCGGCGACCCGGCCGTCCTGCCCGCCCGGCTGCTGGAGACCGACGCCGGCCAGGCATTCGCCGACCTGCGCAACAACTTCGGCGTTCGCTTCGACGTGGACACCCGCGAAGAGCTGACACTGCCTACCGGCAGCCAGCTGGTCCTCGACGACGGCGAGCCCGTGACCCGGCCCGGTGCCCGATGATCGCCGTGCTGGGACTGGTGGCCGGGGTGGTGTTGGGGGCGTTCCTGGAGCCCAGCGTTCCGGCTGCGCTGCAGCCGTACCTGCCCATCGCGGTGGTCGCCGCGCTGGACGCGACTTTCGGTGCGCTGCGGGCCTTCCTGGACGGGGTCTTCGACGACCGCGTGTTCGTGATCTCGTTCGTGTCCAACGTGCTGATCGCGGCGCTGATCGTCTACCTCGGCGACCAGCTCGGCGTCGGTGGCCAGCTGTCCACCGGCGTGGTGGTGGTGCTCGGCATCCGGATCTTCTCCAACGTCGCGGCGATCCGACGCAAGGTACTCCATGCCTGACGAGCCGACCGGGCGTATCCGGCGTGCCCTGCTGGCCAGGCCGAGCCGCGCGCAAGCACTGGTAGGTGTGCTGCTGGGGTTGCTGGGCTTCGCGGCGGCGGTCCAGATCCGCGAGGTCGACTCCGACGAGGCCTACAGCGGCACCCGGCGCGAGGACCTCGTCCAGCTGCTCCAGTCGCTGTCGGTTGCGCAGGACAGGGCCGCCAGCCGGTTGGCCGAGCTCGAGGACACCCGCGCGGCGCTGCAACGGACGAGCGAGCAGCGCGAGGTGGCCCTGGCCGAGTCCCGAGATCGCCTCGACGCACTGCGGCTACTGTCGGGGCAGGCGGCCGCGGTCGGACCGGGCGTGACCGTCACGATCACAGACCCGGACGGCACCGTGGGCGCCCCCGCGCTGCTGAACGCCGTGGAGGAGCTGCGCGACTCTGGCGCCGAGGCGATCGAGATCAACGACACGGCGCGGGTGGTGGCCCAGACCTGGTTCGGTGACGGGTCCGACCCAGCCGCCGCCACGCTCGTCGTGGACAGCCGCACCGTCACGGCTCCGTACGTCCTCGACGTCATCGGTGACCCGGACACGCTGGTCGAGGCGGTCGAGTTCCCTGGCGGGCTCACCGACGAGGTCGAGGCCCTGGGCGGTACGGTCGCCATCGCCGGCTCCGACGAGCTGCGGGTCGAGTCCGTCGCCCCGGAGCGGCCCACGACGTTCGCCGAGCCCACCGCCTGAACCCGAGGAGACGCTGTGACCCCCGACGAGCTGTACTACACCGCCGAACACGAGTGGATCCGCGTCGACAGCGACTCCGAAGGCGCCACCGGACCGGTGATCACCGTGGGCATCACCGACTTCGCCCAGGAGGCGCTCGGCGACATCGTCTACGTGTCCCTGCCCGAGGCGGGGGAGACCCTCGCCAAGGGGGCGTCGATCGGCGAGCTCGAATCGACCAAGTCGGTGAGCGACCTGTATGCACCGCTGCCCGGCTCCGTGCTCGCCCGCAACGAGACGCTCGACCAGACCCCCGAGCTGGTCAATTCCGACCCGTACGGCGAGGGCTGGCTGCTGCGCGTGCAGCTCGAGGACGACGCCGGTTTCGGCGAGCTGATGGACGCGGCCGGCTACCAGGCGCAGATCGACTCCTGACGCACCGAGCCACCCGCCGAGCCACCCACCGGGTCGTGTTGATTGTGGGGGAGCGCACCCCGTAGGTTCTTCCCACCGTCAACGTGAACTCACGCTTGAGGGTCATCGCAGTGAACGCCGGACCGTACGGCCGAGGAGGCCACGATGCCGTTCTGCACCGAGTGCGGGCACGACAACCCGTCCACCGCACGGTTCTGCTCGCAGTGCGGGCACCGGTTGATGGCCCAGGAGCCGGTGGAGGAGGCGGTCGAGACCACGTCGACCGTGACGTTGGGGGCGCTCGAGTCGGACACCGGCGCCGAAGGCAGTGAGCTCAACGCCGAGGACGTCGCCGCACTGGACGGGCTGCCCGCCGGCCACGCCCTGCTGCTGGTGCAGCGCGGCCCCGGTGCCGGTAGCCGCTTCCTGCTCGACACGGGCGAGGTGTCGGCCGGGCGGCACCCCGACAGCGACATCTTCCTCGACGACGTGACCGTGTCGCGCCGGCACGCGGTGTTCCGGCGCACCGACAACGGCTATCTGGTGGCCGACGTCGGGAGCCTCAACGGCACCTACGTCAACCGCGACCGCATCGACGAGGTCGTGTTGAACGGTGGCGACGAGGTCCAGGTGGGCAAGTACCGGCTGGTCTACTACCCGAGCGCGGACGACGCCGAGCGGGTGCGGTGACCTCGTCGTTGCCCTCCGCCAGTGCGCGGATGAGCATCGGCGAGGTGCTCGGCCGGTTGCGGCCCGAGTTCCCCGACGTGTCCATCTCCAAGATCCGCTATCTGGAGTCGGAGGGGCTGGTCGAGCCGGAGCGCACAGCGGCCGGCTACCGCAAGTTCTCCCGCGACGACGTGGAGCGTCTGCGCTACATCTTGACCGCGCAGAAGGACAACTACTACCCGCTCAAGGTGATCCGGGAGCACCTGGATGCCATGGACCGGGGGCTGCACCCGCCTGCACGCGTGGGGCCCGACGGTGCTGCCGCCCAGCCGCAGGCGCCCAGGGTGGTGCTCGCGCACGACCCTTCGGAGCCGCGCCGTCCTGACCAGGCCGACCTGCGGCTGTCCAGGGCCGAGATGTGCGCGTCCGCCTCGATCGACGAGGAGCTGCTGAGCCAGCTCGAGTCGTTCAGCCTGCTGCGTGCCGACGCCGGCGACCAGTACGACGCCACCGCGCTGCTGATCGCCACGACCGCGGGCGAGCTCGCGGCGTACGGCGTGGAGCCCAGGCACCTGCGCTCGGTGCAGACGTCGGCCAACCGTGAGATCGACCTGTTCCAGCAGGTCGTCGCTCCGATGCGCCGCCAGCGCGACCCCGGCGCCCAGGCTCGGGCCGAGCAGACCGCGCGTGAGCTGGCCACCCTCGTGCTGCGCCTGCACACGACGCTGGTGCGAGCCGGTCTGGGTCGAGGCTGACGCGCCGTCGAGTGCAGACCGTCGGTCCAGAGTAATGTGAATGACGTGAGAGAACTGGACGTCGTAGGCGTGCGGGTCGAGCAGCCGACCAACCAGCCGCTCGTGCTCCTGCGCGAGGTTGACGGTGGCCGCTACCTCCCGATCTGGATCGGCGCGGGGGAGGCGACCGCGATCGCCTTCGCCCAGCAGGGCGTCACCCCTCCGCGCCCGCTGACGCACGACCTGATGCGGGACCTTGTGCACGCCCTGGGCCGGGCACTGTCCGAGGTGCGGATCACCGAGGTCAAGGACGGTGTCTACTACGCCTCGCTGGTGTTCGACGAGGGAACCGAGGTGAGCGCCCGCCCGTCGGACTCCATCGCGCTGGCCCTGCGGACCGGGTCACGCATCGTCTGTGACGAGACCGTACTGGACAGCTCCGGCCTCGCCGTCCCCGAGGAGGAGGAGGCCGAGGTGGAGAAGTTCCGCGAGTTCCTCGACCAAGTGACCCCCGAGGACTTCCACGGCGGCAGCTGACTCTCAACCTCGACTTGAGGGTCACGACACGCGGTCTGGCGCCGCTCCGGTGATTGACCTGCGGTCCCACCTGTCCGTACCGTGACAGGCAGAACACCGCCGCTGTAACTCAAGCGCAGCGCAACCTGGGCGGTGACAGACGACGTGGAGGTCGCGGTGGCGGGCACGCGGGACGACGAGCGGGACCAGTCGCGAGCGGCCGCGGCCGAGGCGGCCCGACGAGCCAGTGAGCAGGGATTGCTCTTTGACGACGACGTCGCGGCGGTGGCCGACGATGTCGGCTTCCGCGGTCCGACGGCCTGCAGCGCCGCCGGGATCACCTATCGCCAGCTGGACTACTGGGCGCGCACCAAGCTGGTGGAGCCGACGGTCCGGGGTGCGACCGGCTCGGGCACCCAACGGCTGTACTCGTTCCGCGACATCTTGCTGCTCAAGATCATCAAGCGGCTGCTGGAGGCCGGTGTCGCGCTGCAGCAGATCCGCACCGCGGTCGAACACCTCCGGGAGCGGGGCACCGACGACCTCACTCGGGTGACGTTGATGAGCGACGGGGCCAGCGTCTACGAGTGCCGCTCGGCCGACGAGGTGATCGACCTGCTGCAGGGCGGTCAGGGTGTCTTCGGCATCGCGATCGGCGGCGTGTGGCGCGAGATCGAGGGCACGTTGACCGAGCTGCCGAGCGAGCGGGCCGGGGATCCTGAGCTGGCCCACCCCGACGACGAGCTCGCGGCCCGCCGCCAGGCTCGTAGCACCGGCTGACCGCCGCGGACCTCACGACGGCTGCCGGTCGACCGCCAGTCGTGCTGCGCCGATGATCCCGGCGGCATTGCCCAGCTGGGCCGGGACGATCGGGGCACGCAGGTGCAGCAGCGGCAGATACTTGTCGGTCTTCTTCGAGATCCCACCACCGACCACGATGAGGTCGGGCCACAGCAGGTTCTCCACGTGCGCGAAGTACCGCTGCAAGCGCTCGGCCCAGTCCTCCCACGACAGGTCCTCGACGTCGCGCGCGTTCGACGATGCCCGCGACTCCGCATCCGCGCCGTCGATCTCGAGGTGCCCTAGCTCGCTGTTGGGGATCAGGGTCCCCGCGTTCAGCAGCGCTGTCCCGATCCCGGTGCCGAGCGTGGCCACCAGCACCAACCCGTCGACGTTGCGGGCAGCTCCGTAGTGCAGCTCGCCGACGCCGGCGGCGTCGCCGTCGTTCACCACCGTCACGGCGCGGCCGAGGCGGGTCACCAACAGCTCCTCGGCGTCCGTCCCGATCCAGGTCTTGTCGATGTTCGCGGCGGTACGGACCATCCCGCGTGACACCACCGCCGGGACGGTGACGCCGATCGGGGCGTCGCCGGTGTCCTTCTCGAAGTGGTCGGCGATGCGTGCCACCACGTCGGCCACCACCTCCGGGGTGGACTCCTCCGGGGTGGCGACCCGCAGTCGCTCCTCGGCGAACTGACCCGCGTCGAGGTCGACCGGGGCCCCCTTGATCCCGCTGCCGCCGATGTCGATGCCGAGTGGGTGCCGGGTCTTGGCCATGGTCGATCCTCCTCGGGTCCAGCCGTCGTGGCGGCCATTGTGCACTGCGAGGTGCGGTCTGGTCAGCGCGGTCGTCGAGGGGAGCCGATTCGCAGCCCGGAGCCTGTCCAGACGACACCGAGCAGGTCGTCGACCACCACGTCCGCACCCGCGTCGTCGGCTGCCGGACCCACCCCCACGACCGCCGAGACGCCGGCGGCGTACGCCGCCTCGACGCCAGCCCTGCTGTCCTCCACCACCACGACATCAGCGGGATCGAAACCGAGCGCCTCCGCGGCCTGCAGGTAGCCGTCGGGGGCGGGCTTGCCGGCGGTGATGTCGTCGGCCGTGACCAGCACAGACGGCGGTGCGATCCCCGCCGCACGCAGGCGGGCGGCGGCGAGCCTCGAAGAGCCGGAGGTGACCACGGCACGCCTGGCGTCCGGCACGCTGGTGATCAGGTCGGGTGCACCGGCCACCGCCTGCACGCTCGGCGCGTCCTCGAGCTCGTAGGAGTTGATGGCCGCCAGCGCCTGCTCGTGGTCATCAGATCCGACCAACAAGGCGACCGAGTCACTGGCCCGGCGCCCGTGCACCATCGAGGGGACCGCCTCGGGGTCCAACCCGTACGCGTGCGCCCAGCGCCGCCACGACCGGGTGACGCTGGCCTCGGAGTCGACCAGGACACCGTCGCAGTCGAAGAGCACGGCGCGGCAGGACAGCACGGAGACCGACATGGCGGAGCATCCTGCCCTACCCGCCGTGTCCACGAGCCGTCCGACCTGTCGCTGCTAACCTGGCATTGGTCAGCAAGGCCGTGCGGGAGAGCTGCTCGACGCCAGTCGGCAGCGCCGAAGGGGCAATTCCTCCCCGGAACCTCTCAGGCACCAGGACTGCACGGGCGAGGCCATCTGGAGTGTGCGGGCTGCCCCATAGAGCCTGCGGGCGACAGAGGGGAGGGACGTGATCGCCGCCCGTCCCCGACCTACGGAGAGCTATGACCGACAATCCCCCGCTCCGCACCCTCGACGCTGCAGACGCGTTCGTGGCCCGGCATCTCGGACCGCGCTCCGACGAGATCGACACGATGCTGGCAGCCGTCGGCTACGACAGCCTGTCGGCCCTGATGGGCGCCGCCGTTCCGGCCGGCATCCGGACGGACGTTGCCGAGGAGAGTTGGGGACTGCCCGACGCCAGGTCCGAGCGTGACGCGCTCGCCGACCTTCGCACGATGCTCGCGGACAATCGGCCCGGGGTGGCGATGATCGGCCTCGGCTACCACCCGACGCTGACCCCAACGGTCATCCGGCGCGGCATGCTCGAGGACCCGTCCTGGTACACCGCGTACACGCCGTACCAGCCGGAGATCTCGCAGGGGCGGCTCGAGGCGCTGCTGAACTTCCAGACCATGATCGGTGACCTGTGCGGTCTCCCCACCGCCAACGCCTCGCTGCTCGACGAGGCCACCGCGACGGCCGAGGCCGTCACCCTGTCCCGCAATGCCCTGCGCGGCGAGGCCGGCTCAGCGCCCGTCGTGGTCGACTCCGACCTGTTGCCGCAGACTCGGGCGGTGCTGCACACCCGCGCTGCCGCGATGCGCATCGAGGTCGTCGAGTCCGACCTCGACGCCGGGTTGCCGACCGGCCCCATCTCGGCGCTGGTGCTTGCCTACCCCGGCGCCTCCGGCGCGGTCCGTGACCCGCGGCCCCTGATCGAGCAGACCCACGAACGCGGTGGGCTCGTCGTCGCGGTCGCCGACCCGCTCGCGTTGTGCCTGCTGGAGTCACCCGGCGCCCTGGGCGCCGACGTGGTGGTCGGATCGGCACAGCGCTTCGGTGTCCCGATGTGGTACGGCGGGCCGCACGCGGGTTTCATGGCCGTACGGGACGGGCTGCAACGGCACCTGCCTGGGCGCCTGGTGGGGGTGTCCGTCGACGACGCGGGTCGCCCCGCGTACCGGCTGGCGCTGCAGACCCGCGAGCAGCACATCCGTCGGGACAAGGCGACCTCCAACATCTGCACCGCCCAGGTGCTGCTTGCGGTCGCCGCCTCGATGTACGCCGTCTACCACGGGCCGGACGGATTGGCCGCCATCGCCCGTCGCGTGCACCGCTACGCGGTAGTGCTTGCGGCCGGGCTGCGCTCAGGCGGAGTCGAGGTCGTCCACGACTCCTTCGTGGACACGCTCACCGTCCGGGTGCCGGGGCGGGCAGCCGCCGTGGTCGCTGCCGCCCGGACCGTCGGCATCCACCTGCGTCAGGTCGACGACGACCATGTCGGGGTCAGCACCAACGAGCTGACCACGCGTGAGCACCTGCAGGGCGTCTGGGCAGCCTTCGACGTCACCGCGACCGACGTCGAGGCCCTCGACAGCGCCACAGACGACGCCCTGCCGGACCCGCTGCTGCGCACGACGCCCTACCTCACCCATGCGGTCTTCAGCCAGCACCGCTCGGAGACGGCGATGATGCGCTATCTGAGACGCCTGTCGGACCGCGACTACGCCCTCGACCGGGGCATGATTCCCCTCGGCTCCTGCACGATGAAGCTGAACGCCGCCACCGAGATGGAGCCGCTGGCCTGGCCCGAGCTGGCCGACCTGCACCCGTTCGTCCCCTCCGAGGACGCGGCCGGGGCGATCGCACTGGTGCGCGAGCTCGAGGGATGGCTGGCCGGCATCACCGGCTATGCCGCCGTCTCGGTGCAGCCCAACGCGGGGTCGCAGGGCGAGCTGGCCGGGCTGATGGCCATCCACGCCTACCACCTCGACCGTGGCGACACCGACCGCGACGTGTGCCTGATCCCGTCGTCCGCACACGGCACGAACGCGGCATCGGCGGTGCTGGCCGGCATGCGGGTGGCGGTGGTCAAGGCCGACAGCGGGGGCAGTGTCGACCTCGACGACCTGCGTGCCAAGTGCGCCGAGCACGCCGACACCCTGGCGGCGGTGATGGTCACCTACCCCTCGACGCACGGGGTGTACGAGGAAGGCATCACCGAGCTGTGCCAGGTCGTGCACGACCACGGCGGCCAGGTCTACGTCGACGGAGCCAACCTGAACGCGCTCGTCGGCTATGCGCGCCCCGGTTCGTTCGGCGGGGACGTGTCCCACCTCAACCTGCACAAGACGTTCTGCATCCCGCACGGCGGCGGTGGGCCTGGTGTCGGCCCTATCGCGGTCCGCGAGCACCTGGTGCCGTTCCTGCCCAGCCACCCCGGCCACCCGGACCCAGGCCGGCGCAGCGGTGTTGGCCCGGTCAGCGCCGCGCCGTACGGCTCGGCGGGCATCCTGTCCATCCCGTGGCTCTATCTGGCGATGATGGGCAATGCCGGCCTACGTGCGGCGACGTCGGTGGCGGTGCTGGCGGCCAACTACGTCGCGACGCGGCTGAGCGACCACATCCCGGTGCTCTACACCGGCGCAGACGGCCGGGTGGCGCACGAGTGCATCCTGGATCTGCGCGAGCTGACCAAGCGCAGCGGAGTCACCGTGGACGATGTCGCCAAGCGGCTTGTCGATCACGGCTTCCACTCACCCACGATGAGCTTCCCGGTCCCCGGCACCTTCATGGTCGAGCCGACCGAGTCCGAGGACCTCGCCGAGCTGGACCGTTTCTGCGCGGCCATGACCGCGATCGTCGCCGAGATCGAGGAGGTGGCCAGCGGTCGCTGGGAGCTCGCCGAGAGCCCGTTGCGACGGGCCCCGCACACGGTCGACGCGGTGGCCGGGGAGTGGGACCGTCCGTATACCCGCCAGGAGGCGGTGCTGCCCAGCGGCGCCCACGGCAGCGACAAGTACTGGCCGCCCGTCGGCCGGATCGACCAGGCGTACGGCGACCGCAACCTGGTCTGCGCCTGCCCGCCGCCGGACGCCTTCGAGTGAGCGACCCGCCGGGACTGCTGCCCACCACTCGTGCCGCCCTGCTGCGGCACGTGGCCGCGGTGCAGGCCGACAGCCGCCAGCCGTCGCTGATCGCCGGCGTCGTCCGCGACGGGCAGCTGGTGTGGTGGGGAGCGCGCGGACGGGAGACCGGGCGCGACGACGGGCGTGCGCCCGACCAGGATCTGCAGTACCGCGTCGGGTCGATCACCAAGCCGCTGACGGCGATCAGCGTGCTGCAGTGCCGGGACGCGGGCCTGCTCGACCTAGACGACCCGGTGGAGCGGTACCTGCCCGGTGCGCCGTTCGGCGCCAGCACGCTGAGGGCGTTGCTGTCGCACAGTGCGGCGCTGCCGGCCGAGCCCGCGGGCCTCTGGTGGGAACGTCACGACGACTCCACCCAGGAGGCGTTGTTCGACCGCGTGCGTGACCAGGCGCCGGTGCTGGGGGGGCGGCGCGAGCTGCACTACAGCAACCTCGGCTACGCCCTGCTGGGAGCGGTCGTGGCGCAGGTGCGCCGGGCTGACTGGCTCGACGTGGTGGCCGGCCGGGTCCTCGCTCCGCTGGGGATGACCCGTACCACCTACGGGCCGACCAGCCCGCATGCAACCGGCTGGTCGGTCCACCCGCACACCGGGCGGCTCGACCGTGAGCCGCACACCGACACTGGGGCGATGGCACCCGCCGGGCAGCTGTGGAGCACCCTGCACGACCTGGCCCGGCTGACCCATTTCTGGGTCGACCCCGACCCGGCCGTCCTCGGTGCCGACACCGTCCAGGAGATGGCCACCGCAGCCAGCGCTCCCACTGGTGCCCCCGTCGGCATGTACGGGATGGGCCTGCGGGTCGAGTCGGCTGCGTCGGGGGTGCGGGTGGGGCAGTCAGGGTCGATGCCGGGTTTTCTCGCCGGCATGGTGGCGGATTCGGCCGCCGGGCTCGGGGCGGTGGCCCTGTCCAACGGCACGCTCGGCTCGACGCCCACACTTGCCGAGGTGTTGCTCGACCAGGTCCTTGTCGACGAGCCGCCGCTGCCGCCGCTGTGGCGCCCCGAGCCGGTGGTCGACGGCGCCGACGAGCTGGTGGGGGCGTGGTACTGGGGCAACACGCCGTACGTCCTCGCCGTCCGCGGTGGGTGGCTGTGCCTCGAGCAGGCCAACGCGGGCCGGTCGAGCCGCTTCGAGCCCGTCGGGGCGGACACGTGGAGAGGGCTGGACGCCTACTTCACCGGCGAGACGCTCACCGTCGTGCGGGGCAACCTTGGTGACGTAGAGATGCTGAACCTGGCGACGTACGAGCTGACCCGGTCGCCGAACGGCGGTGTCAGGCCAGGTCGACGTTGACCAGCGGTTCGCTGGTCGGTTGCTCCGACCCGCCCTCAGGCTCGACGGTGAGCGCCACGGAGTTGGCGTCGGCGATGCCTTTGACCACCCGGGTGGTGGGCTCGGTGATCTCGTTGCCGTCCATCACGCCGAGCGACTGGGCGCCCTTCGGCCCCACCGCCCACATCTGGTAGCTCGTGCCCGCCTTCAGCGTCGGGAGCTCGTTCATGACGACA
>JBBSMN010000025.1:0-21369 GCA_038233135.1 Propionibacteriales bacterium
GTGGACATCAACGTCGCCTGCTCGCTGGGCATGCTCACCCAGGCCCAGGTCGACGAGCTGGCCGCGATGGGCGTGCACCGCTACAACCACAACCTGGAGGCCGCCCGGTCGTACTTCGGCTCGGTGGTCACCACCCATTCGTGGGAAGAGCGGGTCGACACCTGTCGGATGGTGCGGGCGGCCGGCATGGAGCTGTGCTGCGGCGGGCTGGTCGGCATGGGGGAGTCGGCGGAGCAGCGCGCCGAGCTGGCCGCCCAGCTGGCCGAGCTCGACCCCGACGAGGTGCCGCTGAACTTCCTCAACCCCCGGCCCGGCACCCCGTTCGGGGACATGGACGTGATGGCCGGAGCGGACGCGCTGCGCACGATCGCGGCCTTCCGGCTGGCGATGCCGCGGACGGTCCTGCGTTACGCCGGCGGCCGCGAGCTGACCCTCGGTGACTTCGGCACCCGCGAGGGGCTGCTGGGCGGCATCAATGCCGTCATCGTCGGCAACTACCTGACGACGCTGGGTCGCGAGCCTGATGCCGATCTGGGCCTGCTCGCTGACCTCAAGATGCCGGTCAAGGAGCTGGCCAGGACGCTGTGAGCCGGGTCGACGGTGCGCTCTGGTGCGGTCAGTGCGGTGCTGAGCGGTCCGCCGGTGATCACCCCGCGTGCATACGGCGCGCCGAGCTGGAGCCGCCACGGTGGTGCACCCGCTGCCGGCGCCGCATGGTCGTCCAGGTGGTGCCGCGGGGCTGGCGGGCTCGCTGCGTCGAGCACGGCTACATCACCAACGCCGGCCGCTGACCCGCTCCGCCCGACCGCCGCCACCAAGAGGCCCCGATGTGCATCTGGTGCCATGACCAGACAGGGTGGGCGATGCACGCGAACCCGAACAGATGGAGGACCACCGTGAGCGTTCCCGACGTCAAGCTGTCCAGCGGCAGCACCATCCCCCAGCTCGGCTTCGGGGTGTTTCAGATACCGGCGGAGGACACCGCCGGGCTGGTGCGGCACGCGTTGGAGGTCGGCTACCGCCACATCGACACCGCCTCGCTGTACGGCAACGAGGAAGGCGTCGGCCAGGCGGTACGCGAGTCTGGCCTGGCCCGCGAGGACATCTTCGTCACCACGAAGGTCTGGAACTCTGACCAGGGCCGAGACGCCACGTTGGCCGCGTTCGACGCCAGCCTCGAGCGGCTCGGTCTCGACGCCGTCGACCTCTACCTGATCCACTGGCCGATGCCGGGCCGCGACCTGTACGTCGAGACCTGGCTGGCGCTCGAGGAGCTCTACCGAGAAGGCCGGGCCAAGGCCATCGGCGTGTCCAACTTCCAGGCCAACCACCTGCGTCGACTCGCCGACGAGGCGACCGTGCTGCCGGCAGTGAACCAGGTCGAGCTGCACCCGACCTTCATCCAGGAGGACCTGCGCTCGGTGCACGACCAGCTGGGGATCGTCACCGAGGCGTGGGCGCCGCTCGGTCAGGGCAGCGAGCTGGAAGCCCCGACGGTGACCGAGATCGCCGAACTGCTGGGCCTTACTCCTGCCCAGGTGGTGCTGCGCTGGCACCTCCAGCTCGGCAACGTGGTGTTCCCGAAGTCCGCAACCCCGAGCCGCATCACCGACAACTTTGACCTCTTCGACTTCGAGCTCGAGGAGTCGGATATGGCCGGCATCAGCGCCCTCGACGAGGGCAACCGGATGGGCCCCGACCCGGACGCCTTCAACGACTGACCCCCAACTTGAGCGACGCGGGGAGGGCGGTCAGGTGGGCTTGACGCCGATCCGGTTCTCGCGGAACGCGTCGACGAACAGCTGGTGGTCGACGCGCACCTGCTCGGCGTAGTCGAGCCCCTGCCCCACCAGCTCGCCGATCAGCTCGTCGCGACGGCCGCGTACGACGTTGGCGATGGCCTCCTCGGTCTGGAACGTGATCAGGTCCTCCGTGCTGTCCTGGTCGGCCGCGCAGTGGATCTTGGCGGTCGCCGACCCGAGGTCGGACAGCACCGGCGCCACCTCGTCCGGCTCGATGATCGAGTCCCACTCGAGATCGGCGTCGTACGGGGACAGCTCGTCGATGACGAAGCCGGTATCGCCGATGGCGCACCAGCCCGCGAACGGGTCGCTGTGCACCTGCAGGGCGCGTTGGGACACCACGGTGCGGTGACCCTCGTGCTCGAAGTACCTCTCGGCCGCCTCGTCCCGCCTGACCTGGCTGATCGCCGGCACCTGGCCCTGTTTCATGGCCAAGATGATGTCGTTCTCCAACGCCTGGTCGTGGCCCTCGATGAGGAAGTTGTACGCGGGGAGGCCGGCGCTGCCGATGCCGAAGCCGCTGCGGCCCACGACGTCCTTGACCGAGTAGAACCGGTCGCGACTGCGACGCTGGTCCGCGGGGATGGTCTGCAGGTAGCCCTCGAAGGCGTGCATCACCCGGTACTGCTCGTCGGTGTCCAGCCGCCGCACCCCGGGCTGGGCGGAGAACCGCCGCTCGCTGTCCACGATCTCTGTGACTCCGTCGAGCAGCGCGGAGCGGCTCGACCCCCGTGCGCTGAGCAACGCCTCGTGCACGGCCCCTGTCGTGTTGTCCAGGCGCAGTGCGAACTGATCGTCGTCGTCACCGTTGACGTAGTGGTCGACCTGGTCGGCGTACGAGTTCAGGTAGCCGGTGGCGAGGTCGCGGATCGTCTGGTTGGGGAACGCCTTCTCCCGGCCGAGCAGGGCCAGGCTGGTCACGAAGCGGATCAGGTCCCAGGTGAACGGCCCGAGGTAGGCCTCGTCGAAGTCGTTGACGTCGAAGACCAAGATGCCGTCGGAGTTCATGTAGGTGCCGAAGTTCTCCGCGTGCAGGTCACCGTGGATCCACACCCGCGAGGTTCGCTTGTCGTTCCACGCGTCCTCGTGCTCGTCGAGGTCGGCGTAGAACAGCGGAGCGCTGCCCCGGTAGAACGCGAACGGGTCGGCCGCCATCTTGCGGAACTTGCGCCGGAATGCACCCGGGTCGGCTGCCATCAGGTCGGTGAAGGCGTGCTCGAGCACCTCGGCGATGTGCTTGCCGCGTGCCTGCTTCTTGCTGGTCATGACGGTCCCTCCGGTCGGTGACCCGCACCCTAGGCCTGCGCGGCCCGCGACGCACCCTCGTGGTTGGCTGGTCCGATGAGTGCCTCGATGTCCGACAAGCCCGAGATCGACTTCCCCGGCGGCGAGCCGCCGACCCAGCTGCAGAGCACCGACGTGGTCACCGGCGACGGCGCCGAGGCGGTGGCCGGTGCCGAGGTGCTGGTGCACTACGTCGGGGTTGACTTCGAGTCCGGCGAGGAGTTCGACTCGTCGTGGAACCGCGGCGAGCCCGTCCGCTTCCCGCTGCTGGGGCTGATCCAGGGGTGGCAGGACGGCATCCCCGGCATGCGGGTCGGCGGCCGCCGTCAGCTGGTGGTCCCGCCCGAGCTCGCGTACGGGCCGGCTGGCGGCGGGCACCGGCTGTCCGGCCAGACGCTGATCTTCATGATCGACCTGCTGGAGGTGGGCTGAGGCTCCGCCGGATGCGCTTGGCCGAGGCCCCCGGCGCGTGCCGCACCGACGGGGCGAACAGGCTCAGCCGCAGCTCCTCGAGCAACCAGCGCGCGTCGATCACGTTGCTCGGCAGTGGCTGGTCCGGCGGTACGGCGTTCCGGGCCTGCTCGTACGCCACGAGGACACCGTGCAGCTCGTCCAGCCGGGCCAGGTCACGCCGGGCGTCGTCGCCCAGCCGGTCCAGACGCACCAGCACACCACGCAGGTAGCGGGTCAGGTCACCCAGCCGCTGCCAGCCGGCCGCGGTGACGAAGCCAGGGCCGACCAGGTCGTCCAGCTGCCAGCTGATGTCGTCTCGGACTGCGGCCAGCGAGGGTGCGCCGAGGTCCGCGAGCCGCAGCCGCGCGGTGCGGGCGTCGACCAGCACCCGCAGCACCGCCTGGACGACCGCCTCGGTGCCCGGCACCAGCTCGGCCCGCACGGCGTCACGGAGCCGGGCGAAGCCGGCTGCGTCCCACGCGACGCCGCCGTGCTCACCGACCAGGTGGGCGGTGGCGCTGTCGGCGCAGTCCTCCAGCAGCGCCGGGACGCTGGCGTACGGCTGGTGCCCCAACGCCAGCTTGGCGGTGTTGTCCAGGCCGCGGACGACCGGGGCGAGGGGCGACGGGATGGTCAGCCGCAGGAGCCGGACGGTGCCGGCCAGCGTGGTCCGACCCTGCTCGTCCTCGGACTCGACCACTCGCACGGCCACGCTGCTGCCCCCGTCGACCAGGGCGGGGTAGCCCGTGACCGTGTGGCCGGCCCGGGTCGTGGTGACTGTGCGCGGCAGCGGCTCGGCGAGATCCCACCCGGTGAGCCCGGTGCGCTCCAGCCCGGTCGCGGCTTCGGTGAGGGTCGCGCGCAAACGCTGCCGCAGGCGGTCCTGCAGGGCGGGGAGGTCCTTTCTCGTCGCCACCTCATGGCCGTCCTCGTCGACCACCCGGAAGGTCGGCCGCAGGTGCTGGGGCAGGCCGTCGAGGTTCCACGCCTCGGCCGGCACCACCATGCCGGTGCTGCGCCGCAGCTCGTCGGACAGCGCGGCCAGCAGCCCGCCCTCGGTCCCCTCGGGATCGAGGCGCGGCAGCAACCGCGCGGCATGGTCGGGTGCCGGGACCAGCTGGCGGCGCAGCGACTTGGGCAGCGAGCGCAGCAGTGCGGTCACCAGATCGAGCCGCAGCCCGGGCACCTGCCAGGCGAAGTCGGCGGCCCGCAGGTGGTGCAGCAACGCCAGCGGCACGTCGACCGTCACGCCGTCCCGGTCGGTGCCCGGGTCGAAGGCGTACGAGAGCGGCAGGACGCTGTCGCCGACGGTCCAGGAGTCGGGGTAGGCAGCAGGGTCCGCCACGTCCGCGCCCTCGCGGATCAACAGATCGCGGTCGAAGTCGAGCAGGTCCGGTCGCCGATGCCGCTCCTTCTTCCACCAGGTGTCGAAGTGACGGCCAGACACAACATGGGCGGGGACGCGCTCGTCGTAGAAGGCGACGAGCGTCTCCTCGTCGACCACGATGTCGCGGCGCCGGGTGCGCTCCTCGAGGTCCTCAACCTCGGCGAGCATGGCCCGGTTAGCGTGGAAGAAGTGGTGCCGGGTGTCCCAGTCGCCTTCGGCCAGCGCATGCCGGATGAACAGGTCGCGCGCCGCCGCGGGGTCGACCCGGCCGAGGGGCACCCGGCGGCCGGTGACGATCGGGATCCCGTACAGCGTCACCGTCTCCAATGCGAGGGCTGAGCCCTGCTTGCGCTCCCAGTGCGGCTCGGCGTACGCGCGCTTGACCAGGTGCGCGGCCAGCGGCTCGATCCAGGCGGGGTCGATGCGCGCGACCTGCCGTCCCCACAGCCGGGACGTCTCGACCAGCTCGCCGGCCATCACCCACTCGGGGCGAGCCTTGGCCAGCCCGGAACCGGGAAAGATCGCGAAGCGGGCGCCGCGTGCGCCGAGGTAGTCGCGGGTGTCGCGCTGCCGCAGCCCGACGTGGGACAACAACCCCGCAAGCAGTGCCTGGTGCACCCGGTCGGGGTCCCCGGCTGTGCTCGAGACGGCGACGTCGAGGTCGCCGAGCACCCGGCGCAGCTGGGCGACGAGGTCCTGCCACTCACGCACGCGCAGGTAGTGCAGGAACTCGACACGGCACATCTGGCGGAACTTGCTCGAGCTCATGGCCCGCTGCTGGTCCCTCAGGTGCTGCCAGAGGGCGAGGTAGCTCAGCAGGTCCGAGGTGGGGTCCTGGAAGCGCTTGTGCGCCGCGTCGGCGGCCTGCTCCTTGTCGGTCGGGCGTTCCCGTGGATCCTGGATGGCTAGCGCTGCGGCGATCACCACCACCTCGCGTACGCAGCCGAGCCGGTCGGCCTCCAGGACCATCCGGCCGAGTCGCGGGTCCAGCGGGAGGCGAGCCAGCCGCCGGCCGACGGGGGTCAGCTCGCTGGTGGTGTCCCGGGGTGCGGGACCCAGGGCGCCGAGCTCCTCCAGCAACTGAACACCGTCCCGGACGCTGCGAGAGTCCGGCGGGTCGACGAAGCCGAAGTCGGCGACGGGACCGAGACCGAGCGCGGCCATCTGCAGGACCACCGAGGCCAGGTTGGTTCGCAGGATCTCTGGGTCGGTGAACGCCGGTCGCGACTCGAAGTCGTCCTCGGCGTAGAGCCGGATGCAGATGCCGTCGGCGGTACGCCCGCAGCGGCCCGTCCGCTGGTTGGCCGATGCTTGCGACACCGCCTCGATCGGCAGCCGCTGCACCTTGAGTCGCTGGCTGTAGCGCGAGATTCGCGCCGTCCCGGCGTCGACGACGTACCGGATGCCGGGCACCGTCAGCGACGTCTCGGCGACGTTGGTGGCCAGCACCACCCGGCGTCCGGTGTGCGGGGAGAACACCCGGTGCTGCTCCGCCGCGGACAGCCGGCCGTACAGCGGGACGATCTCGACCGGGTCACGGTGCGCGGACGCCCGGCCCTGCAGGTGATCGGCCAGCGCGTCCGCGGCGTCGCGGATCTCGCGCTCGCCGGACAGGAAGACCAGCACGTCACCCGGGCCCTCGGCGATCAGCTCGTCGACGGCCGAGCACAGCGCCTGCACGCCGTCCTCGTCCGGCTCCGGCGGGTGGTAGCGCACTTCAACCGGATAGGTGCGTCCCGACACCTCCAGCACCGGTGCGCCGCCGAAGTGGCGGGCGAACCGGTCGGGGTCAATGGTCGCCGAGGTGATGACCAGCTTCAGGTCCGGCCGGCGGGGCAGCAGCCCGCGCAGGTAGCCGAGCAGGAAGTCGATGTTGAGGCTGCGCTCGTGCGCCTCGTCGATGATGACCGCGTCGTAGCGCAGCAGCAGCGGGTCCCGCTGGATCTCGGCGACGAGGATGCCGTCGGTCATCAGCTTGACCAGGCTGTCGTCGCCGACCTGGTCGGTGAAGCGGACCGCGTAGCCGACGACCCCGCCGAGCTCGGTGTGCATCTCCTCGGCCAGCCGCTCGGCGACGCTCCGGGCGGCGATCCGCCGCGGCTGGGTGTGCCCGATGAAGCCGCGCCGCCCGCACCCGAGCTCGAGCAGCATCTTGGGCAGCTGGGTGGTCTTGCCCGACCCGGTCTCGCCCGCGAGGACCACCACCTGGTGGTCCCGCAGGGCGGTGACGATGTCGTCGCGGGACTGGCTGATCGGCAGTTCGTCGGGGTAGTCCAGGTGTGGCTGTGCGGCACGCCGCCGATCGGCCCGACCGGCCGCGGCCTCTACCTCGGCGCCCACGCTCTCGAGCACCTGCGCACGTTTGCGGGGGTCTCGTGCCCGGCGCACGCCCTCCAGCCGGCGACCGAGCCGGTGCGCGTCGGCGAGCAGCAGGTCGTCGAGCCGGCCTCGTACCCGGGTCAGCTCGTCGGTGCGCGTACTCATCGGCCGGCCAGGATACGTCCCGCCGCGCAGCACCCGCCTTCCGCGCGGCGCGTGGCGCGCACCGGCGGTTCCCAACGGCCGCTCCATCGGTCACACTGAGTCAGTTTGCGTTCACGTTCGACATCTGGGGGACTCATGCGCCGGTGGCTGCTGCTTTCGCCGCACTGGTCGGCCTGGTGTTGCCGACATCACTGCCGACATCGTTGGCGACAGTCGCGACGGTGCCCGCCGCGGTCACCACCCCGGCCGGGTTCAGCGACAGCGTGGTCGCCCAGCTGGCGACACCGACCGGGATGGCGTGGACGCCGGACGGCCGGATGCTCGTCACCCAGGACAGTGGCCAGCTGCGCGTGGTCCGCGACGGCCGGCGTTGCCGACGCCGGCCATCGACCTGACCGATCGGATCTGCCCGCAGGGTGAGCGCGGACTGCTGAGTGTCGCTGTCGATCCGAACTTCGCCAGGAACCACTTCGTCTACCTGTTCTGGACGCATGACGCGAGCACCTACTGCGGCACCGACGGCCCGGACGCACCAGAGAACCGCGTCACCCGACACGTGCTGCGCGACGACGACACGCTGGCACCCGCCAGCGAAAAGGTGCTGGTCGACCACATGTCCGCTCAGCAGCGCAACCACAACGGCGGTGACCTGCACTTCAGCGCCTACCGGTTGCTGTACGTCAGCGTGGGAGACGGCGGTTGCGTCATCGACGACAACACCCGCTGCGGTGCGCTCAACACCAACAGCCGCCGGCTGGACATCCCGCAGGGCAAGATCCTGCGAGTCACCCGGGCGGGCATGGTGCCGTCGACCAACCCGTACGCCGACACCCCCGGCGCCCGCCGGTGCACCCGGCCGGCGGGGGTCGAGCCCGGCACCGGCCCGTGCAGCGAGACGTTCGCCTCCGGCCTGCGCAACCCCTTCCGCTTCGCGCAGGACCCGGGCAGCAACCGCTTCTTCGTCAACGACGTCGGCCAGGGGGACTGGGAGGAGATCGACCGGCTCCGCAGCGGCGCGGACTACGGCTGGAACCGCCGCGAGGGGCCGCGTGTCACCGCGTCGACGACCGACCGCGGGCCCACCCCGTACGCCGACCCCGTGCACGCCTACTCGCACCAGCAGACCAGCTGTGGCTCGGTCACCGGCGGGGCGTTCGTGCCCGACGGGGTCTGGCCGGACCGCTACGACGGCAGCTACCTGTTCGCCGACTACGTCTGCGGCAAGATCTTCCAGCTGTCGCCGAGGCCGGGCGGCGGCTTCGACCAGGCACCGTTCATGACCGACGTCAGCGTCCCCGTGCACCTGGCCTTCGGCCCGTATCAGGACACCCAGGCGTTGTACTACCTCGACTACGGCGGCGGCGCCGTGCACCGGGTCGTCCACACCGGTACGAACAGCCCGCCGGTGGCCAGGTTCTGGCAGCGGCCAGACGGTCGCACGGTCACCCTCGACGGGTCCGGCAGCACGGATCCCGACAGCGGGGACGCCGTCACCCGCTGGCGGTGGGACTTCGGCGACGGCACCACCGAGACGACCACCACACCGCGCATCCAGCACACCTATCCCGCCGAACGGGACTACCGCACCACCCTGCGCGTGGTCGACCGGAGCGCTGCGGTGTCGGACCCGTTCGGCATGGACGTCTTCGCCGGGGAGCACCCGCCGGCCGTGGAGATCGCCGCACCTGCACCGAATGACCGCTTCGCGGTGGGGCAGTCGGTCACCGTCACGGCGGAGGCCAGCGACCCCGAGGATGGGGCGCTGCCGCCGGGGGCGATCGAGCTCACGGTCCGGCAGCGACACGGTGGCCACTTCCACCCCTTCGAGGGTCCGCGGACCGCGCCGTCGATCACCGTCGACTACCCGGCACCGGAGGGCCTGGAGGCCACCGAGAACAGCCACCTGGTTGCCACCGCGGTCGCCACCGATTCGCGGGGGCTGACGTCCCGCGCGGTGCAGAAGCTGGTGCCGCGTCGGGTGACCCTCGACTTCGAGACGTCTCCGGCCGGTGGCCGGCTGCTGGTCGACAACGCCCTCCAGCGCACCCCCACCAGCGTGGTGTCGTGGGCCGGCTACTCCGTGCTGGTGAAGGCGCCGAACCAGTGGATCGGCGGCGTGCCGCATGCATTCGACTCCTGGTCGGACGGCGGCAACCGCGAGCACACGATCACCACCCCGGAGCGGCCGACCACGTACACGGCCCGCTTCGTGCCCCGCTGAGCCACTCCGCCGGACAGTGCCAGAATCGGCACATGACCGAATCGGTGTGGGACTATCCCCGACCACCGGCGGCGCAGCCGTCGCACGAGACCGTGGAGCTGGCTCTCGGCGGGGTGGTCGTGGCCCGGTCGACGCGGACGGTGCGGGTGCTGGAGACCAGCCACCCGCCCACCTACTACGTGCCGATGGCGGACTTTCTTGACTGGGTGCTGCAGCCGGCGTCGGGGTCGTCCTGGTGTGAGTGGAAGGGCAAGGCGGTCTACTACGACCTGGTCAGTGCAGACGTCCGGGCGCAGCGCGCAGCCTGGGGCTACCTGCAGCCAGTTGTTGGGTTCGACGCGTTGCTCGGCCTGGTCGCGGTCTACCCGGGGCAGCTCGACCGGTGCACCGTCGACGGCGAGGTCGTACGCGCGCAGGCGGGGGACTTCTACGGCGGCTGGATCACCGACCGGGTCGTCGGCCCCTTCAAGGGCGAGCCCGGGACGGCCGGCTGGTGAGCATGGACATCACCAAGTACACCCACTCGTGCGTGCGGCTGGAGGCGCCCGGCGGCGCCCTGGTCATCGACCCGGGCAGCTTCTCCGGGCGTGACGAGCTCGAGCAGGCGTTGGACGGCGTGCGCGCTGTCCTCGTCACCCACGAGCATCCCGACCACCTCGATGTCGAGACCGTGTCGACGCTGCTCCGCGAGCGCACCGACCTGCACGTGTGGGGACCCGCGACGGTGGCCGACCTGTTGCACGACCAACAGGAGCGGGTCACCGTCATCGGGGCGGGGGAGTCGTTCGAGGCCGGTGGTCTGGCGATCTCCACCCCCGGTGGGCAGCACGCGCTGATCCACCCGAGCGTTCCCGTCGTGGCCAACCTCGGCTACGTCGTCGACGGCTCGGTGCTGCACCCCGGCGACGCGTTCATCGTCCCGGCGCACCCGGTGGACACACTGCTGCTGGCGGTGCACGCGCCGTGGTCAAAGGTCGGCGAGGTCCTCGACCACCTGGTCGCCGTGCGCCCTGGCACCGTACGCGCCATCCACGACGGCCTGCTCAACGAGCGCGGACGAGCCCTCGTCGATGGACACGTGCACCGGATCGCCGACGAGTACGGCGCCAGCTACGCACCACTGGCGGTGGGGGAGTCGGCGGCGACGTAGCCGCCGAACCGGTCGAGGCAGGTCGGCTCCTAGACTCGTCGACCGTGATTCTTCGTGCCTACGGCTTCGCGATCGCCCTGGCGGTCGGGCTGTCCCTCGCTGCGTTCCTCACCGCGGACATGTACAACCTTCCCCTGCGCGACCCGGACAGCCTCGCGGGCCCGACGTTTGTACGCTTGCCGGCGATCCTGGCGGCAGCCTTCGTCGTGGACGTCCTGCCACGCGCCGTGCGCCGGGCATGGTCGACCGGCAGCATCGGGCGCGAGCTGCGCGCGGTCGTGCACGAGCGCTGGCCGCTGCGCCAGGTGCAGCTGGTGCTCGTCGGTTTCGGCAGCTGGTACGTCACCTACGTCGCGTTCCGCGACCTGAAGAGCTTCGTGCCGTTCGTGCGCGAGGGGATCAACGACGATGCCCTCGACAGCTTTGACCGGGTGCTCCTGCTGGGTCATGACCCGGCCCAACTGCTGCACCAGCTGCTCGGCACGGGTTTCGCCGCGTACGTGCTGAGCGTCGTCTACCTGGCCTGGATCGTGCTCGTCCCGCTATCCCTGGCCGTTGCCATCGTGTGGTCGCGGGACGTCCTGAGGGGCTCGTGGTACGTCACCGCGGTGGCCATCGACTGGGCCCTGGGCCTGGCCACCATGTACGCGCTGCCCACCCTCGGGCCGTTCTATACCAACTCCGCACACTTTGATCGCCTGCCGCGCACCTGGGTCACCAGCCTGCAGGAGACCATGATCGCCGAGCGAGCCGATGCCATCGTCAACCCCGTTGCGACGGCAGCCGTACAGAACATCGCCGCCTTCGCCTCCCTGCACGTGGCGATCCTGACCACCGCCTGCATCGTGGCCCAGCGCAGTGGTCTGCGGACGTCGCTGCGCTGGACCTTGTGGGCGTTCCTGGCTGTCACGACGGTGGCTACGGTCTACCTGGGCTGGCACTTCGTTGCCGACGTTCTCGCCGGCCTGGCCCTTGGTAGCGTGGCCGCGTGGCTCGGAGCGGTCGTGACCGGCAACGCGCACCAGGTGGGCGCTGCCGACCGCACACCGGCAGACGAGCCCGTCGCCGTTCGAAGTGCCAGCTGACACCAGATCACTCCGGCTCGGGCCCGGGTCACCGGGTCACGGCAGCGGCGCGAACGCGATCCCGCGGTGGTAGCGCCCGCCGAACCGCTGGCTGTCCGAGGCGAACCAGACACCGGCGTCGGTGGCGAGGATGTCCTGGCCGCCCTGTGCCGCGGGCGCCTGCGGCGCCCAGCTCAGGGCCTCGCCGGTGCTGGAGTCGACGGCGCCGACTCCGCGACGGTCGACCGCACCCGGTCCGGCGCTGTCCTTGCCGGACGGGTTGTCCAGCCACCGGAAGTGGCCCTGCACGTAGACCGCGGCCCCGGTCGCGCTGACGGAGTGGATGGTGTCCCCTCCGGTGTAGTTGATCCAGGTCGGGGCGGTGGGCGCGAGGACGTCGGTCTCGAAGCGTGCCACCGCGTCGCACACCGCGGCGCCGATCTCGGCGGTGGTCGCCGGGACGTACCCGGTCGCTCCGAACACGAAGTACGAGCCGTCCGGGGCGAAGTCCACGTCCTCCAGGTAGGCCTGCCGGGTCGGCGTGTTGGACAGGCACTTGTTGTCCAGGGGTGGGTAGTACCACTGGCTGAGCTCGGCCGCGTCCGTCCCGAGGTTCAGCATGAACGCCCGCTTGCGATTCTCCCCGCCGACGGTGGTGAAGTTGCCCACCCCGATCAACCGGGTGCCGGCGGGGTTCACCGCGAAGCGGTAGACCTCGGTCTTGCTGGTGCTCAGAGCCAGCCGGCCGTCGATCGGGACGTTCACGTAGCCGGTGTTGCGCCCTGTCGTCGGGTCCAGCGCGATCAGCTTCTGCCGGAACGTGCCGCCGACGAGCAACCGCCCGTCCACCAGCCGGATCTCGCTGATCCGGCCGCCGCGCATCGCCGGCTGGAAGGCCGTGTCCAGTGCGCCGGTGCGGGCGTCAAGCTTGGCGATCGCTGGCCGGGCCACCCCATCGACAGAGGTGAACTTGCCGCCGATGTAGACCGAGTCACCGACGGCCCTTACCGCGAAGACCATCCCGTCCACGGTCGGCGCGAACGAGGTCGAGACATCGCCGGTCGTGGACGAGAACGCCACCATGTTGCTGCGCGGCATGGTGGTGGACCGGGTCGAGTCTTGGACGGCGAGGAACTTGCCGCCGACGTACGTCGTGTCGCCTGCCTGCTCGACAGCCAGGGCCATCGGCCGCTTGACCTGGTCGGTCGCGGCCAGGTGCGGCGTCGAGGCACTCGCTCTCGCGCTGACCACGCCGGGTTGCTCGATCGAGGCGGCCGCACCGCCCGCACTCGAGGCGAGCAGGGCTCCGAGCGTGACGGCGACGCCGGACAGGACGAGGTGTGGACGGCATGCACGCACGGCGGGGCTCCCGGGGCGGGGGGTGGTCGGTCGGCTGTCGGGCCGCTTGCGGTCATGGTGGACCGCAGATCCGGTTCGCGTGTCGGTTTTCACCAAAATGATCGGCCCTCATCACAAGCGGTCACAATCGACGGGCAATCGGGCCAATCCCCAGGCACGCCGGTGCCGAAACCCGCATATGCCGTCACCGAGAGCCTCCAAGCCCCTGGCAGTCCTCGCGACCGTGGTCCTCGCCGTCGTCGTCGCCTTCGTGGCGATGAACCTCAGCGCCGCCTCCGGTCCGAGCGAGCAGGCCGGCTCGGCCGGTTCCGAGACTGCCGGCACGGAGGCGGACGGCTCGACAGGTTCGGCTCGCTCGGCCGCTCGTCCATCGGGCGAACGCTCAGCCGAACGGGAGCCCAAGGCGCTCGTCGAGGAGATGATCGACGGTCTCAAGTCAGGCAAGAAGGTCGCGTCGTTCGACAGCCCGACCGCCGGTGCAGTCGTCCCCATCGCGGAGTCGCCCGGCAACGCCCCGGTGGGCCGGTTGAACATCCCCCGGATGGGGTTGGGCACGCCGTTCAGGGAAGGGGTGCATGACTCGATCATCGACCTCAGCCCGGGCCACTGGCCCGGCACACCGCTCCCCGGTCAGGCCGGCAACGCGGTCCTCAGCGGCCACCGTGCCACGCACGGCGCGGAGTTCGTCGACCTCGACCTGTTGCAGCCCGGTGACGCGATCAACGTCCAGGTCGGTGGCCGCAACCAGCGCGTCACCTACACCGTGCAGGGGACGACGATCGTCCCCGAGGAGCGCTACGTGGACGTCGTCACCCGCCAACCCAAGGACCCCGACGAGCGGGTTCTCACCCTCTTCGCCTGCAACCCCAAGTGGGACCACACCCAGCGCATCGTCGTACGCGCCGAGGCGAAGCCTGCCAATCCCGCGAAGGGCGGGTGATGTCTGAGACCGGCGACCGGACCGTATGAGGGGGACACCCCCACGCGACGCGCACCAAGCGCGCTGAACGCGTTCCAACGTGTGAGGAGACACCAATGACCAGCAACATGGAGAAGCAGATCTTCGAGAACGAGCCTGTCGTCGCCATCCGGAACGAGCAGGACCGGCGCAGCTTCTTGCGCTCGGCGCTGATCGTCGGGGTCGGTGCCGGTTTCGTCGGCTACAAGGTGGGCGACCCGACCTCGGGCACCCGAGCGAGCGCCTGGGCTGGTGCTCTGGCCAAGCCGAGCGCCAAGGGCGACCTGGAGATTCTCAACTACGCCCTGACCCTCGAGTACCTCGAGGCGGAGTTCTACACCAAGGGCGTCGAGGCAGGCATCCTGAAGGGTCGCGAGCTCGACCTCGTCACCCCGATCCGCGACCACGAGACCGCGCACGTCCAGGCGGTCACGGCCACGATCAAGGACCTCGGTGGCTCCCCGGTCGAGAAGCCGAAGTTCACCTTCCCGAAGGCGACGTTCAAGAGCCGGGACAAGTTCCTGGCCACCGCGTCGACGTTCGAGGAGCTGGGCGTCAAGGCCTACCACGGTCAGGTCACGATGATCGACAGCGTTGACATCCTCGGCGCTGCCGCATCGATCGCCGGCGTGGAGTCGCGACACGCGGCCATCCTGGCCGACCTCACCGGCGGCGAGCCTTTCCCGCAGCCGATCGAGGCCAACCTGCCGATGAGCGCGGTCCTCAAGGCGGCCACGCCCTTCATCGCCGGTTGAGGCACGACCAGCCGACGACCATCCAGCAAGCAAGGGAGTAACCATGCAGATCAAGCGCAAGAACTTCATTCGCGGCGATGTTGCCGCTGTGCCGGCAGGTGTGTCCCTGGGCGCACTCAACAACGGCTTCCTGTGGGCCAAGTCAGCCGACTTCAACAGCGACGTGGACGTGCTCAACTACGCCCTCACGCTGGAGTACCTGGAGGCGGAATTCTACCGGCAGGGCAACAGCGCCGGCCTCGTCAGCGGCAAGGAGCGGGACTACCTCGACGCCGTGCAGTCCGACGAGGAGTCGCACGTCGCCACCATCATGTCCACGGTCAAGAAGCTCGGCGGCCAGCCCGTCGCAGCCCCGGCCGTCGACTTCGGTGACGCGTTCGACAGCCGCGAGAAGTACCTCACCACCGCCCAGGTCTTCGAGAACAAGGGCGTCGGTGCCTACCTCGGCGCTGCCGGGTTCATCCAGGACAAGGCGATCCTGCAGGCCGCGGCCGGCATCTTCGGTGTCGAGGCGCGACACGCCGCGATTGTCGGCAACCTGCTGGGCCTCGAGCCCGAGGGTGGTGTCTACATGGGTGTCACCGAGACACCTCTCACCAAGGACGCCGTGCTCAAGGCCGTCAGCCCGTTCCTCGCCGGCGCCGGCGCCATGGGCGACGACGCCGCGGTGACGCTGTAAGCACCACCTGACCAGTGCACGCCGACCGGCGGCACCGGCGCCGAACATGACCCCCTCAGGGGTGGGCGCCGGTGCCGCCGTTCGGCGTGCGACATCCGGATCTGCACAGCCGGTGTGGAGTCTCGATAGGCAGCCGTCTCACGATGTCACGCGACCTCAACGAACCATTCGGTGCCGAGGACGCGCCGAGCCAGCCCTGTGGGTAGCGCGAGGAGCACGGCTATCGTCCGCATGCCGCCGCTGGCTTGGGAGCTGTGGGCCGCCAGGGCAGCACGCTTCGCCTCCAGCTGGTCGCGGACGTCGACAACCTGCGACAAACCGGCGCGGTCGGTGTAGATGTCGTCTTCCGGCAGCGTCAGACCGGGCAGGAGCCGTGCGAACGGGCGCAGCACGTGGAGGCCGCGCACGAGCCAGGTCCGGTCGACGGTTGCCTCGAGCAGGCTGGGTCGGCGTGACGCGAGGTTCTGCGCGGCCCGGGCGATTCGGTGAACGTGCACGTGGTCGGGGTGTCCGTAGCCTCCTCGGCCGTCATAGCCAGTGAGTACGTCGGTGTCCTCCTGGTCGAGTATTGCCGCGACCTGGCGTGCCGCCTCGTGTTCGGGGGCGTCGACGAACCGGTGCGAGCCTGCGGAAGGTGCCTGGGTCATGCCCGAGTCGGCGTAGCCGAGCCATATTACGCGCGCGGCGCCGAGCGCTCGTGCGGACGCCGCCGCCTCGGCTCGACGATGGTGCGCAAGCACCATCGAGCCCGACGTCTTGACGTCGGTCTGGCCGGACACGCCTGCGGTGAGGCCAGCACCGCCGTCGGTGGCGAAAACCAGCACTACCCGGTCGCCCGCGGCGGCGCGCTGGGCGAGCCAGCCGCCGGTCAGCAGCACCTCGTCGTCGGGGTGAGCATGGAGCGAGACGATCGTCGACATCGTGGTACGTACGTTTCCGTGGCCGGCTACGCGACCGGCAGCGTGACCGCGGGCACGGAGGCGTGGCTCGTGCCGACCAGTCTCCCCGCCTCCCGGTAGAGGACGTCGGTGCGGTCGAGTGCGGCTGCCCAGTCGAAGGGTGGAGCGACACAGCGGTTGTGGGCCGCAATTCGCTGCGAAGCTCAGTGTCAAGGACCAGATCGGCGATCGCCACGGACATCTCCACCTCGTCGGCGACGAGGATCCCGTCAACGCGGTCGCGGATGAACTCGCGCACCCCGCTCCTTCGGTGGGCCACGACCGGCAGACCCGCGCAGCGTGCTTCCAATGCCGCGATCCCGAAGGACTCCTTCGGGGCAGGCGCGACGTAGAGCGCGGCGGAGAGCAGCTCGTCGAGTACTTCGACTCGCGGGAGCCGGCCGGTGAGCCGGACGTACGGCGTCAGCCCGTGACGCTCGACGTACCGCTGCATGCGGCGGCGAAGCGGGCCGTCGCCGACGATGAGCAGTCGGACGTCGCAGCCGGGTGTGAGCGCCCGGACCCGCTCGAAGATCTTGAGCAGTTCCATGGGGTGTTTGCGCGGCATCAGTCGCATCACGCTCACGATCGTGACCGGCACCTCGCCACTGTCCTCACCAGGCAGGCCCGCTTCCGGGGAGGGGGCCGGAGCGATCCCCGGGCGCCAGGCGGCGACGTCGATTGCGTTCGGGAGTACAGAGACGTCCGTGCCGGCGAGCGATCGACGGAAGATCTCGGCGGCAGCACCGCTGACCGCCGCCCAGCGCACCGGCCAGCAACGGAGGGTCGCGATTGCTGCCAGGCGCACCACTCCGCCAGCACCCACCCACATCGAGTGCACAGTCACCAGGGTAGGCACGCCGGCTGCGAAGGCGGCTCGGGCAACCCCGATGCTGTAGGGGGACAGCATCGAGATGTGCACGGTGCACGTGAGCCACGTCGTATTCGCCGATGACGCGGCGGGCCTGGCTCAGTGGCATGCGGTGCACCCAGGTCGGGTCGTCGCCGTTGCCCGGTGTCGGGGTCAGCACCACTGCGCCGAGGCCGCGCGTCTGCTGGTGTCGCACGAAGTCGTCGACATGCGTCTCGATGCCGCCCAGGCGAGGGAGGAAGACGTCGGTGACGTGAGCAATGCGGCGCGGCCGGCCGGCCGCGCGACGCGGCTCAGCGTCCTGCCGGTGGGGAAGCCGGTTTCCGAGGAGCCACAGCCCGAGGGTGCCTCCGCCGACCGGGATTTCGACGGCGAAGACGAATGCCCGGTACAGGACCGCGCCGGCCGCCACGCCCGTCGGGTCGCCGCCCAGCGTCAACAGGACACCGACGAGTCCCAGGTCTGTGACACCAACCCCTCCGGGCGTGAGCGGCACGATGGTGAGCATGCGCTCGAGGGCCAGTCCGGCGGGCACCTCAACCCAGGTGTTTCCGCTGCCTGTTACGTGCAGGCAGAGCCCGAGCAGCAACCCCTGCGACGCGAGGTAGCCGAGGATGCCCAGGGACATCTGCAGCCAGCCGTTGGCCACCAGGCCGGCGCACTCGCGGCGGACGTCGAGCAGTGTTCCCACCACGTCAAGGTTCTTGTCGCGGCCGATCATCCGAAGGCCGGTGCGGAGCGTCCGCTCGACCGTTCGGCCCATCAAGGCGGTGTATCGCGGGCTGAGCACAAGTACCACTGCGAAGCCGGCGACCCCGGTGAAGGCGAGCGCGGCGACGACAGCGGTCAGCCGCAGGGGCAGGCTGACCGCCTCGCCGGCGCGAGTCAGCGCCAGCACCGCGACGACAGGGAGCAGGAGTTTCGATCCGACGTCCCAGAGGTTGGTGAGGAAGGTGTAGCCCGCGAAGCCGCGGAGACCGATACCCCAGGTCTGCATCATGCGGCGGTTGAGCTCGACGCCTGCGACACCACCGAGCGGGACCATGTTGGCCACGGCGCTGCCTGTGACGTTGAGTGTCAGGGCACGCCGATGAGTGAGGCTCGGTGCAGCGGCGGTGAGGACGAAGGAGTGCACGATCAGCCCCAGGAGCCACAGGCCGACCAAGTCGAGCAAGGCCGGCCAGTGCAGGGACTGCAGCACGGGGATGAGGCCATGCCAGGAGATGTCGACTGTCTTCGGGACACCTAGGCCGACCAGGGTCAGGCCGACGACCCACGAGAGCATGAATCGCACTCGCGGCCAGGCCTGATGCCGTCGATCAGCCACGGCATCCTCAACCGGCGAGGTCCCCTGGCGGCGTTGTGCGTCACCTCGTCTGCTGAGGGGCAGGAATGGACCATGACGCACCGCATACCCGGACCGTAGGCGTCGCGAATGAAGCGATCATGAAGCAAGACCGCCCGGGCCTGAGCTTGTGGGCTGCGCGTCGGAGACCGCGGGTCAGCCGGTCGGCGACACGATCTTGTAGTCGCGGATCTTGCGGTAGATCGTGGCCCTCGACATCTCCAGCGACCGCGCCGCCTGTGCCTTGTTGCCATCGGCGTCGAGCAGGCTCCGGACGATGGCGTCGCGCTCGATCCGCTCCAGTGGGCTGAGCCGCCGGCGGCCGACTGCTCGCACTTCGGGGGGCAAGTCGTCGGCCCTGATCTGGCCGGTGCGGCGATGTTTCACCACCTGCCGTAGCACCTGATAGACCTGCTCGGTGTTGCCCGGCCACGACGACCGCATCATGAGCTGCATCGCCTCCGGCGAGCAGCTGAGCTGGCCGCCGTGGCTGAGGCGGGCCAGGAAGTGCGACACCAGTGCGGGCAGGTCCTCCAGGTGCAGGCGCAGCGGCGGCACCTCGACGGTCTGCGGGAACAGGGCCAACAGGCGGGTGAGGTCCTCCTTGTCGGCGGCGTTCGCCAAGGTCACCGCCACCCAAAGCGGCCGCGGGCGGTCGGCGACCCGAGCGGCCTGCAGAGCCGAAGACAGGACGCGCAGGTGCTGGCCGTCCAGACTGTCCACGTTCCGCACGACCACGTTGTCAGCGTCGTCATTGAGCGTGCGCCGGATCAACCCCGGCCAGTGCGAGTCGGACCCCGCGTCCTTGGCGTCCAGCGCCGCGAAGCGGCCCACCGGCTGCCGGCGCAGCTGCACGGCCTTCAACAGTGCCAGCTTGCCCACCCCGGTCTCGCCGTCGACCGCTAGCCATTCGCCGGAGCGGAAGGCGCGCTCCACCTCCTGGCAGGCCCGCAACCACGGTGGCCCGGACCCCACCAGGCCGGGCAGCAGCATCGGCGAGCCGCTGGGTCGGAGCGCGTGGCGGGACGGCTTGTCCCGCTCCTCGAACTTGACGTGCACGACCACTCCGGTGGGGTGGTCGTCGCGCCCCACCGTCCGGCAGTGCATGCGCGCGTGCATCCCGGTGGGGAGCTCGATGAGTACCGCACCTCGATAGCCAGCTGTGAGCGCCTCACGCGCCTGGGCAAGCATCGCGGTCTGGTCGGACGGGTCGAGCATCGTGCGTGCGAAGTCGTTCAGCATCACGACTTCGCTGTCGAGGGCGAGCACGGCACCACTCATCCGCCGACAGGTGCGCAGGTACTCCTGGAACAGACCCAGCTGCCCGGCACCGGTCTCGGCCAGGAGCGCCTGCCTGATCTGCTCGGCCGTTGTCTTCGCCAGCGTCAGCAGCAGCGAGCCGGCATCTCGGCGCCAGCAGGTGAGGTCGATGACCCCGGCGGTGCGCCCGGAGATCGGGTGGTGGACCGGCACGGCCGCGCAGGCCAGGTTCTCGAGGTCCTCAGCGTAGTGCTCGTGCCCGAAGACCTGGGCCGCCCCTCCCACCTCGATCGCCGTTCCGATGCCGTTGGTGCCGACGAACTGCTCGGCATAGCTGAAGCCGGGTGCGAGCAGCACGCTGTCCAGATGGCGCTCGAGGTGGTGGTCGCCGGTCAGGCGGCTGAGCACCAGACCAGACGGGTCGGTGAGGATGGCGCTGACCGGCTGGCCGTCCAGCTGCTCGCGCAGGGTGCGCAGCACCGGCTCCGCGCTTCGCGCCAGCGGTGTGTCGTGGTCGGGCTCGCACCGGTAGAGCATCTGGATCTGGTCCGCTGCGACCTTGAGGTCGCGTGACCGTTGCCAGGAGGCGAGGATTGGTCCACGGACGAGGCCGGGGACCACCGGCTCAGAGGTGAGGAAGCGCAGTCGACTCTCGGCGACCGCCTCGCCGTCTGGCAGCGCGTCATGCTCGGATGACGTCCACGTCAATGGTCAGCACCCACCTTCACTGAGCGGGATGTGGCGCCACGATAGGCGCCGCCACGCGCTCAGTCGAGCGAGATCGATGAATTCGCCGGTCACGGCTCAGGGGGCCGCCGTGTCTCACATTGAGACGCGCACCGCCGGAGGGCCGCAGGTATACCCGCCTGCATGGGCCCGGACCGCGAAGCAGAGCCTGAGACCTACAACCCCTGGAGCGTCGTCAACCTGGTGTTCGAGCACCTGGCCGACGAGGGGTTGCACCCCGTCCTCGGCGAGCGCGGCGACCCGAGCGAGCCCGCGCGAGCGCTGCTGGGCGCGCTCGGCATCGAGCCCGACCCTGAGGGCAACCGCGAGGTCAGGCGGGACGTGCACGCCCAGCTGGCCGAGATCCGCGCCGTCATGCTCGACGACGGCTGAGGTCACACCATCGCAGGCTGTGGCGTCTCATTCTGAGACCGCCGTTCGGTGGCTTCGCGGGTTAAATGAGGGTTGCCGGGCAGTTTCGTGTCCGTGACCGACAACTTATCCAAGGAGTGGTGATGAGTCGCCAGAGCGTTGCCAAGGCGTACGAGAAGATTCAGGAATTGGCCTGGGAGCCGCTCTACCACGAGCCGGTCTCCCAGTACGGCACCGACTACACCTTCCAGAAGGCGAAGA
>JBBSMN010000026.1:0-20325 GCA_038233135.1 Propionibacteriales bacterium
CGTGAGCCAAGCAGACCGCGTGGCGCCCGACTTCGACGGTTGGGTGTGCCCGCTGCCGCTGCGGGACAGCCCCACGATCGTGCTGGGTCACGGCGGTGGCGGGGTGATGTCGGCCGAGCTGGTGGAGCACCTGTTCTTGCCGGCATTCGGCGCGGCCGGCGCGCCCGAGCTGGGGGACTCCGCCGTGCTCGAGCTCGGCGGGGGGAGGTTCGCCTTCTCCACCGACTCCTACGTGGTGCGCCCGATGTTCTTCCCCGGCGGGTCGATAGGCGACCTGGCGGTCAACGGCACGGTCAACGACCTGGCAATGTCCGGGGCTCAGCCGGTGGCGCTGTCGACGGCATTCATCCTCGAAGAGGGCACCGCGCTCGCCGACATCGGGCGGGTGGCCGAGGCGATGGGTCGCGCGGCATCAGTCGCGGGCGTACGGCTGGTCACCGGTGACACCAAGGTCGTCGACGCCGGCCACGGCGACGGCGTCTACGTCAACACCGCCGGTGTGGGGGTGGTCCCCGACGGCGTCACGATCGGGCCGGCGCAGGCTCGCCCGGGCGACGCGGTGATCGTCAGCGGTGACATCGGGGTGCACGGGGTCGCGGTGATGAGTTGCCGGGAGGGGCTCGAGTTCGGCACGACCGTCGAGACCGACAGCGCCCCCCTGAACGGACTCGTCGCGGCGATGCTCGCGACCGGCGCGCAGGTGCACGTGCTGCGCGACCCCACCCGCGGTGGCGTCGCCGCCTCGTTGAACGAGATCGCCGCGTCCTCGCGGGTCGGCATCGAGCTCGTCGAGCGTGACCTGCCGGTGCCCCAGCCGGTGCGCGACGCCTGCGGCTTGCTGGGCCTCGACCCGCTGCAGGTCGCCAACGAGGGCAAGCTGGTCGCGTTCGTCCCGGCCGACGACGCCGAGACCGTGCTGGCCGCGATGCGCGCTCACGAGCACGGCAAGCAAGCGGTCGTCATCGGCAGCTGCGTCGAGGCGCATCCGGGGATGGTCGTCGCGAAGACCGGGCTCGGCGGCACCAGGGTCGTCGACCTGCCGCTGGGTGAGCAGCTGCCCCGGATCTGCTGAGTGGCCGGCCACAGCGGCGGCGGGATGTTCGCCCGCTACGCGTTCCCGCCCAACGAGCTCGGCCACTGCGGGCCGCCGGGCTCGGAGCAGCTGCTCGCCAGCGGGGCCGCTGGAAGCGACGACCCGCAGGTGCGCGCTCGCGTGCCGCAGTTCGACGGGGCGTGGCCCTACCTCCAGCTGCTCGCCGCCGCCACCGAAGGCGACGACCCGCTGGCCGCGGACGTCGTGTCGGCGTACTGGTTGGGCGGCAGCCTGCTCGACCGGGTCGACCCGGCGGACTTCCGCGTCGCGGTCGAGCACTCCTTCTCGGGCCAGCTCGGCGTGTTCGAGCGGCTGGCACAGTGCCCGGACCTGCTCACCGATGGGGCAGGTGCCAACCACACGTTCCACGTGTTCGTCGTGTACCCGTGGGTCGGCCTGCTCCGCGCCGGCGGCGGGAGCGACGTGCCACGCTCTGTGCTCGACAGCTGTCGGGTGCGGTGGGGCACGGTCGAGTCGGTGCACGGCGAGAGCGCCACCGTACGGTCACAGCCACTGACGTGGGACGGTGCGAGCCTGGGGCTCGGTGCCGAGCGGGTCGAGACCTGCAGCTGGACGCGCGGGCGGCACGCCTTCGTGCGCGAGCTCGAAGCCGGTGACCAGGTGTCGCTGCACTGGGACTGGGTCTGCGACCGGTTGGACAGTGCTGCGGTCGACGGGCTGGCTGCGCGGACGCTGCGCCAGCTGGCCGTCACCAACGCGTGGCTCACCACCCGCCCCTGAGCCCTGTGACAACTTGCTGGTGGGGGTCAGACCTCGGTCAGGTCGCGGACCTCGAGGTAGCGCTCGTGCACGTGCGGCTCGGCGTCGCCGTGCAGCGACTCCGAGAGTGGGACCTCCCACACGGGCGGGGCGTCGGCGCCGCTGAGGGCCCACGCGGCCTGCCGCGCGGCGCCGTTCGCGACGTACTCGTCCGGCGTCGGCACCACGACGTCGCACCCGAGCACCCTGGGGGCGAGATCCTGGAGCGCTCGAGACCGGGCGCCGCCGCCGATGAGCAGCACCCGCTCCACCGGCAGTCCCTGCTCACGCAGTGCCGCCATGCCGTCGGCGAGGCCGCACAGCAGCCCTTCGACCGCTGCGCGGGCGATGTTGGCCGGGCGGGCGTTGCCGACGCGCAGCCCGTGCAGCGCGCCCGAGGCGCCGGGCCGGTCGGGTGTCCGCTCGCCCTCCAGGTAGGGCACGAGCACGATGCCCTCGGACCCGGAGGGAGCGGCCATCGCCAGGTCGGACAGCTCGTCGAGGTCGACACCGAGCAGCTGGGCGATGGTGCTCAGCACCCGGGACGCGTTCAGCGTGCAGACCAGGGGCAGGCGGCGGCCGGTCGCGTCGGCGAAGCCGGCCACGATGCCGCTCGGGTCGGGGGTGACGGTGTCGGACAGTGCCGAGACGACTCCGGACGTGCCGATCGAGACCACCACGTCACCGGTCTCGATGCCGAGTCCGAGAGCGGCGGACGCGTTGTCGCCCGTGCCGGCACCCAGGATCGCTCCCGCCCCAACGCCCCGTGCCGCACCGACCCGCTCACCGGGGGCGGCCACCCGGGGCAGCGTCGGCTCGGCGTCGAACGCCAGCCGGAGCAGCTCGTTGCGATAGCTGCCGCTCGCAGCGTCGTAGTAGCCGGTGCCGCTGGCGTCCCCCGCGTCGGTCGTCAGGTCGCCCGCGACCACCGGCCCACCACCGGCTCGCAGGCGGGCGGTCAGCCAGTCGTGCGGCAGGGCGACAGCAGCGGTGCGGGCTGCGTTGTCAGGCTCGTGCTCTGCGAGCCAGCGGAGCTTGGTTACCGTGAACGACGCGACCGGCACCACGCCGGTGGCGTCGGCCCATTTCTGCCGACCTCGCGACTCGTCACCGTCACCGAGCTCGCTGATCACGTCCTTGGCGGCGTCCGCCGATCGGGTGTCGTTCCACAGCAACGCGTCGCGCACGGGCTCACCGGCGTCGTCCAGCGCGACGAGCCCGTGCTGCTGGGCGCCGACCGCGATCGCGTCAACGTCGTCCATCCCCCCGGCGTCCTCGATCGCGGTCTGCAGGGCGTCCCACCAGTGCGCGGGGTCGACCTCGGTGCCGTCGGGGTGCGGTGCTCTTCCCTCACGTACGAGGCTGCCGTCGTCGGCGTCGCGGATGACGACCTTGCACGACTGGGTGGATGAGTCGACACCTGCCACCAGCACGAGACGCTCCCCAGAGGCTCAAACGACAGGGCGGGGCATGCGCATGTCCGCCCCCGGTGCGGCCCAACGCGGCCGCGCGGACACGATAGCCCGCTGGCCGCTCCTACTTGACCGCCGATCACAACCGGCAGCGATACCGCCGTCGCGGCGGCGGTGAGCTGGGCGAGGAACAGGCCCTGGCTGGTCACGAATCCGGTCAGGAACACCGGCGCCGTCTGCGCCGCGATCGCGGTGAGCACCTGGGCGAGGAGGAGCTCGTTCCAGGCGAAGATGAAACAGATCAGTGCCGTGGCTGCGATGCCCGGTGCAGCGACCGGCGCGATCACGTGCCGCATGGTGCTCGGCAGGCTGGCGCCGTCCATCGACGCCGCCTCGATGATCTCGACCGGCACCTCGGCGAGGAACGACCGCAACATCCACACCGCGATCGGGAGGTTCATCGCCGTGTAGAGCAGGGCCAGGATGTTGATGTTGTCGAGCAGCCCGAAGGTCTTGGCGAACAGGTAGATCGGCAGCAGTGCCGCGACGATCGGCAGCATCTTGGTCGACGGGAAGAAGAACATGACGTCGTTCCACTTCCGCACCGGCTTGATCGACATCGCGTACGCGGCCGGGAAGGCCAGCAGAAGCACCACGACCGTGGACAGCAGGCTGGCGCTGAGCGAGTTGATCAGCGGCGGCCACGGGCTTGCTCCGGAGCTCGACCCGAAGAAGCTGCTCCAGCCGTCGACGGTCAGCGCCGCACCGATGTTCGGCGTCGGGTGGCCGCGTCGACCTCGGAGTGGAACGAGGTCAGCACCATCCAGGCCACCGGCAGGAAGAACAGCAGGCCCAGCACCCAGGCAGTCAGACCAACCAGCGTCGAGTTCCTCTTCATCGGCCTTCCTCCTGCAGCAACGATGACACGGACCGCAACGCGAACGTCGCGATGATGATCGTGCCGATGACGGTGATGACGCCGATGGCCGACGAGACGCCGTAGTCCTGCGCCACGAAGAACTCCTCGTAGATCACGTACGGCAGGTTTGCCGCGCCCTTGGCGCCCGCCGTGATCGTGAACACCGCGTCGAAGGCCTGCACGATGTAGATGGCCCCGAGCAGCGCACCGAGCTCGAGGTACTGCCGCATGTGCGGCAGCGTGATGTGTACGAAGGTCTGCCAGCCGGACGCGCCGTCGATCTTGGAGGCCTCGAGCGCATCACCGGGCAGGCTCTGTAGTCCGGCGAGCAGGATGAGCATCATGAACGGCGTCCACTGCCAGATCAGCGCGACCTCCACAGCCAGCAGCGGATGGTCGGAGATCAGGTCGAACCGGGGGGCGTCGAAGCCGAAGAGGTCGCCGATCCAGGTGAGGATCCCGTTGAACAACCCGTAGACGGGGTTGAGCAGCAGGTGCTTCCACACCAGCGCGGCGGCGACCGGCACGATCAGGAACGGCGTGATCAGCAGGGTCCGGACGAAGCCGCGGCCGAAGAACTTCTCGTTCAGCAGCAGGGCCAGCGCGAACCCGATGACCAGCGCCACCAGCACGACGACGACGGTGAGCAGGACCGTCGTCACGATCGCCGACCGCAGGTCGGATCGCCGAGCACGTCGCGGTAGTTCTCGAGCCCCGCGAACTTCCGGTCGTCTGGCCGCAGGCCACTTCCAGTCGATGAACGAGATGACCAGGGTGGCCACGAACGGCGCCTGGGTGACGACGATCAGGAAGAGCAGTGCGGGGAGCAGCGGCAGCCGGCGGCGCGCGGGGCTGTCGTACGCGCCCGCGCGTGCCGGCGCCGGCGGGCCGGGGGGAGCGGGCTGCGCTTGCTTGGTCCCCCCGGCAGGCCCGTTCTCAGCCGCTACGTCACTTGTAGTCTTCTGCGACATCCTCGGCCTCCTTCTGGCCCTTCGCCAGCACATCGTCCACGGACCCGCGTCCGGCGATGGCGGCGCTCACGCCTTGGGAGATGCCGGTCGCCAGGTCGGCGAACTCGGGGAAGGCCAGGAACTGGATGCCGACCACCGGACGCTCCTGCACGCCCGGGTTGGCCGGGTCGGCGTTCTCCAGCGCCGTGAGGGTGGCGTCGGCGAACGGCGCCTCGCTGGTGTACTGGTCGTTCTCGTACAGCGAGGTCCGCTTGCCCGCGGGCACCTTCGGCCAGCCGAGCTCCTTGCCGACGAGCTCCTCGTACTCCTTGCTGGAGGTCCAGGAGACGAACTTCCATGCGTCGTCGGTGCTCTGGCTGGCGGCCTGGATGCCCCACGCCCACGAGTAGAGCCAGCCGGAGGCGTCGGTCTCCTTGACGGGCGCCTGGGCGTAGCCGATCTTGCCCTTCACCGGTGAGTCGTCGGCCTCCAGCAGACCCGCGGCCGAGGTCGCGTCGTACCACATGGCGGCCTTGTTCTGGGTCATCGTGTTCAGGCACTCGGCGAAGCCAGCCTGTGCGGCGCCGGGCTCACCGTGCTCGCGGACCAGGTCGACGTAGAACTTGGTCGCCGCAACGAACTCCGGCGAGTCGACCTGCGCCTGCCAGTCAGCGGTGAACCAGGTCCGCCGAAGGTGTTGACCACTGTCGTCAGTGGCGCGAAGACCTCGCCCCAGCCGGGCAGCCCGCGCAGGCAAATGCCCGCCATGCCCTGCTCGGCGCCGTCGAGTGCTGCGAGCGGCGTGGTGGCCGGGCGGGAAGGACGTGGTGTCGTGGTGTCGGAGCAGGGCACACCGATGCTGCTCGCGCTCGAGGTCGCGCGCCGCTACTACATCGACGGCTGGTCCAAGATCGAGATCGGCGAGCGCATGGGGCTGAGCCGTTTCCGGGTGGCGCGGCTGCTCGACAAGGCGCGGGACAACGGCTGGGTCCGTATCGAGGTCGACGCGCCCGCCGACGTCGACGCCACCCTCTCCGACCAGGTCCGGCACACCTACGGTCTTCGGCACGCGCTGGTGGTCGAGCCGGGATCGCACGGCAGTGCGCGGGCCGACGTGGCCGCCGCTGCTGCCCGGTTCCTCCAAGACGTGCTCGGGCCGCGGGACATGGTCGGGTTGGCCTGGTCGCGCACCCTGGCTGCCACCGTGGAGCGGCTGGACAAGGTGCCGCACTGCCCGGTGGTGCAGCTCAACGGGGCGCTTCCCCAGGCCGACCCCGACGGTGGGTCCATAGAGTTGGTGCGTCGTTTCGCCGCCATCAGCAGGGCACCGGCGTACTTCTACTACGCACCGATGATCCTGACCAACGCCGACGCGGCGATCGCGCTGCGCCAGCAGCCCGAGATCGCCCGTACGATCGCGCTGCTGCCCGAGATCACCGTGGCGGTGGTGGCGATCGGCGCCTGGGCGCCTGGCACGTCGACGGTCTACGACACGCTCACGCCGGCCGAGCGGCAGCGACTCGCCGGGGCGGGCGTCGTGGCCGAGATCAGCGGTGTGCTGGTCGACGACCAGGGCCACCTGGTGGACTCCCCTGTCAGCGAGCGGATGCTGTGCACCACCGCCGACCAGCTCGCGGTGGTGCCGCACGTCATCGCCTTGGCATACGGTGCTGAGCGTTCGACGGCGGTGTCGGCGGCGCTGCGTACGGGTCTGCTGCACTCGGTGGTGGTGGACAAGGCGATGGCCGAGCGGCTCGTCTAGTGCGGAGGTTCAGTGCGGCGGTTTAATGCGGCGGTGCACCGGGTATCACCAGATGTGCCCACAACCACCGGCAGGTCCGACCAGACCGCTGACGCCGTGGTCATCGGTGGGGGGCCCAACGGCCTCGTCGCGGCCAACGCGCTGGTCGACGCGGGCTGGGACGTCGTGGTTTGCGAGGCAAACGCGGAGACCGGCGGAGCGGTCCGCACCGCCGAGGTGACGGCACCGGGGTTCGCCAACGACCTGTTCAGCGCGTTCTACCCGCTTGCCGCGGCCTCCCCGGTCATCCGCGGGCTCGAGCTCGACCGGCACGGCCTCGAGTGGGTGCGCGCGCCAGCGGTGCTGGCGCACCCGCTGGCCGACGGTCGCTGCGCCACGCTGCACCAAGACGTGGACGACACCGCGGCGGACCTGGAGGCGTTCGGCGACGGCGACGGCGACGCCTGGCGGGAGATGTTCGCACACTGGCAGGGCATCCGGGACCCGCTGCTCGACGCCTTGTTCACCCCGTTCCCTCCGGTCGCCGCGGCGACCCGCCTGCTGCGCCGGCTCGGCCTCGCCGGCGCCGTCGACCTGGCGCGGCTGGGCGCGATGCCGGTGCGGCGCCTCGCGGCCGAGCGCTTCGCCGGCGAGGGGGCGGGCCTGCTGCTAACGGGCAATGCGTTGCACAGCGACATCCCGCCGGACGCCGCCGGCAGCGCCATCTTCGGCTGGTTGCTTGCCATGATGGGCCAGGACGTGGGCTTCCCGGTGCCGCGTGGAGGTGCCCAGCAGCTGGCGCGGGCGCTGCAGGATCGCGCCGTTGTCGGCGGAGGGCAGGTGCGTACGTCGTGCCGGGTCAGCGCGATCGAGCTCGCGGGCGGCCGGGCGGTCGGGGTGCGGACGGAGGACGGTACCCGCATCCGAGCCCGCCGTGCCGTGCTGGCCGACGTGAGCGCGGTCGCGCTGTACCGCGAGCTCGTCGGGCTCGAGCACCTGCCGCGGCGTGTCGGGGCCGACCTGGACCGCTTCCAGTGGGATCACGCCACGATCAAGGTCAACTGGGCCCTGGACAAACCGATCCCGTGGCAGTCGGCCGGGGCGCGCGGGGCGGGCACGGTGCATCTGGGGGTCGATCTCGACGGCTTCGTCGACTTCGCTGCCGACCTGTCGGTCGGCCGGGTGCCGAGGCAGCCGTTCCTCCTGTTCGGGCAGATGACCACCGCGGATCCCAGCCGCTCACCGGCCGGCACCGAGTCGGCCTGGGCCTACACCCACGTCCCCCGCGAGCTGGACTGGACGGGAGCACTCCTCGACGAGCAGGTGCAGCGCGTGGAGGAGGCCGTGGAGCGGCTGGCCCCTGGCTTCGGCGGGTCGGTGCTGGCCCGCGACGTCCAGTCGCCCCGCGACCTCGAACGGGTGGACGCCAACCTTGTCGGCGGGGCGGTCAACGGTGGCACCTCGATGCTGCACCAGCAGCTGTTCATGCGCCCTACCCCGGGTACGGGTCGGCCCGAGACTCCCATCGACGGGCTATTTTTGGCCAGCGCCGCCGCCCACCCCGGCGGCGGGGTGCACGGCGCCTGCGGCTGGAATGCCGCGGTGGCCGCCCTCGGTGCCAACGGGCCCACCGGGGCGCTGCGCCGCAAGCTGTGGCAGACCACATGGGGGCGCCTGCTTGCCCCCGGGCGAGCCGCCGGCTGACCGGTCATCCCTCACTTCAGCAGCCCGGCCCGGTGGCGACCCTCGGTCAGCAGCGCCAAACGCTTGAGGGTCTCGTTGTTGCGTGGACGGACAACCAGCTGGCGAAACCAGACCGGGAACACGCGGCCGGGGCCGGACTCGATGTCTTCGGTCAGCGTGACGAGCGCCTGGTCCCCCTGTGAGGTCACGGTGAGCTCCACGCGCGCCTCGCCGAGCGGCCAGCCGCGCGCCGCCAGCTCGAGGCGCTGCTCCGGGACGCTGTCCAGCACGTGGGTGCTGTCGTCGATCACCACTGGCCAGGCGCCGAAGGAGTGGTGGATCCGGCTGCTGGGTGCGGGCCATTTGTTGTCGACCAGCCGCACCCGGGAGGCCCCGACCACCCAGTTGGCGTAGAGCCAGCCGTCGGCGAGGACAGCCCATACCGCGGCTGCTGGCGCGTCAACCGTGTGGTGGATCGGCTCGGGCATGGCGCGGCGTCCCTTCGGTCGATCTCGAGTGGCGGTGCGCACGTGCTTACGTACCGTGTGGCTGAGGTACCGGTACCCAGACGAGGCCAGCCCACACCCCATCGTGACCCTCGAGCGAGGAGACCCGTGAAGGCACTGACCTGGCACGGCAAACGCGACGTACGAGTCGAGGAAGTCCCCGACCCGCAGATCCAGCAGCCCACCGACGCCGTCATCAAGGTGACCTCGACCGCGATCTGTGGTTCGGACCTGCACCTGTACGAAGTGCTCGGACCGTTGCCGTTGACCGATGCGTCGGCGGCGTACTCGATGTTCCAGGACAAGCGAGACGGCCGCGTCAAGGTCGTGCTGCAGCCGTGAGCCGGGTGGTCGTCGTGGTCGGCGCGACCAGCGGCATCGGCCGCGCTGCCGCCGGCCGGCTGGCGCGACGGGGCGACCACCTCGTGCTGGTGGCCCGCGACCTCGCCCGGCTGGAGGAGACCGCGGCGGAGTGCGAACGGGAGGGAGCCGTATCGACTCAGGTGTGGTCGCTCGACGTCGGTGACGCCACCGCCGTCGACACCGCCATGACGGCGGCACGGGCGCGGTACGGCCGCATCGACGCGGTCGTGCATAGCGCCGCGGTCGTTGCCTACGGACGTTTCGACGAGGTGCCGGGTGCGGTGTGGGACGCCGTGCAGCGCACCAACCTGCTTGGCGTCGCCAACGTCGCGCGCAGCGTCCTCCCGGACATGAGGTCGCGGGACCACGGCACGTTGGTGCTGGTCGGGTCGCTGCTCGGCGAGATCGCCGTGCCGGACATGTCGGCCTACGTGGTCAGCAAGTGGGCGGTGCGCGCACTTGGCCGTGAGCTGCAGCTGGACAACCGGGACCGCCCGGGTGTGCGCATCAGCGTCGTCTCACCCGGTGGGGTCGATACGCCGATCTATGCCCAGGCGGCCAACTACCTGGGCCGCGACGTACGTCCCCCGCCACCGGTCTACACCGCTGACACGGTCGCAGCTGCCGTGGTGGACGCCGTGGACCGACCCCGCAAGCGGGTCTCCGTGGGCGTCGCCAACGCGATGATCAAGCTGGGATTCACGGCGATGCCTGGCTTGTACGACGTGCTGGTCGGCCCACTGTTCGCGACCCTGGCCAACGGACGGTCGGCGGTCGCCCCGACGACGGCAACGTGCTGGAGCCTGCCCCCGCCAAGGAGACAGCGGCAGGGGGGCATGGCTATGCCCTGTGGGCGGTCACCAAGGACTTGGGCATGGCGGCTCTCGGTGCCCTCCGGGCAACCAGCAGGCCCACTAGTGTCAAACCCATGACCTCGCCTGCAGCTGGCTCCGGGCCCGCCGACGCTGTGGAGGTGCTGTCGAGCTGGCACGCCGCCGTCAACGCCGGCGACCTCGAGGCGGCCGTCCGGTGCTGCGCCACCGAGGTGGCGATCGAAGGCCCGCGAGACGTCGGGCACGGACCCGACCTGGTCCGGGCATGGCTGGTGCGGTCCGGCATCCGGCTGGAGCCCCAGCACGACCTGATCGAGCACGGCGGTCGCTTCGTGGTGCGGGAGCTGGCTCGCTGGACCACGGCGACCGCTCCCGATGGTGCACCCGTCGAGCCCACCGTCACCTGGTGCGTGTTCACCGTCGCCGACGGGCGGGTGAGCAGCATCGCGCGCTACGCGGACGAGGCGGAGGTGCCCCAGTGAGCATGATCACCGACGGTCTCGTCGATCTCGACCTGGACGAGACGGTGTACGACAAGGACACCGCGATCCGGCGGCTGGTGCGGCTGGCCAGCGAGGCCGGGCGGGTCGGCGACGAGAACCAGCTGCTCGCCGATGTGCGGGCTCGGGAACGGCAGCTGCCCACCGGACTCGAAGGCGGGATCGGCTTCCCGCACGCACGCTCGAGCAGCGTCACCGCTCCCACGCTGGCCTTCGGGCGCTCCCTGCGAGGCATCGACTTCGGTGCTGCTGACGGCCCAGCCCGGCTGGTCTTCCTGCTGGTCGCGCCCGACGACGGGGCTGGCCGGCACCTGACGGTGCTGGCCGCGCTGGCCCGCAAACTCGTACGCCAGTCCTTCCAGGACGAGCTGCTCGACGTTTCGCGCCCCGACGACGCGGTCGCACTGTTGCTCGGTGCGGTCGAGCAGCGATGACCGGCTCGGCCAGATGACCGATACGACCAGTCGTGCCCGGACCAGCGGTCCGGCAGGGACGCTGCACGGCATCGCCGCCAGCCCCGGTGTCGCCGTGGGTCCGGTTGCGCACTGGGAGGCCGGCGCGGTCGTCGCGGTCGAGCCGGCCGCCGACCTGGCGGAGGCGTCCGCACGGGTGGTCGCGGACCTGCGCCGCCGGGCCGACGCCGCCGCGACCGGTGAGGGCCGAACGGTCCTCCAGACACTCGCCGCCTTGGCCGCCGACCCCGAGCTCCTCGGCGCCGCGGCGGCGCGCGTGGCGGCCGGGGAGCCCGGGGCGCACGCGGTGCGGGCGGCTGCCGGTGGCTACGCCGACCAGCTGCGTGGTCTCGGCAGCTACCTGCGGGAGCGGGCGCACGACGTCGTCGACGTGGGGGCGCGGCTCGCCGACTGCCTCGACGGCAGGGCCACCGAGGAGCTGCCGGTGCCCGGACACCCGTTCATCCTGGTCGCGCGCGACCTCGCCCCCACCGAGACCGCCGCCCTCCTCGACCCGGCCGCTGTGCTCGGCATCGTGACCGAGCTGGGTGGTGTCACGAGCCATACGACGATCCTGGCGCGCTCGCTGGGCATCCCCGCCGTCGTGGCGTGTGCCGGGGCCACCCAGCTGGTCGACGGGTGGGAGGTCGTCGTCGACGGTGGCGGAGGCGAGCTGCACCTCGACGTCGACCCCGAGCTGGTCAGCACGCTGCGCCAACGGGAACGGCGCCTGGCCCGGCGGCTGGCGGACACCGCCGGCCCCGGCCACACCGCCGACAAGACGGCCGTCACCCTCCTGGCCAATGTCGGCACGCTCGACGACGCGCTGGCCGCCGCGGCATCCGACGTCGAAGGGGTCGGCCCGTTCCGTACTGAGTTCCTGTTCCTGGACCGGTCCGAGGAGCCCGAGGTGGACGAGCAGGTGGCCGTCTACCGCGCGGTCCTCGACGCGTACGGCGACCGCCGGGTGGTCTTTCGCACGCTGGACGCCGGATCGGATAAGTCAGTGCCGTTCCTGCACCTGCCCGCCGAAGGCAACCCGGCGCTCGGCATCCGCGGGCTGCGCACCCGGACGCTCGGGGCCCACGTGCTGGAGCGCCAGCTGGCCGCCTTGGCAGCCGCCGCTGCCGACAGCGGCAGGCAGCGGTGGGTGATGGCGCCGACGGTGAGCACGGTCGAGGAGACGGAGACCTTCGCCCGGCTCGCACGTGCGGCCGGTCTTGCCACCGTCGGCATCATGGTCGAGGTGCCCGCCGCGGCGCTGCGCTCGGCACACCTGCTGGCCGATATCGACTTCGCATCCGTCGGCACCAACGACCTCGCGCAGTACGCCCTGGCGGCGGACCGGCAGCTGAGCCGCCTCGGCTCGCTGCTCGACCCGTGGCAGCCGGCCGTGCTGGACCTGGTGGCGGCCACCTGCGCAGGCGCTTCCTTGCACGGTCGGCTGGTCGGAGTGTGCGGTGAGGCGGCGGCGGACCCCCGGCCGTCCGCGGTTCTGGTCGGGCTGGGTGCCCGGTCGTTGTCGATGGCGCCGGTCGCCGTCCCCGGCGTACGGGCGATGCTCGCCGGTCTCGACCTGGACACCTGCGAGCGGGCGGCCGTCCTGGCTCGGCAGGCGCGCACGGCTCCAGAAGCCCGGGCGGCAGTCGCCAACGTCCTGTCGGGGTGAGGGACGTTGCCCGAGGGGGACAGCGTCTGGCGGACCGGCCGCCAACTCAACCGCGGCCTGCGCGACCGTGTCCTGACCCGCAGCGACCTGCGGGTGCCGCAACACGCGACGGCGGACCTGAGCGGCCTGCGGGTGCTGGGCACCCAGACGCACGGGAAGCACCTGTTCACCCGGTTCGACAGTGAGCTCACGCTGCACACCCACCTGCGGATGGACGGTGGGTGGACCGTCCTCGGTCCTGGCAGGCGAGCGCCGGCGCGGCTGGCCGACCAGATCCGGGTGCTGCTGGAGACCGACGAGAACAGGACGGCGCTCGCGCTGCGGATGCCGGTGGTCGAGCTGATGCGGACCGTCGACGAGACCTCGGTGACGTCCCGGCTCGGGCCGGACCCGCTGCGCCACGACTGGGACGGTGCGGAGGCGGTGCGTCGACTGGGCGCCGAGCCGCGGCGGCCGCTGGCCGCCGCCCTGCTCGACCAGCGGCTGCTTGCCGGGCTCGGCAACCTGTGGGTCAGCGAGCTGCTGTTCGTGCGTGGTCACAGCCCGTGGACACCCGCCGGTGACGTCGACCTCGATCGCCTGGTGGAGATGGCTGTGCGCATGCTGCGGCAGAGCATCACCGTGCAGCGCCACGGACAGGTCACGACCGGCGACCCGCGGCCGGGCCACGAGCACTGGGTCTACGGTCGCTCGGGTCAGCCGTGCCGTCGGTGCCGTACGCCGATCCGCTACGCCGCCGCCGTCCCCGGCGACGCGGAACAGCGCGCGACGTGGTGGTGCGCATACTGTCAAGCAGGCCCTGGTCCGACCGGTGGCCCACCGTCCCGACACCGCGTGGAGAGCCCATGACCCAGCAACGTCGCCCGCATGTCGTCGTTCTCGGGGGTGGCTTCGCCGGGTTGGCCGCCGTGCGGGCACTCCGGAAGGCGCAGGTCGACGTCACGCTGGTGGACCGCAACGCGTACAACACCTTCCAACCGCTGCTCTACCAGGTGGCGACCGCCGGCCTGAACCCTGGCGACATCACCTACTTCCTGCGATCGGTGCACGCCGGGCAGGCGAACATGCGCTTCAGCAAGGGTTCGGTGAGCAGTCTGGACACCGGCACCCGGACCGTGGAGCTCGACAGCGGCACGGTGCTGACCTACGACTACCTGATCGTCACGACCGGGATGGAGACGAACTTCTTCGGCATCCCGGGGGCCGAGGAGCATGCCATCGCGTTGTACACCCGCGACCAGGCGCTCGCGGTTCGTGACCGCATGTTCAGCGGGCTGGAGCGGGCCGTGCGCCGCGGACAGCCCGACGATCTGCGCGTGGTGATCGTGGGCGGCGGTGCCACCGGCGTCGAGATGGCCGGCACCCTGGCCGAGCTTCGTAACCAGGGGATGCGTGCGCTCTATCCCGAGCTGGAGTTGGACCGCACGCACATCACGCTGGTCGAGATGGCACCGCAGCTGCTGACGCCGTTCGACCGCAAGTCGCAGCGCTACACCGCCGCGGCCTTGACCAGGCGAGGTGTGCAGCTGCGATTGGAGACCACCGTCAAGGAGGTCCATGCCGACGGTGTCGTCGTCGATGACGGCGAGCTGATCCCGGCCGGGCTGGTGGTCTGGGCCAGCGGCATCAAGGCGCCCGACGACATCGCGGAGTGGGGGCTGCCGCAGGGCCGGGGTGGCCGCGTCGAGGTGGGAGCAGACCTGCGGGTGCGAGACGTCCCGCACGTCTTCGCCGCCGGCGACATCGCGCTCGCGCCGGATCCGCTGCCGCAGCTCGCCCAACCGGCGCTGCAGGGCGGTCGCCATGCCGGCGAGCAGGTCGCCCGGCTCGTGGACGGCGAGGAGACCACTGCTTTCCACTACCGCGACAAGGGCATCATGGCCACGATCGGCAGCAGTTCGGCAGTCGCCCAGATCGCCCACCTGCCGACGATCACCGGCTTCCCTGCCTGGGCGGCATGGCTCGGCGTCCACGTGATCTCACTGCTCGGCTACCGCAACCGGATTTCGACCGTCGTCAACCTGGCGGCGCGCTACCTGTCGTGGCCGCGGTCGTTCAACGCGATCGTCGGCGACGTTCGCACGCCGCGTGATGTCGACAGGACGACTGACTCGGGTTAGCCCAATGGTTAGCCCGATGGTCAGCGCTGGTGTTAGCGCGATGCCGGGGCAGCACGGCGGCGGTACGCCAGGTCGACGACGCCGATCAGCAGGGCCGCCAGCACGAAGGACAGGGTGGTCCGCAGCCCGGTCGTGAGCGCGGCGGCGACATCACCGCCGGTTGCCGCCAGGGTGGTGAAGTACTGCGCGAGCACCAGCGCGACGCCGATCGCCGACCCCACCCGTTGCGCTGTCTGCAGCAGCCCGCTGGCGGCGCCGGCGTTGGTGACGTCGACCTCGGCGAGGGTCAGCGTCAGGTTGGGGGAGACGGTCAGGCCGGTGCCGAGACCTGTGAGCGCCAGCGCTGGAGCCAGCCAGCCCGGTCCGGCGTCCGGTGCCAGGCCGATCGTCAGGTCGAGACCCAGGAGGCCGAGGGCGCTGAGCACAAGGCCGGCGACGACGACGAGCCGGCCGAACCGCGGGATCAGCCGGCCGCCGAGCGGCGCCCCCACGACAGAGCCGAGTGCGAACGGCGTCTGGGTCAGGCCGGCGACGAGGGCGGAGTAGCCCAAGCCGATCTGCAGGTAGAGGGTCAGCACCAAGAAGACCGACGTGAAGCCGGCGAAGAACAAGCTGCCCTGGGCCACCCCGAGGACGTACGGGCGCAGCCGGGCCAGTGCCGGTTGCACCAGCGGGGCGTTGCCGCGCCGGTGCCACCGCAGCTCCCAGCCGGCGAAGACGGCGAGCAGGGCCGCCGCCAGCCCGAGCAGCCACCACGGCCTGGCGGCCAGGCTGCCCCCATCGGCAGAGCCGCCTTGCACCAGGGGCCACAGTGTGGCCAGCACAGCGCCGGCGAGCAGCAGTACGCCCACCGGGTCGAGCGACTGTCTGGGGCCGCGGCCGGCGACCGGCAGCAGCCGGCGAACCAGCGCGAGGGCGCCGATGCCGACCGGGACGTTGACGAGGAACACCCAGCGCCAGCCGTTGGCGTCGCCGCCCAGGCTGACCAGTGCGCCGCCGAGCAGCGGGCCGACCGCGGTGGACACGCTGACCGTTCAGCCCGAAGAGTCCGAACGCCCGCGCCCGGTCGCTGCCGCGGAACAGGTTCTGGATGAAGCCCGAGACCTGCGGCGACAGCATGCCGGCTCCGACGCCCTGCACCACCCGGAAGATCGCGAGCCAGGTGGCTGTCGGTGCGGCGCCGCACGCGGCGCTGGCGAGGGTGAAGACCGCGAGCCCCAGCCCGAACACGAACCGTCGGCTGCGCGCATCGCCCAACCGTCCCGCGGGGACGAGCACCATGCCGAAGGCCAGCGTGTAGCCGGCGACGATCCACTGGACGGCATTGTCGCTCGCGCCCAGGGCCGTACGGATGGACGGCAGCGCGACGTTGACGATGCTGACGTCCAGCAGCGTCATGAAGCCGGCGACCAGGCACAGCGACAGCGCACGCTAGCGTGCGGCCTCCTGTTCGTCCGCGCCATCTTGCGGCTCCGCCCCGGCGGTGGGCGTCGCGTCGACCGGGGTCGAGGATGGCGGACCCGAGGATGGGGGGGACGGCACCCGCTCACGCTAATAGGCTCCGGCCATGACCGCCGATCATCCGCACGCCGGACAACCCGCCCGCCCCGAGGATCTGGTCGACGTACGCGCTTTGCTCGACGCCTACGCCGACACCGTGCTCGACCCCGACGACCCCTCCCAGCAGGTGGTGTTCGGGACGTCCGGGCACCGCGGCTCGGCGCTGGACGGCGCCTTCAACGACGCGCACATCGTCGCCATCACGCGGGCGATCGTCGAGCACCGGGCCGGCGCGGGCATCAACGGCCCGCTGCTCCTGGGCCGCGACACCCATGCGCTGTCGCTGCCGGCCTGGCAGACCGCGCTCGAGGTGCTTGTCGGCGCCGGCGTCACGGTGCTTGTGGATGACCGCGACGGCTACACGCCGACTCCGGCGGTCTCGCACGCGATCCTGCGGCTCAACCGGGAGGGGGCCCACGGCCTGGTCGACGGCATCGTCGTGACGCCGTCCCACAACCCCCCACGCGACGGCGGCTTCAAGTACAACCCGCCGCATGGCGGGCCAGCCGACAGCGGAGCCACCTCTCAGATCGCCGAGCGCGCCAACGAGCTGCTGCGCGGGGAATGGTCCGGCGTCCGGCGGGCCGGAGCAGAGGCCGCCCGCACTGCTGCACGGCCCTACGATTTCCTCGGTCACTACGTCGACGACCTGCCTTCGGTGCTCGACCTCGACGCGATCCGCGCCAGCCAAATCCGCATCGGTGCCGACCCGATGGGCGGCGCGAGCGTGGCGTACTGGGGCGAGATCGCCGAGCGGCACCGGCTCGACCTCACCGTCGTCAACCCTGACGTCGACCCGCAGTTCGGCTTCATGACGCTGGACCGCGACGGCAAGATCCGCATGGACTGCTCGTCCCCGTGGGCGATGGCCTCCCTGGTCGGCCAGCGGGACGCCTACGACATCTCGACCGGCAACGATGCCGACGCCGACCGGCACGGCATCGTCACACCGGATGCGGGACTGATGAACCCCAACCATTTCTTGGCGGTCGCCATCGACTACCTGCTGGCGTCCCGGTCGTGGTCGGCCGACGCGGCTGTCGGTAAGACGCTGGTGTCGTCGATGGTGATCGACAGGGTCGTCTCCGCCCGTGGTCGCCGGTTGCTCGAGGTCCCCGTCGGCTTCAAGTGGTTCGTGCCGGGGCTGCTCGACGGCTCGGTGGTGTTCGGGGGCGAGGAGAGCGCCGGCGCCAGCTTCCTGCGACGCGACGGCGGGGTCTGGTCGACCGACAAGGACGGCCTGCTGCTGACGCTGCTGGCTGCCGAGATCCGTGCCGTCACCGATCGGAGCCCGAGCGAGCTGTACACCGACCTGACCCGACGCTTCGGCGACCCTGCGTACGCCCGTATCGACGCGCCGGCGACCAGGGAGGAGAAGGCTCGCCTCGCGTCACTGTCACCGGACGACGTCACGGCGACCGAGGTGGCCGGCGAGGCCATCGAGTCGGCCTTGACCGAGGCCCCCGGCAATGGTGCGGCGATCGGCGGCCTCAAGGTGACGACGTCGAGCGCATGGTTCGCTGCCCGACCCTCGGGCACCGAGGACGTCTACAAGATCTATGCCGAGTCGCTGCAGGGTGCTGAGCACCTCGAGCGGGTGCAGACCGAGGCGCGTGAGGTGGTGGCGGCAGCGCTCAAGGGCTGATCGCGACGCTCGCGCATGTGTCTCAGCACCTCGCACAAGGGGACAAGCCTGACCTTCGTGAGTGCTACATAGTTGTAATTAGCAAGCGGACACGCCGTAGGGCTAGCGAAACTCCCGTGATTCATGGTGTCTTTGTGACTGACGGGGCCACTGGTGGGCCCCGATCGCACGTCGACCGCGTGCGAGGACGCGCAGGGACGCTAGGCGGTGCAGGCGATGTGGGCACGACCGACCGGGGACGGCCCGACCTCCACGAAGCGGTGCCTGGCGGCGATCGCGGGCTGGCTGGCGGCCACCGTCGCGGTCAGCAGTGGGTTGGTCGCCTCCCCGGCGCTGGCGGCAGATGACGACCCGGCGTTCCCGTCCGAGCAGCAGGTGGCCGATGCCCGGGCCGACGTGGAGTCGACCGCGGTCGCCGTCGGCCGCATCCAGGCGCAGCTGGCGGTCGCCCAGCAGGAGCTGGAGTCGGTGCGCGTCACCGCCGCGCAGCAGGTCGAGGCATTCAACGGCGCCCGCTATCGCCTGAAGCAGGCACGGTCGATGGCTGAGGATGCGCGGCGGCGGGCGGCCGCAGCGCAGGTGCAGGTGGACAGCAGACGACTCCGCCTGGAGTCCTTTGCCGTCGGTGGTGCCAGCGAGTCCTCGGACCTGGCGCGGCTCGGCACGGTGTTGTCAGCGGCCGGCCCGCAGGAGCTGCTCGCCCAGTACGGCGCCTGGTCGAGCACCACGGGTGCCCTGCAGGTCGACCTGGACGCCTGGGACGCGGCTACGGCGGTGGCCACGGTGCTGCACGACGATGCCACCGCGGCTGTTGCACGGCGACGTGACGCAACACTCGACGCGAAGCAAGCACGGGCGAGTGCGGCGCGAGCCGTTGACACTGCTCAGCAGCAGGAGCAGACGCTGGATGCCGACACCGACCAGCTCGTCGGCGAGCTCGCGCAGGTCCAGGGCATCTCCGCGTCGCTGGCCGAACGTCGCCAGCAGGCGTTGGACCAGCAAGCGGCAGAACGGGCAGCAGCCGAGCAGGCGGCCCGGGAGCAGGCGGCCCGGGAGCAGGCGGCGGAGGAGCAGGCGGCGGAGGAGCAGGCGGCCAAGCCCACTCCCAAGCCGACGCCGGAGCCGACGCCGGAGCCGACGCCGGAGCCGACCCCGGAGCCGACGCCGGAGCCGACCCATGAACCGCTTGCGACACCGGAGCCGACCCATGAACCGGCTGCCACACCGGAGCCGACCGCTACGCCGGAGTCCACCCCGGAACCGAGCCCAGAACCGACCCCGGAACCGAGCCCAGAACCGACCCCGGAACCGAGCCCAGAACCGACCCCGGAACCGAGCCCAGAGCCGAGCCCGGAGCCGACCCCGGAGCCGACCCAAGATCCGACGCCGGATCCAACCCCGGAGCCGACCCAAGATCCAACCCAAGATCCAACCCCGGAGCCCGCCCCGGCGCCGGCTCCCTCAGGCGGCGCGCAGGCGGCGATCGCGTTCGCCACGGCGCAGCTCGGTGAGCCGTACCTGTGGGGCGGTTCCGGACCTGACTCGTGGGATTGCTCCGGGCTGACGATGGGTGCCTGGGCGGCGGCGGGCGTGTCGCTCCCGCACTACTCCGTCGCGCAGTACGAGGCCACGACACCCATCTCGGAAGGTTCGCTGCAGCCTGGAGACCTGGTGTTCTGGAGCAGCGACGGGTCGCCGAGCTCCATCTACCACATGGGGATGTATCTGGGCGATGGCCGGATGATCCATGCCCCGCGCACGGGCACCAACGTGGAGATCACGTCGATGTACAGCTGGATCCCACCCGACCTGTTCAGCCGGGTGTGATCTCGGCGGTCACACCTGGTGGCCGTGCTCCTGGAAGCGCTCCTGCGACGCCTGGATCTCCTTCTCGGCGTCGGCGCGGCCGACCCAGGTGGCACCCTCGACGGACTTGCCCGGCTCGAGCTCCTTGTAGACCTCGAAGAAGTGCTGGATCTCGAGCCGATCGAACTCCGGCATGTGGTGGATGTCGCGCAGGTGCTCCTGGCGGGGGTCGGCCGATGGGACGCACATCACCTTGTCGTCCCCGCCGGCCTCGTCGGTCATGCGGAACATGCCGATCGCACGGCACCGGATCA
>JBBSMN010000027.1:0-20126 GCA_038233135.1 Propionibacteriales bacterium
CACCCGGGGGGGCCGCCCCCGGCGGGGGCCGGTGGGCCCGCGCAGCCCGGCGTGGTACGCGCTTCTCCCCCCCAGCCCACACCCCGGGCCCCGCGGCCCCGCGCCGACACTGACGATGATGCATCAGCGGTGCTCAAGCCCCGCATGTGCAGCATCGTACGTACGGCCCGGAGCCCTCGGTGAAACGGCCCACCATCGACGACTTAGACTGCGTTCGCGGCTGGGCCAGGGTTGGATGGAGCCATGACCGTGGACGTCCGGCCGGGTGGCGTGCTGCCCACCGCCCCCCACCAGGACGGGAGGTCCGGCGCCCAGCTGGAGCGGGCGCTGCTGGCGGACCTGCTGGCGACCCGGTCGGTGCAGACGGTCTACCAGCCGGTCGTGGAGCTCGACACGGGCTCGGTCGTGGGCTACGAAGCGCTCTCCCGGGGGCCGAGCGGATCGGCGCTGGAACGTCCCGACCTGCTGTTCGCCGCTGCCCGTCGAGAGCGCGAGCTGCCCCGGCTCGACCTGCTCTGCCAGACGGCCGCCATGAGGGGTGCGAGCAAGGCGGGCCTGCACGCGCCGTGCACGTTGTTCGTCAACGTCGAGCCCGAAGCGAGTGCGAAGGGTCCGCTGCCGGTGCCGCTGCGCTCGGCTCGCGGTCCACACAGCCTCGGGCCGGACGTGCGCGTCATCGTGGAGCTCACCGAGCGCGCCCTGACCGACCGGCCGGCCCAGCTGCTGCGGCGGGTCGAGACCTTCCGGGCGGCCGGGTGGGGCATCGCCCTAGACGACGTGGGCGCCGACCCTGGCTCGCTGGCCCTGCTCCCCCTGCTGCGTCCCGACGTGATCAAGCTCGACCTGCGGCTAGTGCAGGACCGGCCTGACGCTGGGATCGCACGCATCGTGAACGCGGTCAACGCCGAGGCCGAGCGCTCCGGCGCAGTGGTGCTCGCCGAAGGGATCGAGACGACCAGACACCTGGCGGTGGCGCGGTCGCTGGGTGCCGTCCTGGGGCAGGGATGGCTGTTCGGCCGCCCGGCGCCGCTCCCCGCACTGACCCGTCCGGCTGCTGCGCCACGATCAGGGGCACCGGTGCCGATCACCCACCGCGCCGCGACGCCCGAGGGCGGCAGCCCATTCGAGCTGGTGGCCGCCCACCGCCCCGTACGGCAGGCGACCAAGTCCCTGCTCCTCGAGGTGAGCAAGCACCTGGAGAGCCAAGCGCTGTCCTCGTCCAGCTCGGCGGTGGTGCTGTCCACGTTCCAGGACGCGGCCCACATGACAGCGGCGACGGCCAGGCGCTACGCGGAGCTGGCGGCAAGGGCCGCCTTCGTCGGTGCGTTTGGCGCCGGCATGCCAGACGTCCCCGCGAGCGGCGTCCGCGGTGCCGCCCTCGACGCCGGTGACGTCGTGCTGAGCGAGTGGGACGTGGTGGTGCTCGGGCCGCACTTCGCCGGCGCGCTGGTCTCGCGCGACCTCGGCGACCACGGTCCGGACGCCCATCGACGTTTCGAGTACGTGCTCACCCACGACCGGGAGCTGGCGGTGGAGGTCGCGTGCCGCCTGATGACGCGGATCCGACCTGAGACCGCTCGGGCCGACAGCCAGCTCGCCTGAGCGCGACCTGGCGTCAGGACTCGCCGGGCTCGCGCATCTGCGGGATGCCCGCGTTGCTGCTCAGCAGCCCGCGGACCTCGGACTCGCGATAGCGACGGTGCCCGCCAAGGGTGCGGATGGAGCTGAGCTTGCCAGCCTTAGCCCAACGCGTGACCGTTTTGGGGTCGACTCGAAACAACGCGGCGACCTCGGATGGAGTGAGCAGGGACTCCGTCTCGTTCACGGGGCGCGCGGTCATGGGCTGTTCCTTCCTCGACGCCTCCACGGTGGAGGGGCGTGCTACTGGTACCGAGTGTGGCACGGCGTGTGAACCCAAATGCCGGATTCAACCCGCCAACCATACGTTCGGACAGTGATATCCCCGATACAGACAGTACGCAAGTACCCACGGCGGCGGACGACCGACCCCAAATGTCGGGAGGAAGCAACGCAGCCGCGACCGATCAGCGCGCGGCGGACTCCGAGGCGCCGTGGCCGTTTGCGGAGCCGTTGCCGGAATCGTACCCCGGGTGGTCGTCATCGGCCCCGGATGAGTGTGCGTCGGAGTCGCCGTGCAACTCCCGCTGCAACTGGGAGAAGTCCGTCTCCAGGGTGCGGTACTTAAGGTCTCGGGCGACCTTCGTCTGCTTGGCCTTCGCTCGGCCGCGGCCCATAGGGTCGACCCCCTTGCATAGGTCGGGCGAGTGACTCCTGGAACAGAGCACCCGGACAGGTAAGAAACTCTCGTGCGTTCAACAATACCCGGCGCGTGGACGGCCGCGCACTCCGACCGGCCGGAGCGTGGCCGCACGGCTCAGCGGTGCCGGCCGACCTGTTTGACTACGCCGCCTCGGGCCCCGTCCGGTGCGGCTTCCACCTCGCCGCACACCCATGCGGGCACGTCGCGGTCGGCCAGCGTCCGCAGCGCGCCGTCGGCCTCGTCGGGCGCGACGACCGCGACCATGCCGACCCCCATGTTGAGCGTGCGTTCGAGGTCGGCAGCCTCGACGCCCCCGACCGCGCCGACCAGCCCGAAGACCGGCGGCAGGGTCCACGTACCGCGATCAACGGTGCCGGCCAGGTGCGGAGGGAGCACCCGGGCCACGTTGGCCGCCAGCCCGCCGCCGGTGATGTGCGACATCGCATGCACCTCGACCTGCGCGGCAAGGGCCAAGCAGTCCCGGGCATAGACACGTGTCGGCTCGAGCAGCTCCTCGCCGAGCCGGCGCCCCAGCTCGGGCACCTCCCGGTCGAGTCTCCACCGTGCCTGTTCGAGCAGCACGTGACGGACCAGGGAGTAGCCGTTGCTGTGTAGCCCCGACGAGGCCATGGCGACCAGGACGTCCCCTGCATCGACCCGCTCCGGGCCGAGCAGGTCTGCCGCCTCGACGATTCCGGTGGTGGCACCGGCGACGTCGTACTCGACGGCACCGAGCCGGCCGGGGTGCTCGGCGGTCGCGCCGCCCACCAGAGCACAGCCGGCCACGACGCACGCCTCGGCGACACCGCGCACGATGGCCGCGATGCGCTCGGGGCGTACTCGCCCGCAGGCGATGTAGTCGGTCAGGTAGATCGGCTCCGCACCGCATACCACCAGGTCGTCGACGAGCATCCCGACCAGGTCGAAGCCGATGGTGTCGTGGCGGTCCAGCGCCTGGGCGATGGCGACCTTGGTCCCTACCCCGTCGGCGGACGTCGCGAGGAGGGGGCGGTCGTACGCCTTCAGCGCGGACACGTCGAACAGGCCCGCACAGCCGCCGATGCCCCCGACGACCTCGGGGCGGCGTGCCTTGTCGACCCACTCGCGCATAACCTCTACCGCACGATCCCCGGCCACGATCGACACCCCGCCCGAGGCATAGCTGGTCATCGGTGCATCAGCGTCGGTCCGCGGTCTCGGGGACGGGCAGCACCGAGGCGAGGTCGTCGTCCGGACTGGGGTCCATACCGTCTGCTTCCAGCTCGAGCAGGTGCTTGCCCAGCCGGCTCGCATCGGGCAGCGGCACGGGATAGACACCGTCGAAGCACGCCCGGCACAGGCTCGACTTGGGCACCCCGGTCGCCGCCACCAACTCGTCCAGATCGACGTACGCCAGCGAGTCAGCGCCGATCGAGCGGCGGATCTCCTCGGTGCCGAGCCCGCTGGCGATCAGCTCGGCCCGGCTGGAGAAGTCGATGCCGTAGAAGCACGGCCACTTCACCGGCGGGCTGGAGATGCGCACGTGCACCTCCAGCGCCCCCGCCTCGCGCAGCATCCGCACCAGCGCACGCTGGGTGTTGCCGCGCACGATCGTGTCGTCCACCACCACCAGGCGCTGACCGGCGATCACGTCGCGCAGCGGGTTGAGCTTGAGGCGGATGCCGAGCTGACGGATGGTCTGGCTCGGCTGGATGAACGTCCGCCCGACGTAGGAGTTCTTGACCAGCCCCTGCCCGTACGGGATGCCGGAGGCCTCGGCGAAGCCGATCGCGGCCGGCGTGCCCGACTCGGGCACCGGGATCACCAGGTCGGCGTCGGCAGGATGCTCGCGGGCCAGGCGCCGCCCTATGTCCACCCGCACCGCATGCACCCGGTGGTCGGAGATGACGGTGTCCGGCCGGGCCAGATAGACGAACTCGAACAGGCAACCCTTCGGCGCCTTCTCGGCGAAGGTGCGGGTGCGCAGCCCGTGCTCGTCGATGGCGACCAGCTCGCCCGGCTCGATCTCACGCGCATACGAGGCGCCGACGATGTCCAGCGCCGCGGTCTCGCTGGCCACGACCCAGCCGCGCTCGAGCCGCCCGAGCACGAGCGGCCGAATGCCCTGCGGGTCGCGCGCGGCGTACAGGGTCGACTCGTCCATCCACACCAGTGAGAAGGCGCCGCGCAGCGCTTGTAGCACCTCCACGGCGGCGTCCTCGAGCGGCCGGTCGGGATAGGACGCCAGCAGCGCGCTCATCACCCCCGTGTCGGTGGTCTCGCCCTCACGACCGCGCGTCAGAGCCAGCTGTCCGGACTCCTCGGCCCGGGCGTCCAGCAGGCGAAGCAGCTCGTGGGTGTTGGTGAGGTTGCCGTTGTGCCCCAGCGCGAGCGCCCCGACCGCGGTGGACCGGAACGTCGGCTGCGCGTTGACCCAGGTGCTGGCCCCGGTGGTGGAGTAGCGGCTGTGCCCGATCGCCAGGTGCCCCTTGAGCGACTCAAGGGTCGGCTCGTCGAACACCTGCGAGACCAGGCCCATGTCCTTGTAGACCAGGATCTGCCGGCCGTTGCTCACCGCGATGCCGGCCGACTCCTGGCCGCGGTGCTGCAGCGCGTACAGGCCGAAGTAGGTCAGCTTGGCCACGTCCTCCCCCGGCGCCCACACGCCGAAGACGCCACAGGCGTCCTGGGGTCCGGCATCGTGGGGGTCGAGCTCGCCGGTCAGACGTCCGTCTCCGCGGGGCACGCCGCTCATCGTACGCAGCGCCCCTCCCCCACACCTTCGACGGGCGAGCGGGTCAGGGGGCGAGGCGGTCGAGCAGCAACGCCTCGGCCAGGCACACCCGGGCGAACTCGCCGAGGTGCAGCCCCTCGTTGGCGCCGTGCGCGCGGGTGTCGGGGTCCTCCACGCCGGTGACCAGGATGGCGGCCTCCGGAAAGGCGGCGGCGAACTCCGCGATGAACGGGATCGAGCCACCGACCCCGATGTCCACCGGCTCGACGCCGTCCCAGGCGTCGGTGAAGGCGCGGCGGGCGGCGTCGTACGCGGGCCCGACCGCGTCGATGGCGTACGGCTGGCCCAGGTCGGGGTCGGAAACGCTGACGCGCGCGCCCCAGGCCACGTGCTGTTGTAGGTGGCGTGTGAGCGCGGCCAGCGCCTGGTGGCAGTCGTCTCCGGGCGCCAGCCGCAGACTGATCTTGGCCCGCGCCACCGGGACCAGCGTGTTGGAGGCGTGCGCGGTCGCCGGGGCGTCGATCCCCGTGACCGCGATGGCCGGGCGGGTCCAGAGCCGCTCCACGACCGCGCCGCTGCCGATGAGGTGGACACCGTCGAGCACCGACGACTCGGCACGTACGCGGTCCTCGGGGTAGACCAACTCGCTCGCGGGACCCAACGCCAGCCCGGCCACCGCCACGGTGCCGACCTTGTCGTGCAAGGTGGCGAGCAGCCGCACCAGCACGGTCAACGCGTCTGGGACTACGCCGCCCCACATGCCGGAGTGCACCCCGTGGTCGAGCGTGCGCACCTCGACGGTGCAGTTCACCAACCCGCGCAGCGAGGTGGTCAGCGCAGGCGCACCGATGTCCCAGTTGGTCGAGTCGGCGATCACGAACACGTCGGCGGCCAACCGCTCCCGATGCTGACGGAGGATGTCGGGCAGCGAGCTCGAACCCGACTCCTCCTCACCCTCGACGAACACTCTCAGACCGACCGGTGGCCGCGCCCCGTGGGCGAGGTAGGCCGCCAGGTGCGCGGCGATCCCCGCCTTGTCGTCGGCGGCGCCCCGCCCGTAGAGGCGGTCGCCTCGCTCGGTCGGCTCGAACGGGGGGCTGTCCCAGTCGGCGTCGTCGCCGGGCGGCTGCACGTCGTGATGGGCGTACAGCAGCACGGTGGGGGCTCCCGGCGGGGCAGGGTGCCGGGCCAGAACCGCCGGCCTGCCACCCTCGGCCACGATCTCGACCTCGGGAAACCCGGCCTCGCCGAGGATGCGGGCCACCGCTGCCGCGCTCTGCTGCACCTGGGGCGCGTCGCCCGCCACGTCGCTGACCGACGGGATCCGCACCAGCTCGTCCAGCCAGGCGCGTACCCGCGGCATCGCTGTGTCCACCGCGGCCCGCCGGGCGTCTGTACGGCTTGTCGGGTCGGCGTCGGCGGGGCTGTCGGGCATGCGCTCGAGCCTACGTAGACGTGGCGCGCGACGCGCGGGGCGGCACCGCCGGCAGCGGGAGAAACTGAGCAGCCCGACCCGCACCAAGTGGTGACGGCACCGCCGCGCGCTGCGTGTCCTTGGGTGCGCGAGGGTCAGCCGGGCGGCAGCGAAGAGAGCGGGGGGAGCAGCGAGGACAGGTCGGAGCGCTCGCCCGACGCCCTGATGCGGCCGGCGAGGACGGCGACGGCCCAGTCCTGCTCACCCGTGGCGACGGCGATCCAGGTGGCCGGGTCGGTCTCCACCACGGCCGGCGGGGTGCCCCGCGTGTGCCGGGCCCCGGCGACGCACTGAACCGCCGCGTACGGCGGCACCCGCACCTCCACGCTGGCGCCGGGATGTGACTGGACGAGGACGGCGAGCAGATGCCGGACCAGCAGCCGCTCGTCGCCCGCGAGCGGGGTGGACGCGGCCCGGCGCGCCAGCGCTGCCTCCACCTCGGCGGCCGGCGCAGGTCGCAGGCGTACGGACACTGGTCGAGCCTAGGCGGCCACCACCGAGCGGTCCGCCGGCGCCATCCCATGCGCCTCACCCGTACCGTCGGACAGTCCCGCATCGGCCGATCGGACGGCCCCCGGCGAGCGGGGTGTCCCTGCCACCGGCAGCGCCGTACGGTCGGTCCTCGTGCCCCTTCGCAGACCCGTCGTCGCCGCCGTCGGCGTTGCGATCGCCCTGGTGGTGACCGTGCCGACGGCAGCGCCGGCCGCCGCGCCGCCCAGCCCGCCGACAGCAGACGGCGACCAAGCGATGCCGGTGGGCGAGAAGGTGGTGCACAGTCCCGGCTCGTTCACCGGCTACGGCTTCGACCGCTGCATCACGCCGAGCAACGCCGACATGGACACCTGGCGCCGCAGTTCACCGTTCGCCGCGGTCGGCATCTACATCAGCGGAGCCGGCCGGGCCTGCCCCGCTCGCTCGCAGCCGTACCTCAGCCCGCGCTGGGTGAACCTGCACCGCAGCGGTTATGTGTCTGGCGCGATCACCGAGCGCTTCGACCGCCGGATGGCTCGCGGGGTGCGACGGATACAGCGCGAACGGCACTTCCCGGTCAGCGGCGTGCTCACGCACCGCACCTGGGTCAGCCTGCTCGCCACCGGTGGCCGCAGCCTGGTCAAGGTCGGTTCCGACGAGCAGGCGGTGTGGCGGCTGCAGCGGGCACTGGTCGCGGCGGGGGTCCGCACCCCTGTCACCGGGGTGTTCACGCGGAAGACCGCAGCGGCGGCGAAGGTGTGGCAGCGCCACGTGGGTGAACCCCGCAGCGGGGTCATCGACCGCTCGCAGTGGCGGATGTTCTACCGCGGACGTCGCTGACCCCGAGGCCCCGGGACTCCAGGACGGAACGCCCTCCGATCCGCACCGGCACGCCCTCCGACGTATCTTCGCGCCACCCTGGCTGCTCCTGCCACCACTTCAGCGGCCGGCTCGGTGGGCAGCAACGCGAGCTAGACGAGCGGTCGCCACGACTGAGGGGGCACAGCTCATGTCCATCACCTCCACCACCGCGACCGGCCTTGCGACCGGCGCCCTTCTGCTTGGCGCGGCGGCCTTCGCCGCGCCGGCGCTGGCTGCCGACATCGACGGTGCGAGCGGCAGCGACACCCTGCACGGGACGAAGAACGCCGACACGATCCGCGGCTTCCGCGGCAACGACGACCTGTTCGGCCGAGGTGGAGACGACGAGCTCCTCGGCGGTCGCGGGTCGGACGGACTCCTCGGCTGGTGACGGGCACCTGGCTGGAGGTGGTGCCCGACGCCGGCTGGGCGACGTGGGGGGCTTTGAGCCTGACGATCCTCGCCATCGCGGCCACCGCATCCGGGCTCAACGCGTTGACGCCGGGCGGGAATGGGGCTCGTCGCCGTACTCATGATCTTTGTGGGCAGCCCGCTGTCCGGGGCCACCTCGGCACCCGAGCTGCTGCCACAGCCTGCCGGGCTGATCGGCCAGCGCTTCCCACCCACCGCCGGTGCCAACCTGGTGCGCAGCGTGACCTTTTTCGACGGCAACGGCGCCCAGACCCACCTGCTGGTCTTGTCGACCTGGGTGCTGCTCGGCCTGCTCGCGACCGTCTTCGGAGCCCGACTCCGGCGCCAGCCGGTGGACCAAGCCAGCTCACCTGCTGCGGCTGAGGAGTCTCGCGCGCCGGCGCCGGCTGCGAGCGCACCCCGATGACTGCGCCGGCTCAAGCCGCACCTGGGCTGGTTGCGCTTCGCTGCAGCGCGATGCGTGTTCACCCGAACCACGATGGTCGCCCCCGGCGTTCTGACGCTTGGCTCCATCGGCCGGACCGCCAAGCTCGCCGGGCCGGTGTCCCTTCGGCGGGGTGGCCAAGTCTTGGCCGTGGACCTGACCGCTCACGCCGACATCAATCGCTGGGGGTTGGCCCCCGCCGGGCAGCGCTACGCACGCCTGCGCCTGCGGATCAGCGCTGTGCTCGTCTGGTGCCGATGATGACCAGCAACTGTCAGCCGAGTCGCCGAGCCGGGCAAGCCGACATGTCAGGCACGCATGGCGGCGGGAATTGTGCCGGTCCAAGCGGCCCGAAGGTCGGCCAGCGGCACGCTGAACTGCCCCTGCACGTCGAGCACCGGGTCGCCGTCGCCGGCGACAACCTCCCCGAGCCGTACGTACGGGACCGCACCTGCGGTGGCCATGTCGGCGAACCCCACCTCCTCGCCGCGCGGCACGGCGACGACCGCCCTGGCGGCAGACTCGCTGAACAGCGCGACGAACGGGTCGAGGTCGTCGGGCAGCCACACCCAGGCGCCGACGTCGTGGCGCAGGCAGCAGTCGACCAGAGCCTGGGCCAGCCCGCCGTCGGCGAGGCCGCGTGCGGCGGCGACCAGCCCGTCGCGCGAGGCGTGCCGCAGCAGCTCGGCGAGCGCCCGCTCCGCGACCAGGTCCACGCACGGCGGCCGCCCGCCGAGGTGGTCGTGCGCGACCAGCGCCCACTGCGAGCCGGACAGCTCCTCGCGCGTCTCGCCCAGCAGGTAGATCGACTGCCCCGGCGTGCGGAAGCCGCCCGGCACGCGAAGGGCAACGTCGTCGAGCACGCCGAGCACCCCGACGAGCGGGGTCGGCAGGATCGCGGTCTCACCGGTCTGGTTGTAGAAACTGACGTTGCCCCCGATCACGGGCACCCCCAGCTCGCGGCACCCGTCCACCAGGCCGGCGACCGCCCGCTCGAACTGCCACATCACCGCCGGGTCCTCCGGCGACCCGAAGTTGAGGCAGTCGCTGACCGCGAGCGGCTGGGCACCGGCGGCGGCGACGTTGCGGTACGCCTCGGACAGCGCCAGCTGTGCACCGGCGTACGGGTCGAGCCGGCAGAACCGGGCGTTGCAGTCGGTCGCCAGCGCGACACCGAGGCCGGTCTGCTCGTCCACGCGCACCACGCCGGCACCCTCGGGCCGGGCGAGCACGGTGTTTCCGCGCACATAGCGGTCGTACTGGTCGGTGACCCACGACTTGTCCGCGAGGTTCGGCGAGGCGGCCAAGCGCAGCAGGGTGTCGCGCAGCTGGTCGCCACCGGCTGGCCGCGGCAGCGCCTCCGCGGCGTCGGCCTGCAGCGCGTCCTGGTCGACCGGCCGGGCGTACGGGCGGTCATAGACGGGCCCCTCGTGGGCGACGGTACGTGGCGGCACGTCGGCGACGATCTCGCCGTGCCAGTCGATGACCAGCCGGCCCGTGGACGTGACCTCGCCGACGACGGTGGCGTCGACGTCCCACTTGGTGCACACGGCCAGGAACCGCTCGACGTGGCGCGGCTCGACGACCGCCATCATCCGCTCCTGGCTCTCGCTCATGAGGATCTCTTCGGGTGCGAGCGAGGAGTCGCGCAACGGCACCCGGTCGAGCCACACCTGCATGCCGCCGTCGCCGGCGCTGGCCAGTTCGGACGTCGCACACGACAGGCCGGCGCCGCCGAGATCCTGGATCCCATTGACGAGCCCGGCGGCGAACAGCTCGAGCGTGCACTCGATCAGCAGCTTCTCCATGAACGGGTCACCGACCTGGACGCTGGGCCGCTTGGTCGGCCCGCCCAGCCCGTCCGTCGTGTCGGCGAAGATCTCGCTGGCCAGCACCGACACGCCCCCGATGCCGTCGCCGCCGGTGCGCGCGCCGTACAGGATCACCTGGTTGCCGGCGCCGGTGGCGCTGGCCAGGTGCAGATCCTCGTGCCGCAGCACCCCCACACATAGCGCGTTGACCAGCGGGTTGCCGGCATAGCTGTCGTCGAAGACCACCTCGCCGCCGACGTTGGCCAGCCCGAGGCAGTTGCCGTAGCCGCCGACCCCGGCGACGATCCCCGGCAGCACCCGCGCCGTGTCCGTGGCGCCCAGCGGGCCGAAACGCAGCGCATCCAGCACCGCCACCGGCCGGGCACCCATCGCCAGGATGTCGCGCACGATGCCGCCCACCCCGGTCGCGGCGCCCTGATAGGGCTCGACGTAGCTGGGGTGGTTGTGCGACTCGACCTTGAACGTCACCGCATAGCCCTGGCCGATGTCGAGGACGCCGGCGTTCTCGCCGATGCCGGCCAGCAGCTTGCCGACCCTGGTCTCGGCAGGCAGCTCACCGAAGCGGCGAAGGTGCACCTTGCTCGACTTGTACGAGCAGTGCTCGGACCACATCACCGAGTACATCGCCAGCTCGGAGCTGGTCGGCCGGCGGCCGAGGATCGCGCGGATGCGGTCGTACTCGTCGGCCTTGAGACCCAGCTCGGCCCACGGCTGCGGCTGGTCGGGGGTGGCGGTGGCGCGGTCGACGGTGTCGAGGGCGTCGGTCACGACCGCAGCCTAATGACGGGCCACTGTTGTCAGGTCGGCGACTGTCAGGTCGGCGACTCGACCTCGAGCCCCAGCGACAACGCCGCCCGCCGCAGGCGCTCGTCGTAGGTGAGCAGGACGCCCAGATCGGAACCGATCGTCATGGCCGCACTCAGATGCACGGCGTCCAGCGAACGAAGTCCGCCTGGCTCCAGGTCACCTGCGCGGTCCAGCAGCGGTTCGTCCAGCCGGATCAGGTACAGCCCACCGAACAACCTGCGCGCCTCGCCAACGAGATGCTGATGACCGGACCAGCGCAGCGCCCGCACGGCCTCGGCGCGCAACAACGTGGCGGAGGCGCGGTGTGACCAGCGGGACAAGCGTGCACGCAGCGCCGCCGACTCGGGTTCGGTCACCACGAGCTTCACGAACGCCGACGTATCGAGGTAGGCGGTGCTACCGCTCATCGGCGCGTAGCTGCCTCAGCACCTCGGAGGGGGCCGTGTCGGAGTTGAGGGGCGCGGGCAGGCCAACCTGCTCAGCAATGTCGAGCAGGTCTGCACGGGGTGCCACCGCCCGGCCGTCGAGGACCATCTGGTCCATCGGACCCGAGCCGAGCGGGACGATGCGAGCGATCGGGTGGCCGTGGTCGGTGACGTCGATCGACTCCCCGCTGACCACCCGGCGCAGGACAGCGCTCGCCTGCTGACGCAGCTCCCGTATGCCCACAGAGTGACTCATGGTGTTTACGCGGTAGCACAATTGGAGGACGTTCAGCCAACAACGATCAGCGTCCCTCCCGCTCCAGGGGCACGCGCCAGCGCAGTCCCGGGAAGCGGGCGAAGCCGCGGTCGGTCGTCACCCACGTCGCACCGTGCTCGATGGCCAGGGCCGCCAGGTAGGCGTCCGGCACGACGTTCCCGCGGGCCTGCACCTGAGCGCACAGCCCCGTGAACAGACCCCAGTGGCGCGGGCCCGGGCGGACGGCGACAGCTGCCGGCGCGTCCATCACCGCTGCGCAGAACTGCAGCGCCACGTCGGGTGGCGTGGGGTCGGTGAAGACGCGGTGGTTGGTGACGATCCGCAGGAAGGCCGAGCACACGAGCTCGCTGACTCCGAAGGGCTCGGGGCCGCTGAGTGCTCCCTCCAACCAGTCCCGGTGCTCGCCGGCACGGGGGCTTTCGGGTCGGTGGGCGTAGATCAGTGGGTTGACGTCAGCCAGCAGCATGGTCAGTGCCGGTTGTCGCGCTCCGCTCGTCGAGCAGGTCGGCGAGTGCCTCCTTGTCCTCGAGGTCGACACCAGGGCGCAACCCGCTGCCACCGAACACCGGAAGGCGTGCCCGGCCACCGGGTGGTGCCGGCCGTTGGTTGAGCAGCGTGCGCAGCGCGTCGTCCACGACGTCGCCAAGGGATCGCCGCGAGCGGGCCGCGAGCTGTCGAGCCTCCTCGAGCAGATGCTCATCGATGTTCACCGTCGTACGCATCGTACATCATAGCATCACCTGTGTGCATCATGATGCTCCAGGCGAGGATCGCGGCCCCGGTGGGGGGCGGCCGGTGGGGGGCGGTGCTCGACCTAGGCGGTTGCGGCCAGGACCGTCGTCACCGTCCTCGCGGGCTGGTCCCAGTGCGGGAAGTGCCCGCACGCGTCGAACATCTCGACGCGGGCGTCGGGGAACAGCTCCTGCGCCCGGCCGGCCTGGGACGGCAGCGTGACCCGGTCCTGCTTGCCCCACACGATCAGCACCGGCCCGGGAAGGGTGCCGCTCGGCGCACCGTCCTGGTCGGGTCCGGTGGCCAGCGCCTTGAGCGCGGGGTCGGCGCCGGGCGCGTCAGCCAACCCACGAAGCTCGTCGGTGGCGAAGTCCGCTGGGAGCGCCCAGGGCCGCGCGGACAGCTGGGCCAGCAGGGCGGTGCGCCCGGCGGGGTTGCCGACCACCGTCGGCAGGGTGGGGCGGATGCGGCGTACGAGTGCCACCGAAGCTCTCAACGTGGCACCGAAGACCTGCTTCTGCCGTGGGCCCCAGAAGCCGCCCGGGTTGAGCGCCACGATCGAGCGCCCGAGCCCGCGGCGGGCCATCTCGAGCACCAGCCGGGCACCGAGGGAGCTGCCGACCAGATCGGCCTGCTCGAGGCCGTCCGCTCGCAGATGCGCCTCGAGCTCGTCGGCGTACCGCTCGACGGTGACCTCCCCCTCGAAGAGCGGTGTCTGGCCGAAGCCCGGCAGGTCCACCGCGACGACCTCACGCTCGGCTGCGAGCTCGTCGAGGACCAGCCGCCAAGTGCCCGTCGTGGCGACGCCGGGGACGAGTACGAGTGGGCGGCCGGTGCCGGTGCGGACGGTATGCATGGGTCAAACCCTTCGCCGGGAACGAGGCTGTCTGCGGTTAGTCGCACCTTAGCCCGCTCGAGCGCCGATGAGGGGCGGTATAGGTGGAGCAACTACTGCGCACGGCTAGGGTGCCGCGGTGGTCGTCATCCTCGCCCTCGGCTGCGCCCTGTCGTACGGGGTGTCGGACTTCATCGGCGGGGTGCTCGCGCGGCGCATCAGCCCGTGGGCGGTCGCCGTCGTCGGGCAGGCAGCGTCGGTGGTGCTGACACTCGCCCTCGCGCTGGTGGTGGCAGGTGACCCGACCGCCGGCGACTGGGCCTGGTCCGCACTGGGCGGGGTCGGCTCGGGCGCCGGCCTCGCGTTCCTCTATCGCGGGCTCGGCGCCGGCTCGATGAGCGTGGTCGCACCGGTGTCGGCGCTGCTCGCGGCGCTGGTCCCCGTCGCGGTCGGCGTCGTGACCGGCGAACGCCCCGGTGGCCTCACCTGGCTGGGCGTCGCGTGCGCGCTGCCGGCCATCTGGCTGGTGTCGAGCGTGGCCGATGAGCACGGGGGCGGGCACGAGGGCGAAGCCGTACGCCGCCGCAGCGCCGATCTGGTGGACGGGATGCTCGCGGGGCTCGGCTTCGGCGTGCTCTTCGCATCGCTCGGCCAAGTGCCGGAAGGGGCCGGCTTCGGGCCGTTGACGCTGACGCAGGCGGTGGGGGTGGTGACGACGATCGCGCTGGCGACCGCCCTCGGGGCGCCGTGGGTGCCCCGCGGCCGCAACGCAGGGCATGCCATCTGGGTCGGCGTGCTCGGCACCAGCGCCACCGCGCTGTTCCTGCTCGCCACCCAGACCGGCCTGCTGACGGTGGCGGGGGTGCTGGCCGCGCTCTACCCGGCGTCCACGGTGCTGCTCGCCGCCCTGGTGCTGCATGAGCGGATCGGTCGCGGCCAGGGCACCGGCCTGGCGCTGGCAGCCGTCGCCGTCGCGCTCGTCGCCGCCGGCTGACCGCACGCCCCCTGCAGAGTTGTCGGTCAGGCGGTCAGGGCGCGCAACGCGGAGGTGAAGAATCCGAGCCCGTCGGTGCTCGGGCCGCACAGCGACTCGACCGCGTGCTCGGGGTGCGGCATCAGCCCGACGACCGTGCCCGAGTCGTTGGCGATGCCAGCGATGTCGCGCAGCGAGCCGTTGGGGTTCGGACCGAGGTAGCGGGCGACCACGCGCCCCTCCCCCTCAAGACGGTCCAGAGTGTCCGGGTCGGCGACGAAGCCGCCCTCGCCGTTCTTGAGCGGCACGACGATCTCCTGGCCGGCGTCGTACGCCGAGGTCCAGGCGGTGGTCGCGGTCTCGATGCGCAGCCGCTGATCGAGGCAGACGAACTTGCGATGGTCGTTGCGGATCAGCGCGCCCGGCAGGAGGTGCGTCTCGCACAACACCTGGAAGCCGTTGCAGATGCCGAGCACCGGCATCCCGCCACCCGCCGCCGCGACCACCTCGGTCATCACCGGTGCGAACCGTGCGATCGCGCCGCAGCGCAGGTAGTCGCCGTACGAGAAGCCGCCCGGCAGCACGACCGCGTCGACACCGCGCAGGTCGTGGTCGCCGTGCCACAACGGCACCGCCGCACCGCCGGCGACGCGCACCGCACGGGCAGCGTCGACATCGTCCAGCGAGCCGGGGAAGGTGACGACACCGACCCGCATCAGCCCTCCACGCGTACGTCGAAGTCCTCGATCACCGGGTTGGACAGCAACGTGGCGGCCATCGCGCGCACCTGCTCGAGGCGCTCCGGGGTGGCCTCACCGTCGATCTGCAGCTCGAAGCGCTTGCCCTGGCGGACGTCGGTCACGCCCTCGAAACCCAGCCGTGGCAGCGCACCGTGCACTGCCTTGCCCTGCGGGTCGAGGATCTCGGGCTTGAGCATGACATCGACGACGACGCTGGCCATGAGCTGCTCCCGGGTCGGCGGCGACACCCCGTACGGGTGCGGCGGATCGGTTGCGCGCAGTCTAGTGACCGGGCCGGCGGCATCAGAAGCGGCGACCGGTGAGCCGCTCGTACGCCTCCACGTAGCGCGCACGGGTCTGCTCGACCACCTCGTCGGGCAACCGCGGCGGCGGCTCACCCGAGTCACGCTGCCAGCCACTGGCCGGTGACGTGAGCCAGTCGCGGACGTACTGCTTGTCGTACGCGGGCTGCGGCCGGCCGGGCTGCCAGCGGTCGGCCGGCCAGACGCGCGAGGAGTCTGGGGTCAGCACCTCGTCGGCCAGCACGATGGTGCCGTCCGGGCGGCGACCGAACTCGAGCTTGGTGTCGGCCAGCACGATGCCCCGCTCGCGGGCGCTGCGGTGCGCCCGGTCGTAGATCGCCAGCGTCAACCGCCGCAGCTCGGCGGCGGTGTCGGCTCCGACGACCGCCTGCACCGCGGCGTAGGAGACGTTCTCGTCGTGCTCGCCGTACGCGGCCTTGGTCGCCGGGGTGAAGATCGGCTCGGGCAGGCGGGAGCCGTCGATCAGGCCGGCGGGCAGGTGGACGCCGCAGATCGCCCCGGTGGCCTCGTAGTCGGCCCGGCCCGAGCCGGCCAGGTAGCCGCGCGCGACGCACTCGACGGAATACATCGCCAGCCGCTCGCACACCACTGCCCGACCGCGCACCTGCTCGGGCACGTCGGTGCTCACCACGTGGTGGGGCACCAGGTCGGCGAGCTGGTCGAACCACCACAGCGACATCGCGGTCAGCACCGCACCCTTGTCGGGGATGGGCGGCTCGAGCATGTGGTCGTAGGCGCTGATGCGGTCGCTGGCAACCATCAAGAGCCGCCCGTCGGCCAGCTCGTACAGGTCGCGCACCTTGCCCGAGTGCAGGTGGGTGAGGCCCGGCGGGGCGTCCGCGGCCGGGCTCACAAGATGGCGCCGGGGACGTACGCCGCGGCGGCGGGGTGGGCGCGTACGACGTTGCCCACCCTGGCGGCGACGGCGTCGACCTGTTGACCGGCGGCGCTGGTGAACGACAGCGGCTCGCCGGCGAGGCCGTCGAGCTGGTCGCGGGTCAGGCGCAGCCGCTCGTCGGCGGCCAGCCGCTCGAACAGGTCGTTGGCGGCCGCGCCCTGCTCGCGCATCCGCAGCGCGACGCCGACCGCGTGCTCCCTGATCGCGGCGTGCGCCTGCTCGCGGCCGACGCCGGCGCGGACGGCCGCCATCAGCACCTTGGTGGTGGCCAGGAACGGCAGGTAGCGGTCGAGCTCGCGGGCCACCACCGCCGGGTAGGCGCCGAAGTCGTCGAGCACGGTGAGCACGGTCTGGAACAGGCCGTCGGCGGCGAGGAACGCACCCGGCAGCGCCACTCGGCGTACCACCGAGCAGGACACGTCGCCCTCGTTCCACTGGTCACCGGCCAGCTCACCGGTCATCGACAGGTAGCCGCGGACGACGACCGCCAGCCCGTTGACCCGCTCGGCGGACCGGGTGTTCATCTTGTGCGGCATGGCGCTCGAGCCGACCTGACCGGGACGGAACCCCTCGGTGACCAGCTCGGCCCCGGCCATCAGCCGGATGCTGGTGGCCAGGTTGGACGGCGCTGCGACCGCCTGGGTCAGCGCCGAGACCACGTCGAGGTCGAGCGAGCGCGGATAGACCTGCCCGACGCTGGTCAGCACCCGGGCGAAGCCCAGGTGCTCGGCAACGCGGTGCTCGAGGTCGGCCAGCTTGGCGGGGTCGCCACCCAGCAGGTCGAGCATGTCCTGGGCGGTGCCGACCGGGCCCTTGATGCCGCGCAGCGGGTAGCGCTCCAGCAGCTCCTCGATGCGCTCGTAGCCGACCAGCAGCTCGTCGGCCACCGTCGCGAACCGCTTGCCCAGCGTGGTGGTCTGCGCCGCGACGTTGTGGCTGCGCCCCACCATCGCCAGCTCGCGATGCTCGACGGCCCGCTGGGCCAGCCGCGCCAACGTGGCGACGACGCGGTCGCGTACGACGGCGAGCGAGTCGCGCACCTGCAGCTGCTCGACGTTCTCGGTCAGGTCGCGGCTGGTCATGGCCTTATGCACCTGCTCGTGGCCGGCCAGCGCGTTGAACTCCTCGATGCGCGCCTTGACGTCGTGGCGGGTCACCCGCTCGCGCTCGGCGATCGAGGCCAGGTCGACGGCGTCGACACCGTCGTCGGCCACCTTCTCGTACGCCTCGATGGCGCCGGCCGGGATGTCGACGCCGAGATCGGCTTGCGCGCGGAGCACCGCCAGCCACAGTCGGCGCTCGAGCACGATCTTGTGCGCGGGCGACCACAACCGCGCCAGCTCCGCCGAGGCATACCGGTTCGCGAGCACGTCGGGCACCACGTGGTCGTCCGGAGTCACGGCGCCCATTGTCGCGCACCGCTCGTCCGGGGGTCAGCGGCCCGCCGCGATGTCGGTGCGATGGTGCGATCCGTCCAGCTCGATCCGCGAGATCCCGGCGTACGCCCGCGTGCGGGCGTCGGCGACGTCGGCGCCCACGCCGACCACCCCCAGCACCCGTCCCCCGGCCGACACCGGGCCGGACCCTTCGGACCGCGTGCCCGCGTGCACGACGTGCACCCCGGCCAGCTCCTCGGCGGCATCCACGCCGGACACCGCATCACCCGTACGCGGCGACGCGGGGTAGCCGGCAGCGGCCACCACCACCACCACCGCGGCACCGTCGCGCCACCGCAGCGGCTCGGCCCGGTCCAGCCGGCCGGTGGCCGCGGCCAGCAGCAGCGTCCCCAAGCACGGCTCGAGCAACGGCAGCACCACCTGCGTCTCCGGGTCACCGAAGCGCACGTTGAACTCCACCACCCGCAGCCCGCGCGACGTCAGGGCCAGCCCGGCGTACAGCAGCCCGACGAACGGCGTCCCGCGCCGCGCCATCTCTCGCACGGTGGGCTGCAGCACCCGGTCGGTGATCTGTGCCACCAGATCGGGAGGCGCCCACGGCAGCGGCGCATAGGCTCCCATCCCGCCGGTGTTGGGCCCGGCGTCCCCGTCGTCGGCGCGCTTGAAGTCCTGCGCCGGCAGCAGCGGGACCACCGTCTCGCCGTCGCACAGCGCGAACAGCGACACCTCCGGCCCGTCGAGGAACTCCTCGACCACGACCTCGCCGCCACCGGCCAGGCAGGTCTCACCGTGCGCCAGGGCGGCCGCGCGGTCGTCGGTGACCAGCACGCCCTTGCCGCCCGTCAGGCCGTCGTCCTTCACGACGTACGGCGGGCCGAAGGCGTCCAGCGCGGCGCCCACCGCGGGGGACGAGGCGCACACGTGCGCCAGCGCGGTCGGCACCTCGGCTGCGGCCATGACCTCCTTGGCGAACGCCTTGGAGCCCTCCAGCCGGGCCGCCTCCCGCGAAGGGCCAAAGCAGGCGACGCCCGCCGCGCGCACGTCGTCGGCCACTCCCGCGACCAGCGGCGCCTCGGGCCCGACCACGACCAGGTCGACGCCCAGGCGTACGGCCAGCGCCCCCACGGCGGCGCCGTCGAGCACATCGACCTCGTGCGCGGCGGCGACCGCAGCGGTGCCCGGGTTGCCGGGCGCCACGTGCACCGCGTCGACGGAGTCGGCGGCGTCCAGGGCCAGCGCCAGCGCGTGCTCTCGGCCTCCGGAACCGATCACGAGGACGTCCACGGGCGAGCAGCGTACGCGGGTCAGAGCAGGTCGTGCAGAACGACCGACTCGTCGCGGTCGGGGCCGACGCCGACCACCGAGATCCGGGCGCCGATCATGTCCTCGACGGTGCGTACGTACGCCTGCGCGTTGGCCGGCAGGTCGTCGAAGTGCCGGGCGCCGCTGATGTCCCCCCACCAGCCGGGCAGCTGCTCATAGATCGGCGTCGCGTGGTGGAAGTCGGTCTGGGTCATCGGCATCTGGTCGTGCCGCACCCCGTCGACGTCGTAGGCCACGCACACCGGCACCCGCTCGAGCCCGGTGAGCACGTCGAGCTTGGTGAGGACGAAGTCGGTAACTCCGTTGACCCGGGTGGCATAGCGGCCGAGAACCGCGTCGAACCAGCCGCAGCGCCGCGGCCGGCCGGTCGTCGTGCCGTACTCCCACCCGGTCTTGCGCAGGTGCTCGCCGGCGGCGTCGTCCAGCTCGGTCGGGAACGGCCCCTCGCCGACGCGGGTGGTGTAGGCCTTGACGATGCCGAGCACGAAGTCGACCGCGCCGGGCCCCATGCCGGTCCCGGTCGCGGCCATGCCCGCGAGGGTGTTCGACGAGGTGACGTAAGGGTAGGTGCCGAAGTCGTTGTCCAAGAGCGCGCCCTGCGCCCCCTCAACGAGGATGCGCCGTCCCGCCCGCCGGGCCTCGTCGAGCACCCGCCAAACCGGTGCGGCGTAGCCCAGCACCGCGGGCGCCACCTCCATGAGCCGCGCCTTGAGATCGGCCCGGTCGATGGCCTCCGCGCCCAGCCCCCGGCGCAGCGCGTCGTGATGCGCGAGCAGCCGGTCGAGCCGGGTCTCCAGCGTCTCGGCATCGCCGAGATCGGCCACCCGGATCGACCGCCGCCCGACCTTGTCCTCGTAGGCCGGGCCGATCCCCCGCCCGGTGGTGCCGATCCGCGCCGCCCCCGCCGC
>JBBSMN010000028.1:0-20067 GCA_038233135.1 Propionibacteriales bacterium
GCGACCATGACGCCGCCGGCCTTCCCACGCCCGCCGGCCTTCACCTGGGCCTTGACGACCACCTGGCCGCCGAGCTGCTCGGCGGCGGCTCGCGCCTCGTCCGGGGTCGTCGCGACCTCGCCGGTGGCACCAGGTACGTCGTGCTTGGCGAACAGCTGCTTGGCCTGGTACTCCATCAGATCCACAGCGGGCCGTCCGTCCTCGGTTGTCGATCGTGGCGGACCGACAGCCGGGAGGTGGCCCTCGTCCGCGGGGCGCCTGGGACTCTAGCCGCGCCCCCCACGGCGTGGCACCCGGGGCCGCGGGCACGATGGCCCGGTGCTCTCGATGACCGTCCCGTCCGGTGCCGGTCGCGACTCCGTCTCCCTGTCGGTCCGGGTGCACACCCCCGACCATGCCGGCCCGCACACGCCGACCGTGCTGATGCTGCACGGCTACCCCGACACCCAGGCGGTCTGGGAGCCGGTCATCGACCGGCTCGCCGGGGGCCACCAGGTCGTGACCTACGACGTACGCGGCGCCGGCGGATCGAGCGCACCTTGTCGGCGTGCCGGCTACCGCACTGCCCGGCTCGTCGACGACCTGGTCGCCGTCTTGGACCGGCTGGACCTGCCGGCCCCCGTGCACCTCGTCGGCCACGACTGGGGCTCGGTGCAGCTGTGGGAGGCCATGAACGCCGAGACGACCGACGGGCGGCTGCGCGGGAGCATCGCCTCACTGGTGTCCATCAGCGGCCCGGGTCTCGACCACTTCGCCACCTACATCCGACTTGCCCGCGGCCGCGGGCAGGTCCGGAGCGTGCGGCGACAGCTGAGGCGGTCGTGGTACGTCGCGGCATTCCAGCTGCCGGTGTTGCCCGAGCTGGCGTGGACCCTGGCCGCGCCGCTGCTGAGACTCTGGGGCGCCGGCCACGGCACCGACCATTGGGCGCCGACGCTCAGCCGCGATGCCCGGCACGGGCTGGGTCTCTACCGCGCCAACGTGGCACGTCGGCCGCACCGAGCCCGGCCTGGCGGAGCCGGCCGGACCCGCCTGCCGGTGACGGTGCTTGTCCCGGTCCACGACCGGTTCATCACCCCGGCGCTGGCCGGGGCCGTCGTCCGTGCCAACGCGCACGCACGCCGCGTCGACCTCGACGCCGGCCACTGGGTCATCCGCACCGACCCCGACCGGGTCGCCCGCGAGGTGGCCGACCACGTACGCCGAGTGCTCACGGGGCAGCAGGCCGGCGGCTAGCCGCTGGCGTCGGGAACGTGCTCGTCGACCCAAGCGGCGATCTCTGTCGTGGTCGCGCCGGGGGTGAACACTGTGGCCACGCCGGCCTCGCGGAGCGGTCCGATGTCGTCCTCGGGGATGATGCCACCACCGAAGACCACGATGTCTGACGCGTCGCGCTCGGCGAGGAGGTCCAAGATCTTGCGGAACAGCGTCATGTGCGCGCCGGAGAGCACGGAGACACCGATGGCGTCGGCGTCCTCCTGGATGGCCGTCGCCACGATCTGCTCGGGGGTCTGGTGCAGCCCGGTGTAGATGATCTCGTTCCCGGCGTCGCGCAGAGCCCGCGCGACCACCTTTGCACCCCGGTCGTGCCCGTCGAGCCCGGGCTTGGCCACCACGATGCGCTTCGGCCGGCTCGACATACGGCCGCAGACTAGCCCACCGTTAGGCTGACCGATCCACGCGATCGTTTCCGCTGCGGCCGACCCGCCGGTATCGTGCCCGATGACTGTGCCCACCGACGCGCAAGGATTCGGACCATGTCCCGCACCTCCGCCCCGCAGCGCCCAAGCGGCGCCGCGCCGGCAGAGCCTGCTGCCGGGGCGACCGACGAGCCACCTGCCCGGCCGCGCCGACGAGTCCGCGTTCGGCGAATCCTGGCGATTCTCGGCGCCGGGGCACTGGTGCTGGCGGGAGCCGGTGGCGTCGTCCACAGCCTGTCCACCGCTCCGGACGCTCCAGCGCCGAAAGCGTCGGGGGCGCAAGAACCGTTGGGTCCGCAGTCGATCAAGCTGTCGTCCGATGTCGGCGGCGATAGCGACACGTCGTCCGGCGCGAGGTCCGGCGCTGGCAGCAACGGCGACGGAAGCGGTGGCAGCAACAGTAGCGGTGGCAGTGGCGGGGATCGTGGGGAAAGCACCTCAGGAACCGCCGAGCCGACTGTCCACCGGCTCACCCGCAAGACCCACATGGTCCAGGACCGGAGCGGCAAGCTCGTCGAGGTCAGCCGCGACGTCGACAGCGCAGACCTGCGGCGCCAGGCCGGCGTGCAGACCCAGCAGCGGATGGTTGCCCTGCAGCAGCGCGCGCAGGCCGCGCAGAACGAGGCGCTCAAGCGAGGGGTGGACCAGTGGGTGCTGCCGCTGGCCGGCTACCAGATCAGTGCCGGCTTCGGCCAGAGCGGGAAGATGTGGGTCAGCACGCACAGCGGTCAGGACTTCGCCGCCTCCGAGGGCACACCGCTGGTGGCTATCGATTCGGGCGTGATCATCCAGGCGGGCTACGACCGGGACAACAGCTGGGCGGGGAACCTGACGGTGCTGCGGCTCGAGGATGGCACCGAGCTCTGGTACGCCCACCAGAGCAAGATCACGGTCGAGGCCGGCGACGACGTTCAGCCGGGTCAGGTCATCGGGGCCGTCGGCACGACCGGCAACTCCACCGGACCGCACCTGCACCTGGAGGTACGCCCCGGCGGGGGCGAAGCAATCGACCCGGTCCCCGCCCTCCTTGAGCACGGCATCTCGATCTGAGGCTCGACCCGCCTCACAGCCGCTGCAGCGGTGCGTAGCGCAGCAGCAGGCGTTTGACCCCCTCCGAGCCGAAGTCGACGCTGGCCACGCTGCGCTCCCCGGCACCCTCGAGCGCGACGACCGTCCCCATCCCGAAGCTGTCGTGCACGACACGGTCTCCCGGCTCGAGCGCGAGAACGGCGCCGCCGCTGGTACGCCCGGTGGCCGCCGCGCGCGTCCCCGGGCTCGTCGCGGGCGCCGGCGCGAGCCGGGGGGACCACCGGGTCTGGTCCGCCTCGGTACGCCGCCACTCGACCAGCTCCGCGGGCAGGTCATCGAGGAAGCGGGAGGCCGGGTTGTGCGTCGGTGCCCCCCATGCGGACCGGGAGGTGGCGCGGGAGACGTACAGTCGGCGCTGCGCCCGGGTGATCCCGACGTAGGCCAGTCGCCGCTCCTCCTCGAGCTGACTTGTGTCACCGAGGGAGCGCAGGTGCGGGAACACGCCGTCCTCCATGCCGGTGAGGAACACGACCGGGAACTCGAGGCCCTTCGCGGTGTGCAGCGTCATCAGCGTGACGACTCCCTGGCCGTCGGCCTGCTCGGCCTCGCCGGGGATCTGGTCGGAGTCGGCGACCAGTGCGACCCGTTCAAGGAAGGCGTCGAGTGAACGGGGGTCCGACTCCTCGATCTCGGGCGCCTCGTCGCCGGCGTCCCCGACGAACTCGCGGGCCACGGCGAGCAGCTCGGTGAGGTTCTCCACCCGGGTCTCGTCCTGCGGGTCGGTCGAGTCCTCAAGCGCGTCCAGGTAGCCGCTGCGGGCCAGGCACGCCTGCAGCACGACGTCAGCCGGCTCGCCGACGTCGACCAGGGCGCGCAGGTCGTCGACGATCGCCACGAAGGCGCCGATAGCCGACACCGAACGGGTGGCGATGCCGGGCGCTTCGTCGGCCCGGCGCAGCGCGTCGAGGAGGCTGATCCGCTCACGGTCGGCGAGCGCCCCGACGCAGGCCTCGGCCCGCGCACCGATCCCCCGCTTGGGGACGTTCAGGATCCGCCGCAGCGACACCTGGTCGCGCGGGTTGACCAGCAGCCTGAGGTAGGCGAGCGCGTCCTTGACCTCGCGGCGCTCGTAGAAGCGGAGCCCGCCCACCACCTTGTACGGGAGGCCGACCCGGATGAACACCTCCTCGAGCACCCGGCTCTGCGCGTTGGTGCGGTAGAAGACGGCAATCCCGCCGGCTCTGGCCACCGACTGGTCGCTCAGCGAGTCGACCTCGTCGGCGACGAACTGAGCCTCGGCGTGCTCGTCGTCGGCGACGTAGCCCACCAGCTGCTCCCCCGCACCCAGCTCACTCCACAGCCGCTTGGAGGTGCGGCCGGCGTTGCGGGCGATGACCGCGTTGGCGGCGGAAAGGATGGACTGGGTGGAGCGGTAGTTCTGCTCCAGCACAACCGTGTCGGCGTCGGGGAAGTCCCGCTCGAACTCGAGGATGTTGCGGATGTTGGCGCCGCGGAAGGCGTAGATGGACTGGTCGGAGTCGCCGACCACCATCAGCTCGGCCGCGGCGATCGCATCTTGAGGCGCCCCATCCGCCGCCCCGTCCGAACCCCTGGCCGTCGGCGCGCACAGCTCACGCACCAGGGCGTACTGGGCGTGGTTGGTGTCCTGGTACTCGTCGACGAGCACGTGTCGATAGCGCCGACGGTAGCCTTCTCGCACGTCCGGAAAGGCCTGCAGCAGGTGCACCGTGGTCATGATCAGGTCGTCGAAGTCCACGGCGTTGGCCGCCACCAGCCGGGCCTGGTAGCTCCCGTACGCCTCGGCATAGGTGCGCTCGACGTCGTTCTCGGCCCGACGAGCGGCCGTCTCGTGGTCGCGCAGCTCGCTCTTCTGCGTCGACACCCACCCCAGCACGGCGCGCGGTGGGAACCGCTTGGGGTCGAGCTCGAGATCGCGGCACACCAGCGCCATCAAGCGCCGCGAGTCGGCCGCATCGTAGATGGAGAAGGACGAGGAGAAGCCCAGCCGGCTCGCCTCGCGGCGCAGGATGCGCACACACGCGGAGTGGAAGGTAGACACGGTCATCAGCCGCGCTCGCCGGCCGACGAGGGTCGCGACCCTCTCGCGCATCTCCGCCGCGGCCTTGTTCGTGAACGTGATCGCGAGGATCGAGCCCGGGTGAGCAGCCCGCTGGGCGATGAGCCATGCGACGCGACGGGTCAGCACGCGGGTCTTGCCGGACCCGGCACCGGCGACGACCAGGAGCGGCCCACCGGCGTGAGTCACTGCGGCCCGCTGGGACTCGTTGAGACCGTCCAGCAGGGCCTCCGGCGAGGTGCCGGTGCTGGCGCCCCGGCTGGTGCCGGCGGTCGTGTCCGGCGTCGCAGACAGGGTGGGGACAGGGAACGGGGCGCTCATCTCCCCTTCAGCCTACGAGAGCGGGGAGACAGACTCGTTGCTAGCGTTCCCACCATGCCCACGCCCGTCCCCGCCCCATGGGTCGAACGCGCCCTCGTCGTGACAGCACATCCCGACGACGCGGACTTCGGCGCGGCCGGGACAGTGGCGCGGTGGACGTCGACCGGCACCGCGGTCACCTATCTGGTGCTCACGGACGGCCAGGCGGGCGGGTTCGACGATGCCATCGACCGCACCGAGATCCCCACCATCCGGCGCCGCGAGCAGCGAGCGGCCGCGGCTGCGGTCGGAGTCGACGAGGTGCGCTTCCTCGGCGCCGTCGACGGTGAGCTCGAGGTGACGCGGGGGCTGGTCTGCGAGATCTCGGCGGTCATCCGGCAGGTGCGGCCGCAGCGGGTGCTCACGCAGAGCCCGGAGCGGGACTGGCGCCGGCTGGCCCGCAGCCACCCCGACCACCTGGCCGCGGGTGAGGCGACGGTGCAGGCGGTCTACCCGGCCGCGCGCAACCCGTACGCGTTCCCCGAGCTGCGCGAGCGTGGACTGGAGGCGTGGTCGGTGCCCGAGCTGTGGCTCGCGGCGCACCCGGCCCCGGACCACGCGGTCGACGTGACCGACACGTTCGACGCGAAGATCAGCGCGGTGCTCAGCCATCGGTCGCAGCATCCCGACCCCGACAAGCTGCGGACGATGCTGGAGGGCGCTCTGGGCGACACCGCCCAGTCGTTCGGGTTGCCGTCCGGGCGGTTGGCCGAGGCGTTCCTCGTGGTGCACCTGCCGCCCTGACCCGTTACCCGCCGGTCAGGCGGTGGCCGCGCGCTCCGCCCGCCGAGCCGCGAGGAACTGCCAGCGCGCCTCGAACGTGGTGTCGGGAAAGTCGCCGAAGACGCCGTCGACGCCGAGGTCGAAGAACCGCAGCAGCTCACCGACCCCGTCGCCGTGGGCGAGCGGGTTCTTCCCCTCGTCGTACTCGTCGGGCAAGAAGAAGTTCTCGTCGCGGAACGTGTACGGGTGCACGAGCAGCCCGGCGGCGTGGGCATCGTCGACCACGTCGGTCGCGCCGCCGAGCGTGCCGTCCGCGCGCAGCGGGATCAGGCGGTACTTGTCCGGGCCGATCCCCCTGGCGTAGGTGGCGATCCTGCGCAGCCCGAGTGGGGTGATCATGTCGGCGTAGGTGACGCCGGTGTCTGCGACCACCTGGTCGTACGGTGCGCCCGACCCGCCGATGAGCTGGATCAGCTTGACCTCGGTGCGGCGGCTCATCGCCCGCAGGTTGGAGATCTCGAAGGACTGGATGAACACCGGCGAGGATCTGCGCGTCCAACCCACCCGACGCAGCTCACGCAGGATGCCCGGCTCGAGGGCGAGCCCGAGGTCGCGGAAGTAGGTCGGGTGCTTGGTCTCGGGATACACCCCGATGCGGCGGTTGCGACGCTTGGCCTCGAAACGGGCCAGGTCCACGACCTCGGCGAACGTGGGGATCCGCAGCCGCCCGTCGAAGCGGGTGTTGGCCGGCCGCAGCTCCGGCAGCCGCTCCCGTGCACGCAGCGTGCGCAGCTCTGCGTAGGTGAAGTCCTCCGTGAACCAGCCGGTCAGACGGGTGCCGTCGACCTTCTTGGTGGTGTGCTTGTCGGCGAACTCCGGGTGGTCGGCGACGTCGGTCGTCCCCGAGATCTCGTTCTCGTGCCGCGCCACGAGCACACCGTCCTTGGTCGAGACAAGGTCGGGCTCGATGACGTCAGCGCCCATGTCGATGGCCAGCCGGTACGCGGCCAGCGTGTGCTCCGGGCGGTAGCCGGCAGCGCCCCGGTGCCCGATCACGATCGGCTTGCGCCAGCGCGGTCGGGGGGCATGGGCGTTGTGCCCGGCGAGCGCCGTTGACGGCGTGAGCAAGCCGCTTGCCGCGGCGAAGCCGCCGACTCCGGCGGCCACCAGCAGGTTGCGGCGGTGCAACCGCTTTGCGGGGGCTTCTGAGGTCATGGCAAGAGTGCACCGTCCGCGGGTGAACGGTTGATGGACCCGCCACGGCGTGTCGGTGAGCACTGGTCCACCGATTGGCCCACCGACTGGCCAACCGACTGGCCAACCGGGGGCCCGGTCAGCCGGTCACAGACTCGCGACCGTGCGGCGTCAGCCAACCCGCCGGGTCCGGCCCCTTCGGCACCACCCCGGTCGGGTTGATCCGGTCGTGCGTGCGGTAGTAATGCCGCTTGATGTGGTCGAAGTCCACGGTGTCGCCGAAGTGCGGCTGCTGGAAGACGTCGCGCGCCCATCCCCACAGGGCCGGCATCTCGCGCACCGTGGTGCGGTTGCACTTGAAGTGCCCGTGATAGACGGCGTCGAAGCGCACCATCGTGGTGAACAGCCGCACGTCGGCCTCTGTGATGGCGGAACCGAGAAGGTAGCGGCGGGTCGACAGCCGTTGCTCCAGCACGTCCAGGCGGGCGAACAGCGCGTCGTACGCCTCCTCGTAGGCCTGCTGGCTGCTGGCGAACCCCGCCCGGTAGACCCCGTTGTTGACGTCGCGGTAGATGTCGGCGTTCAGCGCGTCGATCTCGCCGCGCAACGCCTCGGGATAGAGGTCGGGTGCGCCGGCCCGGTGGTGGTCCCGCCACTGGGTGGACAGGTCGAGCGTGATCTGCGCGAAGTCGTTGGTCACCACCCGCCCGGACGGCACATCGATGATGCAGGGCACGGTGACGCGGCCCTCGTACGTCGGATCGGTGGCGAGGTATGCCTCGGAGAGGTAGCCGATGCCCAGCACCGGGTCGCGCCCGCCCTCGTCGAGGGTGAACCGCCAGCCGGCGTCGTCACGCAACGGGTCGACGGTGGCCAGCGAGATCACATGGTCGAGCCCGAGCAGCCCGAGGACGATGCGGGCCCGGTGTGCCCAGGGGCAAGCCCTGCTCCACACCAGTCGGTATCGTCCCGGCTCGACCGGCCAGTCGCCGTCGCCGCCGTCCGCCACGATGCGCGCCTCGAACCGGTTGCGCTGGCGCTTGAAGTCCCCCGTCGAGCCGGTCTCGGCTCCGAACTGGGCGGTGCCCGTCCCACTGGTCTGGCTACTGGTCATACCCGGCACGCTAGCCGCCGGTCGACCCTGCTGTGCGAGTGACCGCGACCGACACGGTGCGGCGGGGGTCGCCGGCCGCCGTGAGTCCGCCGGACGGGTCCCACTGGGCCGCACCGACCCCGCCGAAGTACATGGAGTGCGGCTCCATGGCCAGCGCCGGCAGCCCGAGATCGTCGCTCAAGCCGGCCGGCAGGCCGAGATCCTCCTCGTAGTCGATCCGCACCGGCGGGTCGAGGCCCTCCCGGACCCGCACGTGCAGGCGGGGTTGCGCGATCGCATCGGGCAGGTCCAGGCCGCCGTTGATGTGCAGGGCGAGCACCTGGGCCAGCGCGGTCACGATCCGATCCGAGCCGGGTGAGCCGATGGCCAGCACCGCACCGTCCCGATCTCGCCGGCCGACCGTCGGTGCCATGTTGGAGTTCAACCGGGTGCCCGGAGCCAACCCGTGCACACCGTTGAGCACGAGCTCCTGCTCGCCGAGGCAGTTGTTCAGCCAGACGCCGGTGCCGGGCGACAGCACCCCGGAGCCGTACCCCGCGGACACCGTGACCGCACAGGCACCACCGGAGTCGTCCACGGCTGACACGTGCGCGGTGCTGGCCGAGCCCAGCGCGCGGTTGAGCAGCGCCCGGGCCACGCCGAGCCGTTCGTCCTCGTCCTCGTGCTGCCCGATCCCCATGCCGAACACCGCGCGTTGGCTGCGCGCCAGGTGGGAGATCTCCTCGGCGCTCCAGATGCCGGCTCGCGGCCGGCCGTCGAGCAGCGCGAGCAGCGCGCTCATGCAGACGCCGCCCACCGCGGGCCCGGGGTTGGTGGCCAGCCGCCAGCCGCCCTGGCGCACCGTCAGGGCGGGACGGTGCACGACCTCGTAGGCGGCCAGGTCGTCCAGGGTCAAGATGCCGCCGTGCACGGCGATGTCGGCGGTCATCAGCGCCGCCAGGTCGCCGGTGTAGAACGCGGAGCTGCCCTCGGCCGCGATCTGCTCGAGCGTCCCCACCAGGTGCGGGACACGCACCGTGGCTCCCCTCGGGAGCAACCGTCCATGCTCGTCGTGCAGCACCGCATAGCTGTCTGCCTGCCAGCCGTAGATGTCCAGGTGGACATACTCGAGGTAGGAGTGCGAGGCCCGGTTGAGCGGGAATCCCTCGCGAGCGGCCTCGATCGCCGGCGCCAGCACCTGCGCCCACGGGGCGCGACCGAAACGTCGATGCGCCCACTCGACGGCTTTGAGCGTCCCGGGTGTCGCCACCGAGCCGTGACCGACGGTCATCGTGGTGTCCCCGCCGTACGCGGTGCGCACGTCCCAGACCCCATGACCGAAGCGCTCGGGAGGAAGGCCGCGTCCAGGCATGTCCACCCAGCCGTCGATCGTGACCGGTTCGGAGCCGTCGGAGGGTTGAACGGTGAGATAGCCCCCGGAGGCCAGGGACACCAGACCCGGCTCGGAGACAGTCGTCACCAGCATGGCGGCCAGCGCCGCGTCGACCGCGTTGCCACCCTCGGCGGCAAGTCGCAGGCCGGCCGCCGTTCCGAGGTCGTTGGGGGCCGCGACGGCGACACGGACCAGCCCAGACGTCATGGCAGCACCGTAGTCGGCGGGGTTCGCGGTGTAACGGGAGATGGACGAGGCGTGGCCGACCGGTCGGGGGAAGCCGGCCGGCCACGCGAGGCGCTCCCCGGCGTCGCCGGCGATCACTGTCGTCATCGTGACCCAACGGGCGTGCAGACCGCAGCAGTAAAATCCGTCCCGCTGTGAAGAGCGCATAAACCCTGTCGTCGGGTTCGGCTGCCTCGGCGCACGTTGTCCCCCTACCATCGACGGTGATGTCTCGCGTGCTGATCGTCGACGACGAACCCCAGATCGTCTCCGCGGTGACGCGCGGGCTGTCCGCCGACGGGTACGACGTGGCGAGCGCGTCGACCGGCGAGGACGGCCTGGCCGAGATCGCGGCCCGCGGTCCCCACCTGGTCGTGCTCGACCTCGCGATGCCCGGGCTCGACGGCCTCGGCGTGGTCCAGCGGCTGCGCGCGTGGAGTGACGTACCCGTGCTCATCTTGTCGGCGGCGGGCGGCGAGGACAGCAAGGTGGCAGCGCTCGATGCCGGCGCAGACGACTACCTGGAGAAGCCGTTCGGGTTCGGCGAGCTGCGCGCCCGGGTCCGCGCGCTGCTGCGTCGCGCCACCGTGCCCACCCCGGTCACCGAGATCGTCTTGGCGGACCTGCAGGTGGACCTGGCGCGCCGCAGCGTCGAGCGCGCCGGGTGCGAGGTGCACCTGACGCCCAAGGAGTGGCAGCTGCTGGAGGCGTTCGCCAACAATCCCGGCAAGCTGCTGACGCACAGCTGGCTGATCCGGCGGCTGTGGGGCCAGTCGTACGGCGACGAGAACCGCCAGACACTGCGTGCCCACCTGCGCTCGCTGCGGGCCAAGCTTGGAGACGACGCGGAGGCGCCGTGCCTGGTGCGCACCGAGATCGGGGCCGGCTACCGGTGGCTGGTGCCACCGCGGGAACGCCAGCGGTGAGCGATCCGGAAGAAGAGCTCCGCGCGATCATCGACGCGGCCCCGACCAGCATCTACGTCAAGGACCTTGAGGGACGATACGTGTTCGTCTCGCCCGGTGTCGTCGCCCAGACGGGTATCAGCGCGCAGCGCTACCTGGGCCATACCGACGTTGACATATTCGGACCCGAGCAGGCCGAGCGACTGACCCGCACCGACCACCGGGCACGTACGGAGCAGGTGGAGGAGGTCGAGAGCATCGGCGAACCGCTGAACGCCGTCTACCGCTCGCTCAAGTTCCCGTTGCGGACTGCGGACGGCCGGGTCTATGCCACGTGCGGGATCTCCCTCGACGTGACGGCCGGCCACCGCGCCGAGCAGGCACAGCAGCTGGCCGAGCGCCGGTTGGCGCAGCTGCGGATCGTGGACAGCCTGGGCCGCTTCGCAGGTGGCATGGCGCACGACCTCAAGAACGCACTCACTGCCGTGCGCTCGCTCGTCGAGCTGGCTCTCGAGGACGCCGCGCAGGTGCCCGCCGACACTCCGCCCGGTCTGCGGGACAGGCTGCTGGAGGTGCTCGGCGACGCGCGGACTGCGACGCTGCGCTCGGCCGACCAGATCACCACCATGCTCGCTGCAACCCAGCACCGTCGCTCCGAGCGGACCCCGATAGCCATTGCCGCGGTGCTGAACCGGGTCCGGCCGCTGTTGCACACCGTTCAGCCTTCGGCCCGGCTGGTCGAGGACGCGACCCCCGGGCTGTCCATGCTCATCGCCGACGGCGAGATGGAGCAGGTGCTGCTCAACCTGGTGACCAACGCTGCCGAGGCCACCGGCGCCGGTGTCACCGTGACCATCCTGGTGCGGGAGGTGGTGCTCGAGACGCCGGGACCGGAGACGCTCCATCCCGACGCCCCCGCTCTCGGCGCCGGCCGCTACGTGCGCGTCGACGTGGTCGACGACGGTCCCGGGATGTCTGCTGAGGTGCTCGAACGTGCCGTGCACCCGCTGTTCACCACCAAGCGGGGCGGCAGTGGGCTGGGGCTGTGGTCCGCGCAGGCCTTTGCGCTACGCAACAGTGGTGCGCTCGCACTGCGCTCGGTGCCGGAGGAGGGCACGGTCGTCAGCCTGTGGCTGCCCGCGAGCCGGTTGTCGGCTTCTTGACCGCGCCGACAACCACCGCTGCCGGGCTATTCCCACTCGATGGTCCCCGGTGGCTTGCTGGTGATGTCGACGGCGACCCGGTTGACCTCGGGGACCTCGTTGGTGATGCGGGTCGAGATCCGCTCGAGCACGTCGTACGGCACCCGTGCCCAGTCGGCGGTCATCGCATCCTCGCTGGTGACCGGCCGGAGCACGACCGGGTGGCCGTAGGTGCGAGCGTCGCCCTGCACCCCGACCGAACGGACCTCGGCGAGCAACACCACCGGGCACTGCCAGATGACGCGGTCCAGGCCCGCCGCCGACAGCTCCTCCCGCGCGATCGCGTCGGCGTCGGCCAGGATGCGGAGTCGGTCTCGGGTCACCTCCCCGATGATGCGGATGCCCAGACCCGGCCCCGGGAACGGTTGCCGCCACACGATGTCGCCCGGCAGGCCGAGCTGCTCGCCGACCTTGCGCACCTCGTCCTTGAACAGCCTGCGCAGCGGCTCGACCAGGGAGAACTGCAGGTCGTCGGGCAGCCCGCCCACGTTGTGGTGGCTCTTGATGACCGCTGCGCCGCTCCCCGTCCCGTCGAGGGTGCCGCCGGACTCGACCAGGTCGGGGTACAACGTGCCCTGCACGAGGAACTCGACCGCCTCGCCCTGCCTGCCCGCCTCGGCGACCACCTCGCGCTCGGCCGTCTCGAACACCCGGATGAACTCGCGACCGATCGCCCTCCGCTTGTCCTCGGGGTCGCTGCAGCCGGCGAGCGCCGCCAGGAACTGCTCCTGGGCGTCGACCACTTTGAGTGACACCCCGGTCGCTGCCACGTAGTCACGCTCCACCTGCTCCGCCTCGCCCTTGCGAAGCAGCCCGTGGTCGACGAACACGCAGGTCAGCTGGTCACCGATCGCGCGCTGCACGAGGGCGGCTGCGACCGCGGAGTCGACCCCACCGCTCAACCCACAGATCGCCCGCTTGCCGCCGACCTGGGCGCTGATGCCCGCCAACAGGTCGTCGACGATGTTGACCATCGTCCAGGTCCGCCGGCAGCAGGCGACGTCGACGAGGAAGCGCTCGAGCACATCCTGCCCGTGCTCGGTGTGCAGCACCTCCGGGTGCCACTGCACCCCGGCCAGCCGCTGCGAGACGTTCTCGAAGGCCGCGACCGTCGCCCTCGGGGAGGTGGCGTTGACGGTGAAGCCGTCGGGGGCGGCAACCACCTCATCGCCGTGCGACATCCACGCCCGCAGCTGCGCCGGGAGCCCGGCCAGCACGGTGCCGGGCTCGGTGACGGTGACCGGGGTCCGGCCGTACTCGCGCATGCCGGTCTCGGCGACGTCGCCGCCGAGCGCAGCCGCCATCGCCATGAAGCCGTAGCAGATGCCGAAGACGGGGATGCCCGCTGCGAGCAGTGCCGGGTCGAGCTGGGGGGCACCAGGCACGTAGACCGACTGGGGGCCGCCGGACAGGATTATGGCTGCCGGTCGTCGGCCGAGGATCTGCTCGACCGGCGTGGTGTGCGGGACGATCTCGGAGTAGACCTTCGCCTCGCGCACCCGGCGGGCGATCAGCTGGGCGTACTGCGCACCAAAGTCGACCACCAGGACGAGGTCGTGCTCGGGTGTGTTCTGAGCGACCGTCACCAGTGGCAGTCTAGCGATCGGGCACCGTAACCCGACCGGGCGAGGCTCGTTGGCGCGTGCAGGACCCGGTCCCTCCGCTCCTTTTCTGGACTTGGGTCCCGGCTGGCACGCCAGGCCGGTCTGCGGGCCCCGCCATCCCCTCCCCCGGCGGGGCCCGCAGGCCTCTGGCGGGCTACTGAACGACGACCTCGACGCGCTGGAACTCCTTGAGCTCGGTGTAGCCGGTCGTGGCCATGGACCGCCGCAGGGCGCCGATGAGGTTCATCGTGCCGTCGGCGGTGCTGGACGGTCCGAACAGGACCTCCTCCAGGGTGCCGACCGTGCCGATCTCGACCCGCTCACCGCGCGGCAGGTCGGCGTGCCAGGCCTCGCCTCCCCAGTGGAAACCCGCTCCGGGGGCCTCGACCGCCCGGGCGAACGGGGAGCCGACCATCAGCGCGTCCGCCCCGCAGGCGATCGCCTTGGCGACGTCACCGCTGCGCCCGACCGAGCCGTCGGCGATCACGTGGACGTAGCGGCCACCGGACTCGTCGAGGTAGTCCCTGCGTGCAGCCGCGACGTCGGCCACCGCGCTGGCCATCGGGACGGCCAGCCCGAGCACTGAGCGAGTGGTGTGCGCGGCACCACCGCCGAACCCGACGAGGACACCGGCCGCGCCGGTGCGCATGAGGTGCAGCGCGGCCTGATGGGTGGCGCAGCCACCGACGATCACCGGCACGTCCAGCTCGTAGATGAAGTTCTTGAGGTTCAGCGGCTCCGCAGCGCTGGACACGTGCTCCGCCGACACCGTCGTCCCGCGGATCACGAACAGATCCACGCCGGCCTCGACGACGGTGGCCGCGAGCTCGGGGGTGTGCTGCGGAGACAGCGCACCGGCGACGGTCACACCGGCGTCTCGCATCTGCTGCAGCCGGTCGCGGACGAGCTCGGGTCGCACGGGCTCGGCGTACATCTGCTGCAACCGCCTGGTCGCGTCGTGTCCGCGCAGCCGCGCCACCTGGTCGAGCATCGAGCCGGGGTCGTCGTAGCGGGTCCACAGGCCCTCGAGGTCGAGCACGCCGAGGCCACCGAGCCGGCCGAGGGCGATCGCCGTCTCGGGTGACATCACCGAGTCCATCGGGGCTGCCATCACCGGGATGTCGAAGCGGTAGGCGTCGATCTGCCAGGCCACCGAGACGTCTTCTGGGTCGCGCGTGCGCCGGCTCGGCACGATCGCGATGTCGTCAAACGCGTACGCCCGCCGGCCGCGCTTGGCTCGCCCGATCTCGATCTCCACCACGCAGGTGACCCTAGCCGCGATCCGGTCACGGCAGCAGGGCAAACCCCTCCGCAGCCGCAGCGGCACGCAGGTCGCGATCGAAACAGGCAAAGGTCCCCGCCGGCGCGTGCAGGTCCCGGACCTGCACGGCGGTCGCGAGCTGCACCGCGTCGTACGCCCGCAGGCCGTGAGCCGCGACCAGGCGGGCAGCCACGGCGCACACCTGCGCGGTCGCAGCGACAGGCAGGAACGGTCCGCCGTCCGCGCGCGTCCCTCGCCAGTCGGCCTCGAACTCGAGCACCAGGAGTCCGGCGTCGTCCCCGCCGATAGCGCCGACGCGTGCCTTCCGCCACAAGGCCGAGGGAACCTCGACCCGGGTGAGCCGGGAGACCACCAGGGCGGCGTCGAGCGCACGGATCACCGTGGCTCCCGGCTCGTCGGCGTACAGCTTGACCACGGCCGAGCTGTCAGCGAAGACGCTCACCGCGCCCCTCGGACACGAAGTCTGACAGCGGGCGGCCCCGGCCTGCGGCCTCGCGCGCTGCCGCGACGCGCTCCGGGTCGGCACGGACAGTGGAAGAACCCGCGGGCTCCGGCTCGAGCAACCCGGCCCGGGCCAGCCGTTCGCGCAGTCGGTCCACCTCGTCGCCGGCCGCCTCGGGGTCGGTGACCAGGTCGAGGACGCGAGTCACGTAGTCGTTCATGCTGCGCCGCTCGGCCCTGGCCGCATACCGCACCCGCTCGACGAGGTCGTCGGAGGCCCGCCACGTCACCTGCGCCATGCCTGCATGATAGCAGGCATGCAGGCGACACTCAGTGGCCGGAGTAGTTCGGTGCCTGGACGGTCATCTGAATGTCGTGCGGGTGGCTCTCCCGCAGCCCCGCCGACGTGATCCGGACGAAGCGACCGCGCTCCTGCAGCTCCGGGATGGTGCGGGCGCCGACGTAGAACATTGACTGGTGCAAGCCACCGATGAGCTGGTGGGCGACCGCTGACAACGGACCGCGATACGGCACCTGGCCCTCGATGCCCTCCGGCACGATCTTGTCGTCGCTGGCGACGTCGGCCTGGAAGTAACGATCTCGCGAGTACGAGGTCTTGCCCCGCGAGGCCATCGCACCGAGCGACCCCATGCCGCGGTAGCTCTTGAACTGCTTGCCGTTGACGAAGATCAGCTCACCGGGGCTCTCGTCGCACCCGGCGAGCAGCGACCCGAGCATGACGCTGTCGGCTCCGGCGACCAGCGCCTTGGCGATGTCGCCGGAGTACTGCAGGCCGCCGTCCGCGATCACCGGAACACCCGCCGGGCGGCATACCCTGGCCGCCTCGTGGATGGCGGTGACCTGCGGCACGCCCACCCCCGCGACCATCCGGGTGGTGCAGATCGAGCCGGGTCCGACACCCACCTTGACCGCGTCGACACCGGCGTCGACCAGCGCCTGGGCGCCGGCCCTGGTCGCGACGTTGCCGCCAATGACCTGGACGCCGCGGGTGTGCGGGTCGGACTTGAGCCGCCGGACCATGTCCAGCAGCAGCCGGGCGTGGCCGTTGGCGGTGTCGGCGACCAGCACGTCGACACCGGCATACACCAGCGCCGTGGCCCGATCCCACGCGTCCCCGAAGAAGCCCAGTGCGGCAGCGACGCAGAGCCGGCCCTCGGCGTCCTTGGTGGCGAGCGGGTAGCGCTCGGACTTGACGAAGTCCTTGACGGTGATCAGCCCCGTGAGCCGGCCACGGTCGTCGACGAGCGGTAGCTTCTCGACCTTGTGCTCGGCGAGCAGTGCCGCCGCGTCGTCGGGCTTGAGGCCGACGGGCGCGGTGATGAGCGGCATCGGCGTCATCACGTCGCGGACCAGGCGCGAGGGCCACTCGGCCGCCGGGATGAACCGCAGGTCACGGTTGGTGATGATGCCGAGCAGCACCCGATGCTCGTCGACGACCGGCAGCCCGGACACCCGGAAACGTCCGCAGAGCTCGTCGAGCTCCGCCAACGTCGCACCCGGGCCGATCGTGACCGGGTTGGTGATCATCCCGGACTCCGACCGCTTCACGAGGTCGACCTGCGCAGCCTGGTCCTCGATCGACAGGTTGCGGTGCAGCACGCCGAGCCCGCCCTGGCGGGCCACCGCGATCGCCATCCTGGCCTCAGTGACGGTGTCCATGGCACTGGACACCAGCGGTAGCCGTACGTCGAGCGCGCGGGTCAGCCGGGTGGTGGTGTCCACCTCGCTCGGGATCACGTCGGTCTCGCCGGGCAGCAGCAAGACGTCGTCGAAGGTCAGGGCCAGCGGCGCGAAGTCCCGGGCCGGTTCGGAGGAGATCGGGCCGACCGTGAGGTCCATGCATCCATCGTACGCACGGGGCACGTCGTAGCCCCGCCACAACGCCGCTATAGACGTCGAGGCCTCCTGCCCAATACCTTGTGCACGGCGACGCTGTCAAGCGCGTTGCCGTGACAAGGGGGTCACCATGCGCACATCTGCCATCGGCTACGGGCTTATCGCCACCGCCGTCATCCTGCCGCTTTCGCTGGTCGGCACAAGCGCGACGGCTGCAGGCTCGAACGCGCCAGCCGACGACCCGTCGAGTTCCCGAGCCGACCTGGTCGTGAAGGACACGGCCCCGGCGGCCGGCCTGTCGGCGAAGAGCAAGACCTGGTCGGCCGACGGCATCGACTTCAACGACGACGGCGCGCAGGACGTCTGGATCGGCTACCACGGGCAGGGCGGCAAGCTGTGGCGCAACAACGGCGCCGGCAGCTACACCCGGGTCGCCAAGGGGGCGTGGCCGGCCAACAACCCCGACGGCAAGACCATCGACCGGCACGACTGCGCCTGGGCCGACGTGGACCGCAACGGCCGGCTCGACGCGTACTGCTCGACCGGGCGGTTCATCCGCAACATCGTCAAGGACGCCGACCGCGACAACGAGATGTGGATGCAGCGCCGGCCGGGCAGGTTCCGCGACAACGCGCGGCCCAAGGCGCTCGGGGATGTCTGCGGCCGCGGTCGGCACGTGGCGTTCCTGAACGCCAATGGCGACAAGTGGCCCGACCTGTTCCTGGGCAATGACGTCCAGCGGAAGATTCCGGACGAGTGCAACGGCAACCCGAACCTGCCGAACGAGCGCAGCAAGATCTTCATCAACAAGAAGGGCGACGGGTTCAAGTACGTGCGCGACTACTGGGACTACGGCGCAGGGCCCGGCACCGAGTGCGCCGAGGTGCTCGACTTCGACGGCGACGGCAACGACGACCTGTTCACCTGCCAGGCGCCGAACAAGCCGCCCGTGCTCTACCGCAACCAGATCAACCAGCACCGCTTCGTTGACGTCACCGCGAAGCAGCCGGAGCTGACCCATGGGATCAGCGACGCCGAGGTCCGGGACCTGGACGGCGACCGTGACGACGACCTGGTCACGGCCGCGGCCGACGGTTTCTACTTCCAGCTCAACAACGGCGGCAGGTTCAGTGCCCGCGTTCTGATTGGGTCGGCTCCCGGCGGGAGTGGAAACTCGGTCGAGGTCGGCGACGCGGACGGTGACGGCCAACTCGACGTCTACGGCATGGTCTACGGCACCAGGACCACCAACCCCGACGACGTGCTGTACCTCAACGACGGCAACCTGAGCGGCTTTACCCCCGCATCGCCGGTGCCCTCGGCGGCTGGCTCGGCCCAGCAGGTCATCACCCTGAACCCGAACGCCGGCCCACGCGACGCGTTCCTGGCGCTGAACGGGTTCGGGCGGGACATCGCACCCGGCCGGATCCAGCTGCTCCACATGGTCCGCCCGTAGTTGCCTCCTACCCCTGAACTGTCAGATGCAGGAAAGTCTGAAGACTCCTGCGGCGACGGATTGGGCTGTGCGGCTCGGGCGTAGCTGCCGAAGCGAACCGGCATTCGCTGTCCGCGTTCGTCGTGGAGCGGCTCACCGAGGTCGCCCAGGTGACGCGACTCGATGATTACATCGCGTCCTACCAGCCGCCCACAGGCAGCAGTGTGACGATCGAGGACGCGGTCGTCGCGGTGCGGGAGGTGCGGGGGCGTCGTGAGCCTGGCCGTGGTCGACGCCTCGGCCCTCGTCGCCTTCTACGCCGCCGAGGATCCGCGGTGGGCAACGGTTGCAGCCCGGCTTGCGGCTGGCGACGCATTGTTCGCACCTGCCCACATAGACGCCGAGATCGTGTCTGCGCTGAGCGGGCTGAGCCAACCGAACCCTGCCCTGCGGGCAGCAGTGCCCGGCGCCTTGCGACATCTGGCGGGGTTTCCGATAAGGCGTATGCCGCTCGCGCCGCTGCTGCAGCGCATCTGGGAGTTGCGCGACAGCCTCACCGCGTACGACGCCGCCTAGGTTACGCTGGCCGAACGCCTCGACGGCCCTGTCATCACCTGCGATGGGAAACTGACCCGGACCAGTGGACCACGGTGCACATTCGATCTGATCACCTGACCGCATCCTGATAGCCGATGTCCCACTGGGGAGTCCCGCTAGCATTGACAGCAGGAGGTGGTCGTCGTGGCCGCGCCTGTGCGCCGTTAGCGCGGTTGCGAGATCCGCGGGCGAGGACAGCCCGATCCGTCGTCGTCGTGCGGCTACCGGTGGCACCGCAGGTTACTATGCATGGTAGCCGTGGAGCAAGGTAACCTGCATAAGTGGAGATCGCGGACAGCGCGCGCAAGCACGGTGTTGTCGACGAGGACATCGAGCACGCAGTCCGCAATGCCATCCGCGTTGTGAGCCAAGGTGATCGTGATCTCTACATCGGTGCCGACCGGACCGGCCGGCTCCTGGAAGTCGTCACCCTCGACGATGACGGCCAGCCGGTGGCGATCCACGCCATGGCGCTACGACCCGCGTTTTACGAGCACTTGTAGAGGTGATGGACATGCCGCGTACCCGTGAACAGCTCCAGCAAGCCGCCGACGCCGCCGAGCAGTGGCTCGACTCCCTAGATCCGTCGGCCATTGCCTCGCCGGACGCCGATGCCAGTCGTTTGCGTCGCATCGGGGATGCCCTACGTGCTGTTGCCAGGGGCCAGGCGGAGTTGGCCGATGCCGTGGCCGAGGCCCGGGCTCACGGACACACGTGGACCCAGATCGCAGCCATGCTCGGCACCAGCCGCCAGGCCGCTCAGGAACGGTACGGCGAACTGGCCGAGCGTTCGTAGACCGATCGGTCGCGGGACGTCTTCCCGTGTCTTACAGTATGTGGGACAGTCGATGCATGGCTGACACAATCACTTTCCGACCCGACGAGGATGCTTCGCGAGCTCTGGCGGTCTTGACCCGAGACGGCACCCC
>JBBSMN010000029.1:0-19907 GCA_038233135.1 Propionibacteriales bacterium
AGGTTCCAGCCCGCTCCCTGCTGGCTCAGCAGGTTGTTCTGGATCGCCACCGTGATCGGGGCGTTCTCGCCCGGCCCGATGAACACCAGCGCGACGAACAGGTCGTTCCAGACCCACAGGAACTGAAAGATCGCGAACGACGCCAGCGCCGGTGTGGACATCGGCACGATCAGCCGCCAGAACGTCTGGTAGTGGCTGGCGCCGTCGATCTGCGCCGACTCGATCACCGTCCGCGGCAGCGTGGCCATGTAGTTGCGCAGGATGTAGATCGCCAACGGCATGCCGAAACCGGTGTGCAACAGCCACACGACGACAAACTGGCCGATGATGTCGAAGCCGTCGCGGCCGAACAGCTGGAGCATCGGCACGAAGGCCACCTGTAGCGGGATGACCAGCAGTCCGACCACCACGAGGAACAGGGTGTCGCGGCCTTTGAACTGCATGAACGTGAATGCGTAGGCCGCGACGGCCGCGAACATGATCGGGATCAGCGTTGCCGGAATCGCCACCACGATGCTGTTGACGAACGCCGCGCCCATGTCGTTGTTGCCGAGCACCTCCCGATAGTTCTGCAAGCCCCAGGTGTTGTTCCACGGCTGCAGGATCGCCGACCACCAGCCACCTGCATTGATCTGGTCGATCGGGCGGAACGAAGTGACCAGCAACCCGACGGTGGGGACCGTCCAGGCCAAGCACACGATGCCCAGCACGATGCGGGCGAACCAGTTGGGCTTGTTCTCCTGGCTGCGCGGAGTCTCCTGCTTGGTCGCGGTTCGCGACTGTGCCGTCGGGGTGTCCAGTGCGGCAGTGCTCATCAGTTCGCCTCCTCGGCGCGGAAGCTGCGGATCTGGTAGATGAGGACCGGGAAGATCGCCACCATCAACAGCACCACGATCGCGGCGGCGACCCCCGCATTGCCGAAGTCGAAGATCTGCCGGAAGAAGTCGAGCCCGATCACACTGGTGCCGTCTCGGCCATTGTTCATGACGTAGACGACGTCGAAAACCTTGAGCACCAGGATCAGCACAGTGACAAAGACGGCGGTGATGGTGACCCGGATCTGCGGCACGGTGACCAGCCAGAAGATCTTGAACTCGTTGGCGCCGTCGATGCGCGCCGCCTCCAGGGTCTCCTCCGGCACACCCTTGATCGCCGCGGACAGCAGGACCATCGAGAAGCCGACCTGCAGCCAGATCAAGATGACCATCAGCAGGATGTCGTTGAGCTGGAACGTCTGGGTCGACAACCACGACACCGGCTCGAAGCCGATGGCGGTGACGATGCCGTTCAGCAGGCCAATCTGATCTCCCGTGCTGTTGATGTCGTAAACGAACTTCCAGATGGTTGCCGCTCCCACGAACGAGATGGCCATCGGCAGGAACACCAGCGACTTGGCGAGCTTTTCCCCGCGCTCGTTGAGCTTGTCGGCGAGCACCGCCACGATCAGCCCGATGAAGACGGTCGTGGCCGGCACGATGATGATCCATAACAGGTTGTTGAACAGCGTCTCCCGGAAGTCCGGGTCGCTGAGAACGTCCTTGTAGTTCGCCAGCCCGACCCACTCAGTCGTCGTGTCGTTCGCGAAGCTATTCACGATCGTCTGGAAGGTCGGATAGACCAGGAAGAGACCGATGAGACCGTACGCCGGGAGCAGGAAGACGTACGGCTTGACCCGCTCCTCCCAGCGGCGAGCGAACCCCTCGGCCGTCATGTTGATGAAGAAGAAGAGCGCGATCGAGCCACCGAGCCCCGCCACGATGGCCACCACACCCTGAAGCAGCTTGGGGATCTCACCGAACGCCGTTTCGCCACCCAAGATGACGAACAGGTTGCCGGCAACGATGCAGGTGACGATGACCCCGGCGAGTCCAATCAGCGCGCGGACCGGCCGGGCCTTGCCGACATTGCCCGACGGACTGCCTGCGGTCGGCCCCTCGGACTGTCCGGCCGGGGGTTGCACAGTGGTGGTGGCCACGACATCTCCTTCATCGCAGGGCTGAGGTGGCGGTGGGCACCGGGAGGGCAGCCACCGCCGGACGAGTCACTCGGACGAAGGCCAGGACTCCTCGATGTCCTTGGTCACCGTTGCGGTGTCCTTGTTGCCACGGGTCCACTCGACCATGCCCTCCCAGAAGGAGCCGGCTCCGACCTCGGCCGGCATGAGGTCCGAGCCGTCGTAGCGGAAGACGTCGGCGCTCGTTGCGATCTTGGCGATGTCCTTGGTGGTCTGGTCGGGATAGTTCGACTCGTCGAAGGTGGTGTGCGGGGAAAGCCAGCCACCCTGCTGAGCCCACTCGGCGCCGAACTCGGGGCTGGTCAGGAACTTCATGACCTCCTTGGCCTCGTCGTCCTCGCCGTTGAACAGCGCTGCCACGTCTCCACCACCGAGCACCGGGTTGCCGTCGAAGCCACCCTCGTACGGCGGCATCGCGATGACCTTGACCTTGTCGTCGAGGTTCTTCTGCACGTCCTTGGCGAAGAAGTCGATCACGAAGTTGCCCTGACGTTGCATCATGCACTTCGGGTCGTTCGTCATCTGCGGGTCGTCGACCGCATCCACGGCCGTGTTGAGAATTGCGGTGTTTCCGCCGTACACCAGGCCGTCGCCGAAGACCAGCTCGCCGTACGCGTCGAAGCCGTCCTGCACCACCTGATCGTCGAACGGGATCTCGTGGGCGACCCACTTGTCGTAGTTCTCCGGCCCGCCGGTGCGAAGGACCATCTCCTCGACCCAGTCGGTGCCGACCCAGCCGGTGGCTGTGCCCGACTCGTAGCCGAGGCACCACGGCGCGATCCCGTCGCCCTTGATCTGCTCGGAGAGGTCGCCGATCAGCTCCTGGTAGGTCTTAGGCTCGGCGTAGCCGCCGTCTTCCCAGGCCTTCTTGGGCACCCAGATGAGGCTCTTGACCGCGACCCGCATCGGCGACCCGAACATCGTGCCCTCATCGTCCGTCGAGGCATCCAGCAAGCCGGGGATCACCGAGTCTTGCAGGCTGCTGACGTCGAGGAACTCGTCGATGGGGACCACGTTGTCCTGGCGAGCCAGGTCGAGCAGGAGACCGGGCTGAGGGAACAGCGCAATGTCGGGGGGGTTCCCCGACGTGACCTTCTGACGTACCAGCGTCGTGAACGTGTTGTCGCCGGTGTACTTGATGTCGATGCCGGACTCCTCCTCGAAGCCCTTGATGGCCGCCTCGAAACCGTCCTGCTCGGTGTCCACGAAGGCGCCGAGGATCTCGACCGTGCCGTCACCCGGGTCGGTGCCGCCCGCACCTACGCTGCCGCCGGACGATGACGAGGAGCTGGAGCCGCCCCCGCTGTCACCGGACTGCAGGCAGCCGCTCAGGAGCAGCGCTCCTGCCCCGACAAGAGCGGCTAGTCGTACGCCTCGGTTTCGCTGCATCAGGTCTCCTCGTCAGGTCACATCGGCTCAAACGAGCACTATGCCATTGTGTGACGTGCATCGCACCGGCATGTTAAGTCTGCCGGTCACAGCTTGGTCACGACTTCAACCGACGGAAGCGTGCAGCAGCTGAGGGGCCCTGTCACAGCACCGCGGACTCCAGCATCTCGGTCACCAGCGCAGCGATCGGGGAGCGCTCGGAGCGGGTCAACGTGACGTGTGCGAAGAGCGGGTGTCCCTTGAGCCGCTCGACCACCGCGACCACGCCGTCGTGACGACCGACCCGCAGGTTGTCCCGCTGGGCCACGTCGTGCGTCAGCACCACCTTGGACCCGGCCCCGATGCGCGACAGCACCGTCAGCAAGACGTTGCGCTCGAGGCTCTGCGCCTCATCGACGATGACGAACGCGTCGTGCAACGACCGGCCGCGGATGTGGGTCAGGGGCAGCACCTCGAGCATGCCGCGGTCGAGCAGCTCGTCGACGACATCCCCGTTGGTCAGCGAGCCGAGGGTGTCGAAGACGGCCTGCGCCCACGGCGCCATCTTCTCCGACTCGCTGCCCGGTAGGTAGCCGAGCTCCTGGCCGCCGACGGCGAACAGCGGACGGAACACGACGACCTTCTTGTGCTGGCGTCGCTCCATCACCGCCTCCAGCCCCGCGCAGAGGGCAAGCGCGGACTTCCCGGTGCCGGCCCGGCCGCCCATCGAGACGATCCCGATGTCGGGGTCGAGGAGCAGGTCGAGGGCGACCCGCTGCTCCGCGGACCTCCCGCGGATGCCGAAGGCGTCACGGTCACCGCGTACCAGGCGGACCTGCTTGTCGGCGCCGACCCGACCGAGCGCGCTGCCGCGCTCCGAAAGCAGCACCAGCCCGGTGTGACAGGGCAGCTCGCGTACCTCCTCGAGGTCGACCCCGCCGGCGTCGTACAGCGCATCGACGACGTCGCCACCGACCTCGATCTCTCTCATGCCGGTCCACCCGGACTCGACGACGAGCTCGGCGCGGTACTCCTCCGCGGTGAGGCCGACGGCGGAGGCCTTGACCCGCATCGGCAGGTCCTTGGACACCAGCGTGACGTCGTTGCCGTCGGCGGCGATGTTCATCGCCACCGCGAGGATGCGGCTGTCGTTGTCCCCGAGCCGGAACCCGGCCGGCAGCACTGCGGCGTCGGTGTGGTTCAGCTCGACCCGCAGCGTCCCGCCACTGTCACCCAGCGGCACCGGCGCGTCCAGCCGCCCGTGCAGGATCCGCAGCTCATCAAGCTGGCGCAAGGCGGCGCGCGCGAAGTAGCCGAGCTCGGCATGGTGCCGTTTGCCCTCGAGCTCGGAGATCACCACCACCGGCAGCACCACCTCGTGCTCGTCGAAGCGGTTGAGCGCCGACGGGTCGGCGAGCAGGACGCTGGTGTCCAAGACGTACGTGCGGTGGTCGGTCATGACGCTTGCCCTTCACGGACCGGACGCGCACCCCGCAGCCGGTCCACGGTGTCGACAGGGACCGGGAACGGGCCCGGGAGCCCGGGGTCGGGCCCTCCGCATACGTCCAACCACGTGCCAGGACGTGCTCCCGGTGGGAGCGGTGACCGCGCGGCGCTTGTCCGCGCAGGTCGTGTCGACCTGGCACTGGCGGGCCTCCCGAGGCGGCCGGCTTCCCCGCCGGCCGTCGAGAGCGACGCTACGACCGGCACCTGCCCGCCGCGGTGCGACACGCGCATCCACGGGGTGAACACCACCTGCATGCAGGGCATCGGTGCGGCCGTCGTCAGACCCCGAAGCGACGCTCGCGGGCGGCGTACGAGCGCAGGGCGCGCAGCAGGTCGATCCGCCGGAAGTCGGGCCACAGCACGTCGCAGAAGAAGAACTCGCTGTTCGCGCTCTGCCACAGCAAGAAACCCGACAGCCGCTGCTCCCCCGAGGTGCGGATCACCAGATCGGGGTCGGGCTGCCCAGCGGTATAGAGGTGCTCGGCGATGTGCTCCACGTCGAGCAGCTCGGCGAGCTCCTCGATGGAGGTTCCGCGCTCGGCGTGCTGCTGCAGCAGCGCACGGACGGCGTCGGCGAGCTCCTGACGCCCGCCGTAGCCGACGGCGAGGTTCACCGTGGTGCCCTCGATCTCGCGCGTCGCCTCGCCGACCTCCTTGAGGTGTCGCGCCGTGGGCTCCGGCAGCAGGTCGAGCGCGCCGATGGGGCGGACCTGCCAGCGGCCGGTCTCGCAGATCCGGCTGGTCAGGTCCTCGATGATCGCGATCAGCGGGCGCAGCTCCGGCGCGGGACGCTGCAGGTTGTCGGTGGACAGCAGGTAGACGGTGACGATCTGCACCCCGGCGTCGTCGCACCAGCCCAGAAAGTCCAGCAACCGGTCGGCGCCGGCCCGGTGCCCGTCGGCGGTGGCGGCACCGAAGGCCTTGGCCCACCGCCGGTTGCCGTCGATCAGCACCCCGACGTGGCGCGGCGCCTGGGCGGGGTCGAGCCGGCGCATCAGCCGCCGCTCGTACGCGCTGTAGACGGCGTCCCGTACGGTCCGCCGCACCGTGTTGCGCACCATCGTGCCTCCCGCCGCGATGCCCGCCGCCAAGGCATCTGAGCCACACGATAGACCCCGGGGCGATTGCCATGGCCCGTTCACGAGGCTGTCACCAGCACCGTTGGGCAGACGCCTGCGCGCACCGGTGCCACGCTCGTAGGATGCGGTCATGTCCCGCGCCGACCGCGTCAAGCAGACCTCCGCCGAGGTGGCGCAGAGCGTCCGCGGCGGAGTGGAGGACGTTGTCTGTGAGCTCAAGCCTCGGCTGCGCGGCTGGCTGCACCTGGGCAGCGTGCCGCTGGCGATCACCGCCGGGGTGGTGCTCATCGTGCTGTCACCGAGCGCGACCACCCGCACCGGCTCGGCAGTGTTCATGTCGGCCGCGGTGCTGCTGTTCAGCGTCAGCGCGCTCTACCACACGCGCACCTGGAGCGTGCGGACGCGTGGCCTGCTGCAGCGCTTGGACCACGCCAACATCTTCGTGTTGATCGCCGGCAGCTACACCCCGTTCGCGCTGCTGCTGCTGGATGGGGCAGACGCGTGGGTGCTGCTGAGCATCGTGTGGGGCGGTGCGCTGCTCGGGGTGCTGCTCAAGGCGGTGTGGGTCGACGGGTCGCGCTGGCTCTCCGTGCCGATCTACCTGGCGCTGGGCTGGGCGGCGGTCTTCTGGTTGCCGGACTTCGCCGCCAACGGCCAGGTGGCGGTCGTGGTGCTGATGATCGTGGGTGGCGCGCTGTACTCGCTCGGCGGGCTGGTCTTCGGCTTCCAGCGGCCCGACCCGTCACCGCGCTGGTTCGGCTTCCACGAGATCTTCCACTCGCTGACGATCGTGGCCTTCGCGGCCCACTACGTCGGGGTGTCGATCGCCACCTACTCGCTGCGCTGACCCGACCCGGCGGTGGGGCCCTGCGCCCGGACCTGCTGGACCTGCTCCATCGCCTGCCGCAGGTCGGCGAGCCAGCTGTCGGCGTTGTCGCGCACCAGGCGTACGCACCAGCCGAGCGCATCGGAGCGTGACCGGGCCACACCGGCATCGACCAGGGTGTCGAGGACGACGCGCTCGGGTTGGCGGAGCCGGGTCATCACCGGGGCCGCCAATGAGCTGAACACCTGGGTGGTCCCGCCGCACTCAACCCCCCAGGCGACCTTGCGGCCGGTGCGGTGCTCGAGCTCGCGGGCGATGTCGATCCGCTGGTCGCGGGTCGACTCGCGAAAGGCCGTGATGCGGCCCTTCTCGGCTGCGGCCCGCTCCTCGTCGGAGGCGTCGTCGGCCGTATCGGGTGCAGGGATCGGGCCGACGACCAGGATCTCATCGCGGTCCTGGGTGACGGTGACATCACCGGTGAACCACTCGGTGGGCAACCGGCCTGTCAGCCAGCCGCGGAGGGTCTCATTCGTAGTCATGTAACTAGTGTTACAAGTAATACACTTGATTCAAGTAGGCCGTCGTCACGGACGCGCGGATGAAGCCAGCACCTCTGCCAGCCATGGTCCCGCCGGGCCCTCCGACCCTCCCGGCCCCCGGACGCTCCCGCACGGGCCGACCTCAGCGACGAAGGCACGGTGCGACCCGGTGGCGTCGGACAGCACCACGCCGTACTCAGCCGTGCCTAGCGCCGGGCGGCAGCGCAGTGACATCGGCTGGTCGGACCGAGACAGGTACGCGGCTCGCAGCGTCTCCGCGGCGGGTCTGCCGAGGACGACACCCCTCGGCCCGGGGCCGGCCGGCTGCCCCCCGTCGTAGCGGCACACCAACGCCGAGACAGCCGGCAGCGGGACGCTGAGGCCAGGCACCTGGGGATAGTCGGAGACAGTGGTCCGCTCAAAGTCGAGCACCCCATCCGCGCCGGCCGGGCAGAACACCGCCGCCGGTCGCACCACGCCCGGCTCCTCGACCTCTGCCAACCGCTCTGCCCCGAGCAAGGACACCGCCTGCGTGAACGCGGTCCGGCTGTCCGCCGCGCCCGCCTGGCCGTCGACCGACACCTTGCCGGTGCAGCCGACCCGCATGTCGACCACATGCAGCGACCCGTCCAGCGTGCCTGCCTGCATCCGGATCAAGCTGTCGTGGATGCCGCCGGTGGGATGGCACGCAGCCGGCCCCGAGCCCGGCGTCGCCCAGCTGTCGACCAACCGGTCCACCTCCCGGTCGACGACGGTGTCGTCAGGGGCGAAGTCGAGGGCGTCCAGGGCGCCGCTCGTGTCCGTTGCCGGGCAGAAGCGCAACCACACCACATCGGCTCCGAAGAGCTCGTAGGCGTAGTCCGGCGAGTCGGGCACGTCGGCCACCGTGGCGCAGCGGTCGGGGATCGGGAGCGGGTCGACCAGCCGTTGGGCGAGCGGCAGCGACGCTCCGGTGGGCCCGCCGGTGGCACCGGGCGCCGAGGCGGCAGGCGACGCCGGATCGGACGATGCCGGATCGGACGATGCCGGATCAGTGAGCAGGACGGGCAGCGCGACAAGTGCCACCAGTACGCCCACCGCGGCGGCGTAGCCCAGCGACCGACGACGACGCGTCGCAGCGGCACGGCTGCGTACCCGCCGCACCCGCCCCTGATCGGACGCCGCGTCGGGCGCCCCGTCAGGGACGACGTCGGCGAGCCCGGCCAGCAGGCCGTTCGCCCGAGCCGTCGACCGACGGCCCTGCTGGCCGGCCGATGCCACCAGCGCGGCCAACTCGTCGCTGGAGACGTCGAGGGCGTCGGCTGCTTCCCATTCGGCCACTCCCGCGCCGTGGTGCAGCACCGCGGCGGCACGCTGCCGCGGCGGCAGCGTCGCCAGCACCGCCAGCAGGTCCCGGCAGCGCCGTTCAAGGGTGCCGTCCCCCGCATCGGCGAGAATGTCGGGCTCGGCACCGGCACCGGCACCCGGACCGGCCGGGTCGGGCAGCGGGCGGGGAGCTTGGGGCGGCGCGCCGGGCCGGGCCAAGTACACGGCGATGAGCTCACGGCGCACGACCGCCTCGGGGCTGGCAACGCCCGCGCTGCCTCCTCGGTCAAGCTCCGGCCACCGCGGCAGGACCCGCGCGAATGCCTGCTCGAGCAGTTCGTCCGCGCGGTCGGGCGCGCCGGTGAGCAGCCAGGCCAGCTGCCACAACGCGGGTCCACGGGCGGCGACGAAGCGGTCGAAGGCGTCGCCTGGATTCGCCGGCACCTTGGGCCACCTCCTCGCTCGTTGCCGAGAGGTCACACGCTGGCTGCCAGCAGTGCGCGGGGATCGGTCACCGGGCGGCGGCAGACGAAACCCCGGCACAGGTACGCCGCGGCCTGCCCGTCGACCATCTCACGGCCCGAGAGCAACGGCAGATCGGTGCCCGGCTCGGCGGCCACGACCACCGCGCCTGGTGCGGGCAGCGCCAGCGCGGCGGCGTGCAACGCCGCACGCTCCGGGTCGTCCGCGGCACCGACCACGGCCACCTCCACCGGGCCGGCGAGCAACGCCTCGGCGACTGCCAGCGTCCACCCGGCGAACCGTGGAGCCTGCCGAGCGAGCCCGGCGGCCGACGAGACCGCCCGCTCCGCCGCGTCACGGTGCCGCGCCGAGCCGGTCACCGCGGCATAGGCGACCAGCGCTGCGGCAGCGGCCGAGCTGCCTGCCGGGCTGGCGTTGTCGCCCAGCTCACGGGGCCGCACCAGCAGCGACTCGGCGTCGTCCGCAGTGTCGTGGAAGCCGCCGTCGCCGGCCGCGAAACGCTCGAGCGTGCGGTCGAGCAGCGCGGTGGTGCGGTCCAACCAGGCCGGGTCGCCGGTGACACCGAGCAGGGCCAGCCACCCCTCGGCGACGCACCCGTGGTCGTCGAGCACCCCGGCGTTGGCACCGGCGACGCCGTCCCGGGACGTACGCAGCAGCCGCCCCGACCGGTCGGTGTGCACGCCAGCCAGCAGCTCACCGGCCGCCACCGCGGCAGCGACGTAGGCGGGCTCGCGCAGCAGCACGCCGGCCTCGGCCAGCGCGGCGACCGCCAGCCCGTTCCATGCGGCGACGATCTTGTCATCCCTGGCCGGCTGGGGGCGGCCGTCTCGCGACGCCAGCAGGCGGCGGCGGACGTCGCGCCAGCGAGCCGGGTCGTCAGGGTCGGTGCGCAGCTGCAGGACCGAGCTGCCGTGCTCGAAGGTCCCCGCCCCGGAGACGCCGAGCAGCCCGGCCGCCCAGGCGCCGTCGTCGTCGCCGAGCGCGTCGACCAGCTGCGCGGGCGTCCAGACGTACGTCACGCCCTCAACACCGTCGGTGTCGGCGTCGAGCGCCGACGCGAAGCCACCCTGCGCCGTGCGCAGGTCGCGAAGCAGAAAGTCGGCGGTCTCGCGGGCGACCCGCTCGCCGAGAGCATCGCCGGTCTGGCGCCACCAGTGCAGGTAGGCGCGCAACAGCAACGCGTTGTCGTACAGCATCTTCTCGAAGTGCGGCACCACCCACGAGGCGTCGACGCTATACCGGGCGAACCCGCCGCCCAGCTGGTCGTACATGCCACCGCGGACCATGGCAGCAAAGGTGGAGGAGACCAGTGCGAGGGAGCGGGATGACCCGGTGCGGGTGGCCTGGCGGAGCAGAAACTCGCACACCATCGACGGCGGGAACTTGGGCGCCGCGCCGAAGCCGCCGTTGACCTCGTCGTGCTGGCCGACCAGCACCTCGACCGCGGCGTCGAGCGCGTCGGCGTCGAGTGCCGGCCCGGGCACGACCGCCGTCACCGCACGCAGCCGGGCCGCCACGTCGGCGCCGACCCTGTCGACCTCGACACGTCGGCTCTGCCAGGCATCCACCAGCGCCTCAAGCACCTGCCGGAACGCCGGCATCCCGTGGCGGGGCTCGAGCGGGAAGTAGGTCCCGGCGAAGAACGGCTCGCCGTCGGGAGTCAACGCGCACGTCATCGGCCAGCCGCCCTGCCCGGTCAGGGCCTGGGTCGCGCTCATGTAGACCGAGTCGATGTCGGGGCGCTCCTCGCGATCGACCTTGATGCAGACGAAGTGCTCGTTCAGGTAGTCCGCCGTGGCCTGGTCCTCGAACGACTCGTGCGCCATCACGTGGCACCAGTGGCAGGCGGCGTATCCGACGCTCAGCAGCACCGGGCGGGACTCGGTGCAGGCCACCTCGAAGGCCTCGTCGCACCACGGCCACCAGTCGACGGGGTTGTCCTTGTGCTGCAACAGGTACGGGCTGGTGGAGCCTGCGAGACGGTTGGGCATGCAGCGTCCTCTCCACCCCGGGTAACCTCGACGCGTGTCAGCCTAGGTCAGCTCGCCCGCAACCCCTGGCCTACAACGACAGGAACGGGTCAGCGCTCATCCTGACCGCCCGGCTCTGCTGGACCGTCCGGGTCGGCCGGGTCGGCCGGGTCGGCCGGGTCGTCGTGCGGGTCCTCCTCGAAGTCGACACGACGCAGGTGCCGGGTGAAGCTGCGCAGCAGCAGCACCACGGCCACGATCAGCGCCAGCACGACCACCAGACCGAGCACGCCCGGACGGACGTCATCCGGGCTGACCTGCGCCAACGCGCCGGCCGGCCCCACCGCGTGCGCCTGCACCTGGTGGGTCATCGGCCCATCATGCCTGGGCCGATCCGGGTGCGGGGACGCCCGCGAACAGATCGTCCTCGGGCGGCTGCGTCGCCACGTGGCTGCGGGCGAGCTCGTAGTCCTCGGTCGGCCACGCCGCCTGGTGGACCTCGAGCGGGCAGGCGAACCATGCACCCTCGGGGTCGATCTGGGTGGCGTGGGCGAGCAGCGCCCGGTCGCGCACCGGGAACCACTCCGCGCATGGCACCTGGGTGGTGATCCGGGCGTCGTGGGCCGGGTCGGGCTTCCACTCGGCGAGGCGCTCGGCGTAGGGCGACTCCATCCCGCGGCGGAACATCTCGTCGTGCAGTGCCTGGGTGCGCGCACGGTGAAAGCTGTGGTGGTAGTACAGCTTCAGCGGCTGCCACGGCTCCCCGGCGTCCGGGTAGGCGTCGCGGTCGCCGGCCGCATCGAACGCGGCGACGCTCACCTGGTGACAGCGGACGTGGTCGGGGTGCGGGTAGCCGCCGTTCTCGTCGTAGGTGGTCACGACCTGCGGGCGGAACGTACGCATCAGCCGCACCAGCCGCTCCACCTCGACGTCCAGCGGCAGGTCGGCGAAGCAGCCGGGCGGCAGGGGCGGGGGCGGGTCGCCCTCGGGGAAGCCGGAGTCGACGAAGCCCAGCCAGTCCTGGCTGACGCCGAGGATCTCCCGCGCCCGCACCATCTCCTGACGGCGGATCTCGCCGATGTTGGCCAGCACGTCGGGTCGGTCCATGTTCGGGTTGAGGATCGATCCGCGTTCGCCGCCGGTGCAGGTGACGACATGCACGTCGACACCCTCGGAGACGTAGCGCGCGGTGGACGCCGCGCCCTTGCTCGACTCGTCATCGGGATGGGCATGCACGTGCAGCAGCCGGCGGGCTTCAGCCGAGGTGGGAGTGGTCTGGTCGGGCACGCAGGCAAGAATGCAGCATGGCTCGACGTGACCCGGCGGCCGCCGCCCGCGCCGCGATGCCGGAGCGGTACGGCCACCCCTCACGCACCGGTCGCGTCGTGGGCACCCTGGCCGCCGTGGCCGCCCTCGGTGCCGGTCTCGTTTGGTTCCTCGGGGTGGCCGTCGACGGCTCGACCCCCGAGGTGTCCGCCGGGGTCGTCGCCTTCGATGTCGTCTCCGACCGGCGCACCGACCTGACGTTCGAGGTGCGACGGGTACGCGAGCTCGCAGTGACGTGCGAGGTGTCCGCGCAGGCCGTCGACAAGGCGATCGTGGGCGAGCGGACCGTGCAGCTGGCCAGTGCGGCGGAAGGGTCGCAACAGGTGACCGTTTCGATCGCCACCGAGCGGAGAGCGACGACCGCGCTGGTGGGTAGTTGCTACGATTCTTCGTTTCCACCCTGAGACGGGCTCCCGCGCGGGGCCCGCCTGCCGACGTACGACGAGGAGCAGCACCCGTGGCCCAGCCGGTCGAGTCAAATGTCATCTGGCTCACCCAGGAGGCGTACGACCGTCTCCAGGAGGAGCTCGACCACCTCAGGGGTCCTGCCCGTGCCGACCTCGCCGCCCGCATCGGTGAGGCTCGGGACGAGGGGGACCTGCGCGAGAACGGCGGCTACCACGCCGCCAAGGAGGAGCAGGGCAAGGCTGAGGCGCGCATCCGCCAGCTCGAGGACATGCTTCGCCGCGCCGAGGTCGGCGACCAGCCTCGGGCGGGTGACCCGATCGGGCCCGGCATGGTCGTCACCGTTCGATTTGCCGGCGACGACCCCGACACCGAGGAGTTCCTCCTCGGCTCACGCGAGCTGCTGGCCCTCGACGACTCGGTCGAGATGGACGTCTTCTCCCCGCAGAGTCCCCTCGGCAGTGCCGTGCGCGGTCTCGAGATCGGCCAGTCCACCTCGTACGAAGCGCCGAACGGCAACACCGTCGAGCTCGAGATCGTGGGCGCAAAGCCGTTCCGCAGCTGAGCCTGGCGGGGCGGTGCCGGAATGTGACCGCAGTCGGGCTCGTTGACCACGAGCATGAACACCGAGACCACCACCGCACTGACCGCTGAGCGTTTCGAGCAGGCGATATCCGCCGACGGCATCGTCCTCGTGGACTTCTGGGCGGCTTGGTGCGGTCCGTGCCGATCGTTCGCGCCGGTGTTCGAGGCCGCGGCCGAACAGCATCCCGACATCACCTTTGCCAAGGTGGACACCGAGGCCGAGCAGCAGCTGTCCGCCGGGCTGGGCATTCGCTCGATCCCCACCTTGATGGCCTTTCGTGACGGCATCTTGCTGCATGCGCAGGCCGGCGCGCTGCCGGCGCCCGCCCTGGAGCAGCTGATCACGGCCGTCCGCGACGCCGACATGGACGACGTACGCCGCCAGGTGGCCGCCGAGGAGGCCAAGCGCACCCGCGCCTCCGAGTCCTGACCGCATCTCCCCCAAGTCGGCGTACGGGGGGTCAGGCGGGGGCGACGGTGAAGCCGGCCGCTCGCAGGTCGGCCACCACCTGGCGGCGGTGCCCGTCGCTGCGTGTCTCCAGCTGCAGAGCCACCGCCACCTCGTCGACATGCAGGTGGGCCGAGACCCGGGTGTGCGCGACGTCCAGCACGTTGACCTTCGCCGCACCCAGGTGCGTGAGCAGGCTCGCCAGCTCGCCTGGCCGGTCCGGGATGGTCACCGTGATGGACAGGTAGCGTCCCGCAGCGGCCAACCCGTGCCGCACCACCTGCATCATCAGCAACGGGTCGACGTTGCCACCGGACAGCACCGCCACCACGGGGCCCCCGAAGAGGTCCGCTCGGTCACGGTGCTCCAGCAGGGCAGCCACCGCGGCCGCACCCCCCGGTTCCACCACCTGCTTGGCGCGCTCGAACAGCAGCAGCAGCGCCCGCGACATCGACTCCTCGCTGACGGTCAGCACCTCGTCGACCAGCGTGGACACCGTCGCGAACGGCACCGCCCCGGGCCGTCCGACCGCGATGCCGTCGGCCATGGTGGACATGGAGCCGAGCGCGACGGGCTCACCGGCGGCCAGGCTGTTCGGATAGCTGGCGGCCCCCTCGGCCTGCACCCCCAGCACCCGTACGTCGGGGCGCGACGCCTTGAGCACCAGAGCGACGCCGGCGAGCAACCCGCCTCCCCCGCACGGCACGACGACGGTGGCGGCGTCCGGCACCTGGTCGAGCAGTTCGAGGCCCAGCGTGCCCTGCCCGGCCACCACGTCGGGGTGGTCGAACGGATGGATGAGCACGGCACCGGTCCGGTCGGCGTACTCCCGGGCCGCGACCAACGCCTCGTCGATGCTGGCTCCCGCGAAGTGCACCTCGGCCCCGTAGCCGCGGGTCGCGTTCTCCTTGGGGATGGGGGCGCCGTGCGGCATGAACACGACCGCGTGGGTCTCCAGCATCGAGGCTGCGAGCGCCACCCCCTGTGCGTGGTTGCCGGCGCTGGCGGCGACGACCCCGTTGGCCCGCTCGGCCGGGCTCAGGCCGCAGATGCGGACGTACGCGCCACGGATCTTGAACGATCCGGCCCGTTGAAGGTGCTCGCACTTCAGGCGCACCGGCACGCCCAAGACGCTCTCCAGCCAGCGCGATCCCTGGATCGGGGTGACGAGTGCGACGTCGGCGAGCAGCCGCCGGGCGGCGTGCACGTCATCAAGCGTGACCGTCACGGGGCTCACTGTAGATGTCGACGCCGGCGGCGTGCTACGACATCCGCGCCCGCCCGATGGCCGACCACAGCAAGTGGTCGTCACGAGACCCCTCCAGCGCGGTCTCCCACGCGATCGTCGCCGAGCGCCCCGAGATGTCGAGGGTGGCCAGCGCGTTGTCGAAGAACGGGCCCTCCACCCGACTCCACGTCCACTGCGGGTTGGAAACGCGTGTCATCCGCGACAGCGCGCGCCCGACCCCCGCCGCCACCCCGTACGACATGATGGCGGTCGCGAACCGCGCGACCAGGGGCAGCGGGTTGCGGATCGGCGAGCAGACCGCCTGGAGCACCCGCGCTCGACCGGGGCCGACGGGCAGGTCCGCCTCGAAGAGGTACGAGTGGTGCACGTCGCCGGACAGGAACGTCACGGTCGCGGGTGCGGGACCCCGGTCGCCGGCGGCCACCTCCGCGACCATCGCCTGCAGCTGTCGGAACGAGCGCTGGAACGCCGCCCAGTGCTCCAGGTCGAAACCCTGGCGCAGCTGCTCAGCCCAGCGCGCGGCCAGCCCACCCCATGCGCCGCCGACGATCGCCTCGTTCCAGGCCTCCCCGTTGTGCAGCCCCATCGGCAGCAGGACCGGGATCGACGTCCCGAGCAGCAGGTGGTCGGTGCCCCCCGTGACCTGCTCGTCCAGCCAGCGCATCTCGACCGGGTTGACCATCGCCCGCTTGTCCTCCTCGAGCACCCGTCCGGCTCGGGAGTCGATGACCACCAGCCGGGTGGTTCCGAGGTCGCGGCGAAAGCTCCAGTGGTACGTCTCCGGGTCCGCGTCGGTCTCGGTGGCGAACTCGTCCAGGATGGCGCCCACGTCCGCCCCGTCGGCCTGCTGCACCCGCTGCCACACCGGGTCCTTGGCGCGCTCGGCCGGGGTCAGGTTGCCCAGGTGCTGGTAGACCCAGTACGACGCGAGACCGGCCACGATGCGTCCCTGCCACCACGACGTGCTCCGCATCTGGCTCCGCCACGCGATCGAGGTGTTCCAGTCGTCGCGGACGTCGTGGTCGTCGAAGACCATGGCGCTCGACATCGTGGACAGCGCCCAGCGCACGGTCGGCTCCGTCCACGACAACCGGTACAGGTGTGCGTACTCGCCGAAGTCGGCGAGCTCCTCCCCGGGCGGCTCGTCGATGTCTCGGTGGTGCGCGATGTACTCGTCCATCGAGGCCGACGTGTCGTCGGCGTAGACCTGGTCGCCGAGGAACAGCAGCAGCGACGGCCAGCCGCTCGCGGCCTGCTTGGGCTCGTCGCCGATCGGCTCTGGCACGCCACCGTCGGCCAACCGCAGGGCCAGTGCCCGCAGCGTGTCGACGCCGAAGCGGCGGTTGGTCCGCCGGTCGTGCGGGACCGCGGTGCGGCAGGTCCCGAAGACGATCCGCAACGGTTGGGAGTAGTCCATCGTGCGCAGCGCGCTCGGTGGGAAGAGTGACCGCGGCGGCGGCCAGATCGCGTCGTCGTCGAGGTGCACCTGGTAGGGCAGGTGCGACCCGGGTGGCAGTCCCTCGACGTCGACGACGGCGTAGTGGTGACCGTGCACCGTGAACGTGCGGGCGCTCGCCTCGTGCTCGCCGGCAGTCACCGTCACCTCCCCGGGCCGGATGACCTCGACCCAGACGCTGGCCGTCGTCTCATCGACGTACCGCAGCAGGGGGCCGACCACGAGCTGACTGATCGGCCCGTCGGTCCGCCTGTCCCGCGTGCGACCGGCCGGGGTCGAGGAGTCGTCGTTCGGTTCGGCCGCAGGCCGGTCGGTGTGAGTCACGGGTCATTGATACCGGTCGGGAGCCCGCGATGGCACCCCGGTGTCCCCAGATGCGTGTCAGGTCTTCGGCGTGTCTTCGGGGTCGGCGTCCGCGGTGGCACCGTCGCCCTCGTCAGCCGCACTGCGCGCGTCAGCGTCTGCGTCGGCAACCCGGTCGGCATGGGTGGGGTCGTACGCCCGGTCGGTGGTGAGCCCGCCAACCGTCTCCGGATGCGGATCGGCGACGGCGTCCCTCCCGGCCAGGTGCTTGCCGACAGCGTTGCCGGAGGCGACGAGCGGCACGGCGATGAGAGCGCCGATGACTCCCCCGGCGACCAGGCCCGCGGCGATCGCCACGATGATGCCCAGCGGGTGCACCGCCACGAAGCGGCCCATCAGGAACGGCTGCATCACGTGCGACTCCAGCTGCTGGACGAGCACCACCACGCCGATCATCAGCAGGGCGACGATCGGTCCCTGCGCGACGAGCGCCACCAGCACGGCGACCGAGCCGGACAGGGCGGCGCCGATGACGGGGACGAACGCCCCGAGGAAGACGAGCACGCCGAGCGGCAGGGCCAGCGGGACACCCAGCAGGACCGCACCCAGCGCGATGCCCAGCGCGTCGGTCAGCGCCACGAGGACGGTGGCCCGGACGAATGCGGTCAGCGACACCCAGGCCACCTGGCCGGAGATGTTCGCCTCCGGTCGGGCCGCACGCGGCAGCAGGCTGACGACCCAGCCCCACATCCGCGATCCCTCCGCGCAGAAGAAGAACGTCGCGAACAGCACGATGAAGACGCCGGCCAGGAAGCGGCCCAGCGTCGTGCCGACCGCGGCGGCCCGGTCGACCACCTGCGTGTCTGCCCCCTGCAGCGACTCACGCCCGCGGTCGATGAGGTCGTTGAGCTGGGTCTGCGAGAGCCCGAGCGGGCCGTCACGCAACCAGCTCTGCACCTGTCTCAGTCCCTCACCGACGTCGTCGCGAAGCTGATCCAGCTGTCCTGCGACCTGCGAGCCCACCAGCCCCAGGACCGCCGCGAACACGACCAGGCCACCGAGCACCACGACGAACGCGGCCAGACGCCGGCCGACACCGATCCGTTCGAGCCGGTCCACCGCGGGGGCCGCGAGCGCCGTGGTCAGCAGCGAGATGGCCAGCGGCACGGTGACCTCGCTGAAGTACCCCAGCAGGTCGAGGACCTGCCCGATCAGGAAGGCCAGGACCAGCAGGCACACCGACCAGCCGGTGGCGCTGACCAGCGCCGGCGGCAGCCTGAGCGCATGCGCCACCGCGCCCGAGCGCACCGGGTCGGCGCCCGCGGCGCCGGGGGTGCCGACCTCCCCTCCCGGCCCCGCGCTGCGTTGCCGGTTCGCCAGCGGGTCGGACACGATGCCCTGCTTGTCGTCGTCCCGGGCCTGCAGCGAGCGCATGCGCGCGCGCATCCGCTCCGACCAGCCCGCCAGAGTCGTCACGCCTCGATGGTCCTCCTACGCGGACCTCGGTGCTGCACGTGGGGACGTACGTGGGCTCAGCCGGCCCCCGTGAAGTGTCCCCGTGAAGTGTCACCGGAGGTGTCGCCGCAGCAGTGTGCGTGCCGCGCCGGGGTGCGAGCGCGCGAGCAGTCCCGCGGCGGCCAGCACGCAATCGCGATCGACGGCGAGGGTGGGTGCGCGCGGCAGGAGCCAGCCGCCCGACGCCTCGCCCACGCACCCACGCAGCAGGTCGACCGCGGCGGTCGGAGCGGCGTGCCGGAGCGCGCCGCCGGAGCCCACCAGCACATCGACCTCCCGCAGGTCGCGGCCGCTGCGCTCGAGGACCCGGCCGTCCGGGCCGAGCCGCACCTGCTGCCGACCTGCGTGCCGGCGCAACGCCACCGCGACAGCCACCTCGGCGAGGCGATGGTCGTCGGCGCGGTCCACGGCTCCGGCCGGCACGAACCCGGGGTCTGCGCGTCGCTGCTGCGCGGCACGAGCCAGCCGGTCGCGCTCGTGCCGGGCGACCAGCGATGCCTCGACTCCTCGGTCGACCACGGGCTTGGCGCTCCAGCGCATGCCGAGGTCGGCCTCGACGGTGCGGGTGACACGGGTCGGTGCCACCACCTGTCTCGACAGCTCGGCCTCCTCCGGACCGATCTCGACGACCGAGTGCACATCGGTGGTTGCACCACCCACGTCGACGACGGCGACGTCACCGACCAGGCCGGCCAGCACCTCGACACCGGTCAGCACCACGTCCGGGGTGGGCCCCATGATCATGGCGGCGAAGTCGCTCGACGCCGACAGGTGCTTGCCGCCGATCACGTGCCGCAGGAAGACACGGCGGATGGCCGACCGGGCGGCGGCGGGCGCGAGCACGCCGATGCGGGGCACGACGTTGGCGACCAGCTCGCACGGCACCCCGCCGGCGCGCAGGGACGCCGCGATCGGGTCGCCCGCCGCGCTGTTGCCGGCGACGACGACGGGGCCGGGCCACGCCACAGCGGCCAGGGCCTCGGCCGCGCCCACGAGGACGTCGGCGTTGCCGCCGTCGGTCCCGCCGGCCAGGAGGACAACGTCCGGCTCGGCGGCGCGGAGAGCGGCGAGCCGCTCCGGGTCGAGGCCGCGGGCACCGACGTGGACGACCTGGCCGCCAGACGAGAGTGCGACCCGGCGACCAGCCTCGGCGGTGACCAGCTCCTCGTTGCCGACCACCGCCAGGCGCAACCCGCCACCGGCCGACGAGCAGGCGAGGACCGGCGCGTCGGCCGCGGCCGGGGTGGCGCGAACAAGCACGTCGCGGCAGGCGGCGAAGCCGTGCAGGACGTCGGTGCCGACGGTGGTGCGGTGCTCGGCGGCGGCCACAAGGGCACCGTCGTCCAGGCTCACGAGCTGGGTCTTGGTGAAGGTGGAGCCGAAGTCGGCGCAGACGGCGAGGTCCACGCGCGGATGAGCGGGCCGTGCCGTCGTGGGCCTTGGCAAGGTCGGCGACCAGGTCGTCGACAGACTCGATGCCGACGCTGAGGCGCACCAGGTCGGCCGGCACCTCAAGAGCAGACCCGGAGA
>JBBSMN010000030.1:0-19856 GCA_038233135.1 Propionibacteriales bacterium
AGCACAGCTCCATGCCGTGTCGGCGCACCAGCGCGCAGGTGTCGCGCCGTTCATCCCAGCCGTGGGTGGTGACCACGTTGGGGAAGAACGACCGGGCCGTCTCCAGGTTGTGGTTGTAGCGGTGGACGCCACCCTCGGCCAGGCGGCGGGCCTGGTCCTCGGTCAAGATGCCGGCCGATACGGCGACGTTGAGCCCGGTCTCGGCGCCGATAACCGGCACCAGTTCCAGCAGGCGGTGCATGGTCCGCTCGTCGGGGCCGCGCACGGCCAACACGATGCAGAACTCGCTGGCGCCGAGGGCGGCGGTCTCCTGAGCCGCCTCCAGCACCTCGTCGGTGTCGAGGAACGGGGTGGCCTTGACCACGGTGTCGAACTGGGAGGACTGGCTGCAGAAGTGACAGTCCTCGGGGCAGCCACCGGTCTTGAGCGACACGATGCCCTCGACCTCGACCTCGGGACCGCACCAGGCAATCCGCACCTTGTGTGCCACGTCGAGCAGCTCGGGCAGCCGCTCCTCGGGCAGCCGCAGGACTTGCACCAGCTGAGCCTCGGACAGTCCCACCCCCTGTTCCAACACCTGACGGCGGGCGGTGCCCACGATGTCGGCAGTGATGTCGGCAGTGTGGTCCAGGGCAACGCTCATGCCCGGCAATCTAGTGGGGCGCCGGCGCCGCGTCGCCGCCCCCTGTCGCGCCGGAACTATCTCGACGTACTCACACGGCGTGTGAGTCACAACCGCTGTGAGCACTTCGAGAGCCGCGGCGGACATGCCGCGTCTGCGAGGACCCGGATCGCTAGCGTGCTCCCGAGATGACTTCTCCCAACGCTGCCGTCACCGACCTGTTGGCGTACGACCGCGAGCACCTGTGGCATCCCTACACGTCGATGACTGCGCCGGCAGCGGCTCGCGAGGTCATCGGCGCCCGGGGAGTGCGATTGCGGCTGGCCGACGGACGCGAGGTCGTGGATGCGATGTCGTCGTGGTGGTGTGCCGTGCACGGCTACCGGCACCCGGTGCTCGACGAAGCGGTACGCGACCAGCTGGGCCGGATGGCGCACGTGATGTTCGGAGGGCTCACCCATGCGCCGGCGGTGGACCTCGCCCGGCGGCTGGTCGAGCTGACGCCGGCAGGGTTGGAGCACGTGTTTCTGGCGGACTCCGGCTCGGTGGCAGTGGAGGTGGCGCTTAAAATGGCGCTGCAGGCCCAGCGAGGCCGTGCGCGATCGGAGCGGACACGGCTGCTCAGCCTGCGCGGCGGATACCACGGGGACACCTACGGGGCGATGTCGGTCTGCGACCCGGTCGGCGGGATGCACTCGATGTTCGCGGCGACCCTCCCGCAGCAGGTGTTCGCCCCCCGACCGCCAGCACCAGGTGGGGACGTGGACGGATGGGCCGACCAGGTGCGTGCACTCGCGGACCGGCACAGCCATGAGCTGGCGGCAGTGATCGCCGAGCCGGTGCTGCAGGGGGCGGGCGGGATCCACGTCTACGACCCGGCCTGCCTGCGGGTGCTGCGCGAGGTGTGCGACGAGCACGGCGTGCTGCTGGTGCTGGACGAGATCGCCACCGGCTTCGGTCGCACCGGCGAGCTGTTCGCCTGCGAGCATGCCGGTGTGGTCCCCGACGTCATGTGCGTGGGCAAGGCTCTGACCGGCGGCTACCTCACCCTGTCGGCCGTCGTCGCCACCGCGGAGGTCGCCAACGCCATCTCCGCGTCGGAGTCCGGCGCGCTGATGCACGGCCCGACCTACATGGGCAACCCGCTGGCCTGCGCCGTCGCGGCCGCCAGCATCGACCTGCTCGTCTCGGCCGGCTGGGCCTCTCAGGTCGCGGCGGTGTCAGCCGGCCTCGAGCACGGGCTCCGGCCACTGGCCGGGTTGCCCGGCGTGCGCGACGTACGCGTCATCGGGGCGGTCGGCGCCGTGCAGCTCGACCGACAAGTCGACGTCGAGCGAGCAACCGAGGTGGCGCTGCGGCACGGTGTGTGGGTACGCCCGTTCCGCGACCTCGTCTACACCATGCCGCCCTACGTGACGGGGGCCGAAGACGTCCGGCTGATCGGCGAGGCGGTCGGCGCCGCCGTACGCGCGGAGGTGGTGCCGTGACCTCGCTCGACGACTGGCTCACCCGGCAGGCGACGGCTCGAGCCGCGGCGGGCACAAAGCGGCAACTGCGCGCGCGGGGGCCGCTGCCGGAGGCGGTGGACCTGGCAAGTAACGACTACCTCGGTCTGGCCCGCGATCCCCGGGTCATTGCAGCCGCAACGGCGGCGGCGCAGCGCTGGGGTGCTGGCGCCGGCGCCTCCCGACTGGTCACCGGCACGCTGGAGCTGCACCAGGCACTGGAGGAAGGCCTCGCCGACGCCCTCGGGCGCGAAGCTGCACTGGTGACGTCGACCGGCTACCACGCGAACCTGGCCGCGGTCACCGCGCTCTCCGACGCCGACACGCTGATCGTCTCCGACGCGCACGTGCATGCCTCGCTGGTCGACGCCTGCCGGCTTGCACGCGGTGCGGTGACAGTCGTGCCGCACGCCGATCCGTCGGCCATCCAAGCGGCGTTGACCGGCCGGCACCAGCCGCGGGCGCTGGTCCTGACCGAGTCGGTGTTCTCCGTGCTCGGCGACGCCGCGCCGCTGGACGACCTCGCTGCACTGTGCTCCCGGCACGACGCCACCTTGCTGGTTGACGAGGCCCACGCGCTCGGCGTCACCGGTGCAGACGGGCTCGGCCTGCTAGCCGGCCGTCCGTACCCGGCGGACGTGGTGGTCACGACCACGCTGTCCAAGTCACTGGGCAGCCAGGGCGGGGCGGTCCTCGGCAGCCGCAGCGTCATCGATCATCTCGTCAGCACCGCCCGGCCGTTCATCTTCGACACGGGTCTTGCCCCGGCGACCACCGGGGCGGCGCTGGCCGCGCTGGACCTGCTGCTCGAGGCACCCGAGCGGGCCGCGTTGGTACGCCGGCGAGCGGCGCAGCTCGCGGACATCTGCGGCGTACCCCCCACCGCCGGCGCGATCGTGGCGGTGCCGCTCGGATCCGCTGACGCTGCAGTGGCCGGACAGGCCTTGCTGCGCGACCGTGGCGTGCTGGTGGGGTGCTTCCGGCCGCCGTCGGTGCCCGACGGCGTCTCCCGGCTGCGGCTCACCGCGCACGCCACGCTCACCGACGCCGACCTCGTACGCGCCGCGGACGCGCTGAAACCGGTGCTGCATGGCTGACCCGCGCTTCGTCCTGATCACCGGCACCGACACTGAGGTCGGGAAGACGATCGCGACCGCCGCCCTCACCGGGTGGCACCGCGCGCTCGGTCACCGGGTGGCGGTGGTGAAACCCACCCAGACCGGGGTGCAGGCCGACGAGGCCGGCGATGTCGATGTGGTCGCCCGGCTGGCTGACATCCGGGAGGCCTACGAGCTGGTGCGGCTGCCGGAGCCGCTCGCACCGGAGTCGGCCGGGCTGCGCACGGGTGCCGAGCTGCCGCTCGTCGCCGAGCTCGCCGAGCGGACCGTCGCCGCTGCGTCGACCGCAGCAGCCGACGTGGTGCTGGTCGAGGGTGCCGGTGGCGTGGCGGTGCGGCTTGACCGGGACGGCGGGACGCTGATCGACATCGGGCGTGCTCTGCTCACCCACGGCGATGTCGAGGTGGTCGTGGTGGTCCGGGCCCAGCTCGGGACCCTGAACCACACCGTCCTGACCGTGGACGCCATCCGCGCTGCCGGGCTGGACGTCGCCGGGCTGGTGATCGGCTCCTGGCCGGCGGCGCCGGACCTGTCCGCCGAAGCCAACCGGGAGGACCTGCCGCGGATCACCGGGTTGCCTCTGCTCGCGGCGATACCGGCCGGTGCTGGTGACCTGGCCCCCGAGGAGTTCCAGCGCCAAGCGGCCGGCTGGCAGCTCACAGGAAGGCGACCGGGTCGAAGTCGTCAAGATCGATGATGCGCACTCTCGGCAGCACGGTGTTGAACGCCCGCACGTCCGACTCCAGATCGAAGATCTGCAACCCGTCGGGCACCAGCTCGGTGAAGCGCAGGTTGAAGAACTCCCGGAAGCCGACCACGCCCACCCGGCGGTCCGACCCGCACAGCCGGGTGATGTGGGGCACGAAGTCGCCGTCGTGGCTGGCCAGGACGACGTCACCCGGCCGGGACTCCAGCGCGTCAAGGGTGCGCTGAATGCCGATGTCGACGACCTTCTCCCCGGGCGGCCCGGACAGCGGGATGGGCCGGTAGTGCAGTGCGGTCAGCGCCTGTAGGAACGCGGCCGGCAGGTAGCCCGAGCTGGCGTTCAGGAAGAACAGGCCCTTGACCGGCTGGTCCCAGGTCTCGGCAACGTAGTCGCGCAGCCGCTCCCAGCGGGGCCGCTCGTCGGGGTTCGGCCGACGGCCGAGGACGCTGCTGCCCAGGGTCGCGTCGATGTTCTCGCCGTCGACCAGCAGGTAGGTCGACGCCCCGTCAGCCGCGTCGGGCTCGCTGGAGTGCTCGCGCTCGGATTCCACGGCAGCAAACTAGCGCTCAGGTGGTCTGTTGCTCCTTCGGCGCCTGGCGTGGCCGCCCCTGGATCTCCCGCTCGGCACCGGGAACGCCCTCGGAAAGCTCGGCGCTGCGCTCATGCTCGGCATTGAACTCCATGCCGAGCAGGATGGCCACGTTCGTGATCCACAGCCACACGAGGAGGACCACCAGGCCCGCGAGGCTGCCGTACGTCTTGTTGTACGAACCGAAGTTGGCCACGAAGAACGCGAACGCGACCGAGGCGACCAGCCACACCACCAGCGCCAGCAGCGCACCCTTGGTCAGCCAGCCGAAGCCGCGCTGCTTGACGTTGGGGGCGGCGAAGTAGAGCACGTCGATGATGACCAGCACGATGAGCACCAGCACCGGCCACTTGGCGTAGTCCCAGATCGTCACCGCGGTGCTGCCCAGGCCGAGCGGGGATGCGACGGCCTGCACGATCGGCCCGGTGAGCACCAGCGACAGGGCGACCACTGCGGTCAGCACGATCATGACCAGGGTCACCAGGAGCTGCAGCGGCCGCAGCTTCCAGATCGGCCTGCCCTCCGGGGTCTCCCAGATGATCTGCGAGGCACGCATGAACGCGCCGACGTAGCCGGACGCCGACCACAGCGCACCTGCCAGGCCGGCGATGAACGCGATGCCCGCCCCGGTGGGGTTGGACGTGATCGACTTGATCGGCCCGGACAAGGCGTCGGCGGCCGACTTCGGGCCGAGCTGGCTGACGACGTCGGTGATGGTCTTCGTGACGGTGGCCGGATCACCCACCAGACCCATGACCGACACCATCGCGATGAGTGCGGGGAACAGCGCCAGCAGGCCGTAGTAGGTCAGCGCTGCGGCCCAGTCGGTCAGGTTGTCCTCGCTGAACTCCTGCACGGTTCGCTTGAGCGTGCTGCCGGTCGACGGTTTGGGGTCGGCGCCCGCCGGCCGGTAGTCCTTGCGCGGACCGGTGTCGGTCTCGTGCTCGTGGGAGCTGCTTGCCATGCCGGTGTCACCTCTCGAAGGGGTCGCGGCGCAGTACCCCCCAGCCCACCAGACATAACGAGGAGGTGACGCTCGCCACGATTACCCGGTACGCCGCACCAGACCGACCCGCGACGGAGTCACCACCCAGCCGACGGCAGCCGCGAGCACCGGGACGGCGACCACGATGGCCAGCAGAGACAGCCACGGCACCGGCACACCGGGCGTACCCATCACCTGCAGCAGGCTGGCCCCCGCCACGGAGCCGACGAGCAGGCCGAGCCCGCCGCCAAGGACACCGACAAAGACGCCGTGCACCGCGCCCATCACCCTGCGCCGACCGGGCGGCGCGCCCACGGCCGCCAGCGTGGCTGCATCGTCCCGGCCCTCGGTCGCGGCCAAGGCGACGACGATCCCCACCGCCAGCACGGTCACGAGCACCGCCGAGCCGACGAGGGCCAACGTGAGCAGCCCGACCGGAACGCCTGTCTAGTTGTCCCAAACCTCGATGCCGAGCACGTTCAACGCCTCGAAATCGTCGGCGCCGAACCCGCCCTGCTTGTCCATGAGCAGGGTGCCGGCGCGAACCTCCAGGTCCAGCCGCTCGGCCGTCTGCGCGCTGATCCACCCGGCACCGGTGGTAAACGGCTCCCAGACCGTGGGCACGGCAGTTGCCGGCAGCTGCCAGGACTGACTGCCGCCCTTCTTGCGGCCCGCTGCGATGGTGACGCTGCCGTCGCGGCGCGGTACGAACATCTCTGCCGTGTCCGGAGGCAGGTACGCGCACTGGCCTCTCGCGCCAGCGCGGCATCCAGGCCGAAGCCGGCGAACGCCGACCCGGCGACAGTGACGGTGAGGCCGATCACCGCCGCGGCGGTGCGCTGACGGTGCCGGGTGGCGTCGCGCAGCGCCAGTCGTCCGGACAGCCCCAGCCGACGCGACAGGCCGCCGGCCCTCTGGACGAGCACGGGAGTCAGCCAGATCAGGCCGGCCAGCAGCACCAGCAGCGCCGCCCCGCCCCCGAGCACCGGCAGGCTCGACGGCCTGCCCCCGGCACGCGGTGCGTACTCGGCCGCAATCCACCTGCCGGCACCGAGGACGCCCAAGGCCCCCGCCGCGACCAGAGTCACCGCTACGGGATGTCCTCGCGCGGGCCGGCGGCCGCTGGGAAACCTCTCGGCCAGCGCGTCGACCGCCGTCATCTTTCCGACCACCCACGCGGGGTAGGCGGCCGCAAGCACGCCCCCCACGGTGCCCACCGCAACGATGGCCGCCACATTCGGCCAGTTCGCGTCCAGCACGAACAGCGTGTCCTGCATCGTGTCGAAGCGCCACGGCAGCGCGAGCTGCATGGCCGCAAGGACGGTCGCTGCGCCAAGCACCGAGCCGCCCATCCCGACCAGCAGCCCCCTGGCCAGCACCACCCGACGTACGTCCGCTGGCGACCCGCCGGTGGAGGCGAGAAGGCCGAGCGAGCGGATCTGGCGTCGCGCACCGACTGCGAGGGCCGCGCCCACCAGCAGCACGATCTCAACCAGACCGAAGCCGACCACGAGCGCTCCGATGGCCAGCGCCTCAGCATCGACGGGGCCCGGCGGCCGCTTCCTGGCCAGCTCGGGCCAGTGGTCCGGATGCTGTGCGGCATCGCGGAAGAGCACCGCGACCCCTTGGTCGGCGAGCTGGTCACGCATCGACTGCATCCGCTTGTTCGTCAGCTCGGGCAGGTCCGCCAGGAAGCTGGCCGTCCCCCCATCTTGGTTCAGCACGCTGCCCCGCGGCACGTAGATCGGTGGGGCGTAGTAGAAGGAGGTGCGCCCCTCGGCCAGCCCCACGACGCGCAGCGGTCGACCGTCGACCATCAAGTCCGCGTCCGCACGCAGGTCGCCGGTCGAGTCGGTGAACTGCAATGCCGAACCCGCCGCCGGGGATATCGCGACCTCGTCCGGCTGCTCCGGTGCTCGGCCGCCCACCACCTCGGCGAACGGCCGGGTCATCGGCTCGTCAAAGTCCATCATCCGGAGCTGGCCACTCCCGCCGGTCCCGAGCCGCACCCGGCTGCTGCCGGGAAATGGCACGAGGCGCGTCCCGTCGGGCAGCAGCGCGGCGAGGTCCACGGTCGCCGGCTTGCGAGCCGGGCGCCGATCCTTGTCGGCCGGGCGAACCGTCATCCAGCCGCCACGTTCGCGATAACGCACTGTGACCTTTTCGTGCGGCGTCACCCGAATCTTCGCGTCGGCCGTGCCCATGCGGCTGTAGCTGCCGTTGTCCGAGGAGTCGCCGAGGCTGGATGACAGTGTGGAGGCACCCACCGCCGCCGCGACCGGCAGCGCCACCAGCAACACCGCAAGGCCCGTCGCCAGCCAGTGCCGGGCAGCCTCCCGCCGGGCAATCCGCAGTGCCACCCGCCAGCCACTCCAGCCGCCCGAGGTCATCGCGCCGGCTCGCTCAGCAGCGCGTCGGCGTCGGCCAGCCGGCCGGTGTCGTCGACCGCAACCCCGTCGCGCAGGAACACAATCCGGTCCGCCCACGACGCGTGCCGAGCGTCATGGGTGACCAACAACGCCCCCACACCGCCCTCGCAGCGCCGCCGCAGCAGCGCAAGCACCTGCTCGCCGGTCTCGGAGTCCAACGCGCCGGTGGGCTCGTCGGCCAGCACCAGCGCGCGCTCCCCCACCATCCCGCGGGCGATCGCGACCCGCTGCTGCTGGCCACCGGACATCTCGTGGGGGAACCGACCAGCAAGCTCCACCAGCCCCACCTCGTCGAGGGCCTGCTCGGCCTGTCGACGCGCTGTGCTTACCCGCACGCCGTCGAGCTCGAGCGGGAGCGCCACGTTCTCCGCCGCGGTCAGAGACGGGATCAGGTTGAAGTCCTGGAAGACGTAGCCGACGCGGCGCCGGCGCAGCGCCGCAAGCTCTTTGGCAGACATCTGGCCGAGCTCTGCGCCGACCACCCGGATGCTTCCGGCCGTGGCGCTGTCCAGCCCGCCCGCGAGGTTCAGCAACGTCGACTTGCCCGACCCCGACGGACCCATCACGGCCACCAGCTCGCCGGCACCCACGACGAGGTCGAGCCCGCGCAGGGCGTGCACCGCGGCGTCGCCGCTGCCGTGGATCCGCACGACGTCGCCCATCTGCAGCACTGGGTCGCTCATCTCGGGACCTCCTCACGGTGGCCAACGCTCGCCGGTCGCTGCGGTGCCCCGACGGTGGTCCGCTGCGCTCGCGATGCGCGCAGCACGCTGGCCTCGCAGTGGTCCAGCCAGCGCAGCTCGGCGTCGGCGGCGAAGCGCAACGACTCGAGGACGAGCGACCAGGACAGGTCGGCGACTCCCCCGCGGTCGCCGACACCGTCCGGTCGCCCATTCCCGGCCTTGAGGCGGGTCAGCTCCTGCAGCCGGCGCAGCGTCGCGTTGCGTTGCGTCTGCACCACCGCGACGACATCCACACCAGGCACGGTGACGGCGAGCGCCAGCTTGATCACCAGCTCGTCTCGAGGCCGGTTGTTCTGTTCCACCGGGCGCGTGAACCAGTCCCGCACCTCGGTTGCCCCGAGGGAGGTGATCGCGTACCGGGTGCGACCCTCGTCGTCCTCCCCCTGGCCGGCCACCAGACCGTCACGCTCGAGGCGCGAGAGCGTGGAGTAGACCTGCCCGACGTTGAGCGGCCAGGTGGCACCGGTGGCCCGGTCGAACTCGGTACGCAGCTGGTATCCGTACATCGGCAGGTGCTCGAGCAGGGCGAGCAGCCCGTGTCTGATCGTCATGGATACGCAGTATGCATACCGCGTATCCATGTGTCTACGGACACGCCGGACGCGGCGTGTCGATCCAGTGCGCGGGCACTACCCTCGCCCCTCGTGAGCGACCTCCCCACCGGCGGCACCGTCAGTCCCATCACCCGGTGGGGCGATCCGGTCATGCACCGCGCGCTTCAACCGGTCACGACGTTCGACGACGACCTCGGCCGCCTGGTGGCGGACATGGTGGCGACGATGCGGGCCGCTGACGGGGTGGGCCTGGCCGCCAACCAGGTCGGCGTCGACCTCGCGGTGTTCGTCTTTGACTGCTTCGACGACGAGCACGAGCGGCACCAGGGCGTCGTCTGCAACCCGCGGCTGGTGCTGCCGGAGGGCAAGGACCGCACGCTCGACGACGCGGACGAGGGCTGCCTGTCCCTGCCGGGTGGGTTCGTGCCGTGTGCCCGCCCCGACCGGGCCAGGGTCGAGGGCGTCGACGCGAGCGGCAACGAGGTAGCCCACGAGGGCAGCGGCTTGCTGGCGCGCTGTCTGCAGCACGAGACCGACCATCTGTACGGCACCGTCTTCGGTGACCGGCTGCCCCGCAAGTGCCGCAAGCGACTGGAACAGGAGGCCGAGGAACACGCCGACGAGTTCCCCGCCGGCTGGCCGGCGACGCCGGCCCCCGAGCAGGTCCGTCAGGAGCCGGGGGCCGGGCGCAGCGTGTAGCACCCAACCGCCGCGGGCTGGATCGCAGCGGTGGGTGCGTTCACACCTGGATCGTGGCGGCGGGCTGCGTCGTGCCGATGCCCCCGGTCGCGTCCACGGCGCTGGCCACCGCCACCACGTCACCGATCACCACCGTTGCCGGCGCGGTGATGTGCTCGGCCGCGACGACGCCGGCCGCTGTGGAGAGGGTCGCGAGCATTCTGCGCTCGCCCGCCGTCGTGCCGGACTGCACCACGGCGACCGGGGTGTCGGCCGGACGGCCGCCCGCAATCAGCGCGGCGGCGATGGCTGGCAGCGTGTCGACCCCCATCAGCACCACCAGCGTGCCGTGCAGCCGCCCCAACGCGGACCAGTCGACCAGCGACGCCTCGTGCCCGGGCGGCAGGTGGCCGGAGACCACGACCAGCTCGTGCGCCACCCCCCGGTGGGTGACCGGCACCCCCGCCAGCGCCGGGACGGCGATCGCGCTCGTGACGCCGGGCACCACCCGGCAGGGCACGCTGGCCTCGGCGCAGGCGATCAGCTCCTCGAAACCTCGGCCGAAGACGTACGGGTCGCCGCCCTTCAGCCGAACCACCAGCTTGCCGGCACGGGCACCCTCGACGAGCACCCGGTTGATCTCGCCCTGGCCGGCAGCCCGCCCGCGCGGCAGCTTGGTGGCGTCGACGATCTCGACGTGGCCCGGCAGCTCGTCGAGCAGCCCCGTGGGGGCCAGTCGGTCCACGACCACGACATCGGCCTCGGCCAGCGCCCGCCGACCGGCGAGGGTGATGAGCTCGGGGTCGCCGGGCCCGCCGCCGACGAGCACCACGCCACCCTCCCGCGCGCGCTGGCGCGGCGCCGTCAGGTCACCGGTACGCAGCCGCTCGACCACCTGGTCACGAACGTGCGCCGCCCGCCGCGGATCCCGCTGGGCGTGCACCGCGACCGACACCCCGCCGTGGCGGCCCGACGCCGGCGTCCACGCAGACGACTCAGAGGCGTCGTCAGCGCGCACGCAGAACACGTGGCCGTCCTCCGCCTCGGCGGCCACCGCGATGTTGGTGGCGGCGTCGTCGGTGGCGGCCAGTGCGTACCACGCGTCGGTCAGGTCGCCGGTGCGGTAGCCACGGGCCGACCACTCCACCTCGCGGGTGGAGACGAGACCCTCGAGGACCGGCCGCAACCACGGCGACACGATCCGCACGCGGGCACCCGCCGCCAGCAGGGCAGGCACCCGGCGCTGGGCGACCTGCCCGCCGCCGACCACGACGACCCGCCGACCGTGCAGGCGCAGCCCGACGGGATAGACCGCCTGGTCGGACTGCTGGGCGTCGGGCACCTGATGACGATACGAGGCGAGGGTCAGGTCGCTGCACCGTCCCACCCCCCGGACCGGGTAGCGTCCGCTGCATGAGCCTCGACCGACCCGTGACCCCCGACCCGTACCCGCTGCTGCCGGCGGTCCCCGCCTTCTACGTGCGCAGCGACGACCTCTCCGACGGTCAGCCGCTCGGCGACGCGCAGGTCGGCGCCGGCGGCAACACCTCGCCGCACCTGGCGTGGTCCGGCGCCCCCGACGGCACCAAGAGCTTTGTCGTGACCTGCTTCGACCCCGACGCCCCGACCCCGTCCGGCTTCTGGCACTGGCTCGCCGTCGACCTGCCCCCCGACTGCTCCGAGCTGAGCAGCGGTGCCGGTGCCGGCGACGAGAGCCTGCCCGGGGACGCCTTCCACGTACCCAACGACGTCGGCAGCCGCGACTTCGCCGGCGCCGCCCCGCCCGAGGGCGACCAGGTGCACCGCTACTTCTTCGTCGTGCACGCCGTCGGCGACGATACGCTCGGCGTCGACGCCGACGCCTCACCAGCAGTGGTGTCGTTCACCCTGGCGTTCAAGACGCTGGGACGCGCCATCGTGCACGGCACTTACCGCTTCTGAGCAGGCCGGACACCGGTCAGCGGGAATGCCCGGCAGTCCCCGGTCGTTGACTGCTTGCCGATGAGCACTTCCGCCCCGGCACCGCCGGCAACCCCCACCACCCGCCACCCGCAACAGATTCTGTCGGTCCTGCTGCTCGCCTGCGTGAGCTTCGCCCTGACCCAGACGCTGGTGATCCCCGCGCTGCCGGTGATCGCCACCCGACTGCAGGCGAGCCCCTCCGCGACGTCCTGGGTGCTGACCGGCTTCCTGCTGTCCGCCTCGGTCGCCACCCCCATCATCGGCAAGCTCGGCGACGTGTACGGCCGCGGGCGGGTGCTGACCGTCGTCTTGAGCGTCTTCGCCGTCGGCAGCGTGGTCAACGCGCTGGCACCGTCGATCGAGGTGCTGATCGCCGGCCGGGTGCTACAGGGCGTTGCCGGTGGGGTGTTCCCGCTGGCCTTCGGCATCGTCCGCGACACGTCCCCCCGCGACAAGGTGCCCGGGCACCTTGCGCTGCTGAGCGCGGTGTTCGGCATCGGCGGGGGCATCGGGCTGCCGCTGTCCGGCGTCATCGTCGACCACACCGACATCGCCTGGCTGTTCTGGCTCGGTCTGATCGCAGTCCCCGCCGCAGCCGCCGCATACTTCCTCGTCCCGTCGGCGAAGACCGAGGTCAGGTCGCGCATCGACTGGGCGGGGGCGCTGCTGCTGTCCGCGGCGCTCGCCTCGGTGCTGCTCGGCGTGTCCCGCGGCGAGGACTGGGGGTGGACCGCGCCGACGACGCTGGCGCTGATCGGCGGCGGCATCGTGCTCGCCGGAGCGTGGATCCAGCTCGAGGCCCGCACCCGCGAGCCCCTGATCGAGCTGAGCGTGCTGCGTGAGCGAGGGGTCGCCGCCACGAACCTCACCGCCTGCCTCATCGGCATGGCAATGTTCTCGAGCTTCCTGCTGATCCCACAGTTCGCCCAGACCCCGGAGGAGGCCGGCTACGGCTTCGGCTTCTCGGTGACCGCGTCGGGGCTGCTGCTGGTGCCGTCGGCGGCCGTGCAGCTGGCGGTCGGCCCGCTGGCCGGCCGGCTCGGTGTGCGCATCGGCTTCCGCCGGGTGCTCGCCATCGGCACCGCATCCTGCACCGCCTGCTTCGTACTGTTGTCGGTGGCACACGCGACACCATGGGAGTTCGTCATCGCTGGGATGTTCCTGGGCGGCGGCATCTGCTTCGCGTTCGCCGCGATGGCCAACCTGGTGGTCGCTGCGGCGCCTGCTGGCCAGGTCGGCATCGCCACCGGCATCAACACCGTCGTCCGCACCGTGGGCGGGGCCTTCGGGGCCGCGGTCGCGACCGCGATCCTCGCCGCACACGTGGTGGGCTCGACCGGTCTGCCCTCCGAGGGTGCCTACACCGCCGCCTTCCTGTTCTCGTCCGTGATCGGCCTAGCGGCCACGGGCGCGGCACTGCTCGTGCCGGCGCAGGTGGAGCGTCCGGCCGACGCGAGCTGACTCGCCCTCACACCAGCGGAAAACAGCCGTCGAAGGCCCACAGCGGGTTCGCGACCATCGCACCGTCCGCCGCGACGATGGTCTTCGTGCCGTTCAGGTCTGCTGGCCCGTCACCGTCGGCGGTGAAGCAGCCGTCGGCACGCACCGTCAAGGAGTACGTCGCGCCACCGGTGGTCGCGGACCGGGTCCGCCAGGTGAGGTTGCACACCCAGTCCTCACCAGGGCCGGAGTGCCGGTTGCCCGGGCTGTCGCGTACGCACCGGGCGGTGGGGTGCAGGTCCGACTCGTCGACGGGCAACGCGCGCTGGCGTTGCTGGGCCGCGAACAGGTGGCTGAACGACGTCAGCATCGCGCCCTCCACCCGCTCGTCGGTGACGGCGGACGACCCGCATCCCGACAGCAGCGGAATCGCCGCGAGCACCGCAGCTGCTGGTGCGAGCACCCTGGCCGACGTCATCAGCGCACCACCAGGTCGCGCCGTATGAAGACCGCCGCCGCGACGGCCAGGCTCACGACGGTGAACCCCACCATGCTGCCTGTCCCGATCCACAGCGGGTCGGTCCACCACCGGTCCAGCCACAACCCGTGCCACGACGCGAACGCCCCGGACGGCGACAGCGCGCGGAGCAGCGGCGGCAGGTCGGCGAGCGACACCAGCTGCAGCACGAGCGCCAGGATCACCGGCCCCGACACTGCGACGAGCGCGTTGCGCGTCGTGACCGACAGCAGCAGCGCCAGCGCCGCCATCGCCAGCACCGGAGGCAACTGCGTGAGCCCGGACAGCAGCACCAGCCGGGTCGCCTCACCTGCCGGGACGAGGGAGCCGGACAGGTCCGGCACCGGGTCGGTGCCGATCAGGACGACCCCCGCGACGAGGCTGCTCAGCACCAGCAGCGTGCTGGCCGCGACCGCGAAGGACAGGGCCACCGCGACCTTCGCGACAAACACCTCGCTGCGCCGGCGGGACCGGCTCAGCAGCGCCTTCCAGGTCGCGTGCCGGTCCTCGCCCGCGAACATGTCGCCGGCGACAACCGACGCCAGCGCGGGGAAGGCCCACTGTCCGGCGAAACCCAGCACCACCAGGGGCGTGGCGAAGCCGGTGGTCTGGATCCACCGCCCGAACAGCGTGTCGGCGGGGGTGGACGACTGCACCCGGAGCACCGCGACCAAGGCGACCGGGGCCAGGACGCACGCCCACGCCAGCACCACCACGTGCAGCTGGGCGGCCAGCTTGTGGACCTCCAGACGCACCACCTGCCAGCAGCCCGCGAGCCACCCCCGCCGCGCGGCCGGTGAGGGCCGCTCGGGCGCAGGTGCGTCGGCGGTCGGCTCGGTGGTCGCGCCGGTGTGGATGGCACTCATGCTGCCTCCTGGCCGCTGTGGGCGGTTGCCGTCAGCTGGTCGAACAGCGCCCGCAGGGGCGACCGGGTCGTCTCCAGCCGGCGAACCGCGATGCCGTCGGCACCCAGGCGCAGCACCGCCTCGTCCATCACCACCTGCGGAGCGCTGACCTCCAGCCCGTCGCTCACCGGTGTCACCGCGAGGCCAGTCGCCCCAGTCAGCGCCTGCATGGCGGCGAGGTCGTCACTGGTGGCCAGCCGGTAGGTCGGCGCCGGTGCCTCCGCCACCAGCGTGGACACCGGGGCGCTGCGCACCACCGCACCCCGCACAAGCACGGTGACGTCGTCACACGCCTCCGCGACGGCGCCGAGGTCGTGGCTGCTCAGCAGCACTCCACACCCGTCGAGCGCCAGGCCGCGTACGAGGGCCAGCAGGTCCGCCGCGCCGCGCGGGTCGAGCCCGCCGGTCGGCTCGTCCAGCACCAGCAGGCCCGGGCGCCGGACCAGGGCAGCAGCGATCATCAGCCGCTGTCGCATCCCCATCGACAGACCGCGAGCCTTCGCCGCCGCCAGATCTGCCAGCCCGACGCGGGCCAGCGCCTCCGCCGGCGAAAGGCCACCGGGATCGTCGAGCCGCACCAACAGCTCGAGGTTGGCCCGGGCGGTCAGGTAGGGGTAGAAGCGGGGCTCCTCGACGCTGCCCGCCACCCCACCGGGCACCCGCCGGGTCACCTGATCGAACGGGTGCCCATCCAGGTGCACCGAGCCGGCACCGGCACGCGCCAGACCGAGCACGATCGACAGCACGGTGGTCTTGCCCGCGCCGTTGGGACCGATCAGCCCGTGCACGGTGCCCGCCGGCACGGCGAGGTCGACGCCAGCAAGCGCGTCGACCTCGCCGTACCCTTTGCGCAGGCCCCGGACGTCGAGTCTGGGCCCCGTCACTGCTGCTTGACCCGGTGTGGCACGAGTGACCTCGTCTCGGGCAGCGCCCCGTCAGGGTCGGTGCTCGTCGGCGCCTGCGGGTACCGCTTCAGCACCTGCTTCGGCGTCAGCACCTTCTTGTCACCGGGGAACGGCCGCTGGTAGTCGAACGACGTGTACCAGCTCATCCGGTTGGACGGCTCGAACGCCAGCTGGTCGACCTGGTCGAAGTTCTGCTTCTTCGCCCACCTGATCCAGCTTCGCTCGACCTCGCTGTCGGCCTGCTTCAGCGTCGGGTTCATCGTGTCCAACGGGATCCGGTTCGGCCGCGCGTCGTACGGCGTGAGGTCCGGCTTGTCGGTGAACGCGTCGTACATCGGCTCGGCGGCCAGGTCGAGCTGGTTCATCGGCGGCAGGCCGAGGATCTGCTCGATCGTGCGGGTCACGTTCAGCTGCGTGTAGTACGAGCTGTCCACTGCGCCCCGTTTGGCGTACGGGCTGGCGATGAAGGTGATGTTGCGGTGCCCGTCGACGTGGTCGACCCCGTTCTGCGAGTCGTCCTCAAGGATGAAGATCGCCGAGCTCTTCCAGAACTTCGAGTGCGAGATCGCGTCGACCATACGACCGGTGGCCAGGTCGTTGTCGGCCACCATCGCCGCCGAGGTGGGGTAGCCGGGCGCACTGCCGGCGGTGTGGTCGGCCATCACCCAGAACATGTTCAGCGACGGGAGCCCACCCTTCTCCTCGTAGTTGGCCAGGTCCCGCTCGAAGATCTCAGCGCGGTACTGGTCCGGGATCTGCAGCTGGTAGTTGGGGTAACGGCGGGCCAGGATCGAGTCCAGCGACGGCACGTCGGACTTGGTCTGGTAGTAGCCGAGCGGCACGTGCAGCTCGCCGTCCTTCTCGCCGGCGAGGATCTGCGAGTCGCGGTACCAGTCCTTCCAGTCACCGGTGGACCTGGAACCGTCGGGCCCGGTGAAGTACGGCGCGTACTCCCCCCAGACGCGGGCGGTCAGGCCGTGGCTGAGCGCGTTGTCCCACAAGAACCCGGACTTGGGGTAGACCATCGCGTCCGGCTGACCGTAGTTGCGCACGTAGTTGGCGTACGAGCGCTCCAGGTAGTCGTTGACGAAGCTGGCGTCCAGCCAGGTGTGGCCGGTGGCCGAGTTGGTCCCGTCGGAGTACAGGTTGTCGATCAGCGGGAACTCCTCGGCCAGCGCGTGCTGGTTGGGGGTGTAGCGCTCGCCGAACTGGGTGAGCGACGGGTCGCCGTTGCCGCGGGGGTCGTCGCCGAGCACCTGGTCGTAGGTGCGGTTCTCCTTGACGATGAGGAACACGTGCTTGATCTTCGACGGGTCGCCGATGCGGCGTGGGACGGCCGCCGGCTCGGCCGTGCCGTCACCGACCGGGTTGCGCTCGCGCAGCCCGTCCCACTGGTTCAGATCGAAGACCCGCGCGGTGGACGCCGCCATGTCGCGCGGCTTGGGGATGTCCAGCAGCTGCGTGACCCCCACGTCGGAGTAGACCTGCGGTCCGGTGGCCGGCGTGGTGCCCGGGCCCTTGTCGACCGTGCGGTCCGGCCCCAGCGCGCCGACGCCCTTCTGGTTGCCCACGACGACCTTGCCGAGCTGTTCGTCGAAGATCACCTTGCCCGGGTACCAGGCGGTGGGGACCAGCCCCTCGAACACCGGGACGGCGCCCTTGCCGGCGTAGCGGTAGATGGCCAGAGCGTTGTTGCGGCCCAGGCTGACGGCCAGGTGCTTCTTGGACACCCGCTCCAGCGCGTTCGGCGAGCTGCCGTACGGCTGGCCGGGCAACGGGTTCACGTTGAACGTGCGGGTGACGGCGCGGTCCTTCAGGTCGATCACCGAAACCGTGTCGTCGCTGGAGTTGGTCACCATCAGCTCGTTGCGCCAGCGCAGCAGCGCGGACGGGTCCAGGCCGACCTCGTAAGTCTCCACGACCTCGTGGCTGCGCAGCGAGATCTGGCTGACGCTCCCGGTCCGGGCTCGGCCGTTGCGCTTCTCGACCACGGCCCGGGTGTCATAGGTGAAGTTGGTGAAGTCACCGGACTCGGGCCGGCGCCCGGCCTCGTTGCTGACATAAACCTGACCGCGGACGACGACCACATCGCGCGGGGCGACGCCGACCGGTGTGTGCCACAGCACCTCGCCGTCGCGGGCGCGCAGCGCCGCCACCGTGTCCCAGCCGTTCAGCGAGGTCACGATGACCTTGCCCTGGCGGGCGAACGTCAGGTCGCTCGGCAGCGGCCGGGCCGGGTCGCCGGACGGGGAGGTCGGTACGGAGTCGACCGCGTCGGCGGGCAGGTCGATCACCTGCGGGTTTCTCAAGGTGCCGTCGGCCGCCACGTCGAGGCGGAGCAGGTTCTCCGTCTGGGCGGCCCACAGCGTGCGCCCGTCCGCGGAGTAGAGCAACCCACCCACGCTGGTGCCGCTGCCCACCCCCGACGGCGGCGTGTACCGCTGAACCACCTCCTGGGACTCCAGGTCGACGACCGTCAGCGTGCCGCGGTCGAACCCGGCACGCCCGAAGTTGACGGCGGTCGTGCCGTCCGGACTGATCTCCAGGTCTCCGACCCGCCCGTTCTGCTCGATGGTGTCGCCGACCGGCTCGACGATCTTGTTCTCGGGGACCACGACCGTGCCATCGGCCTGTCTGCCGACGAGCTTGTCCCCGAGCGAGAGTGCGGACGGGCCGGCATTGGCCGTCACCGTCACCATGGTTGCGAGTAGCGCGATTCCGGCTGCCGGGACGGCAACGTTACGGATTCGCATGGGCGACCTCCATCACGAATGCAGCGCCCGGGGTCGGACCCCGGGTTGGACGCTGGTTGTGCGCGCTGGAGAGGTTTGCAGCAATGGCCGCTCTCGGGATCAACGCGACAATGAGGTCTTCGTGAACAGCAGGCGACGGCGGTGCCGGTCGTCACCCGGCTCCGCGCCGGCCGGTGCTGTTCGGGCACAATCCGGGCCATGGGTCCTGTCGCCGAGACACACCGAGCCGACGTGCTCGGCGAGCCCTTCCTCGCCGAGACGATCGAGCTGCCCGACGACGCGGAGGGGCCGGTCGTCGCCACCCTCGTGCACCACCCCGCCCCGCAGTGCCACGGCGGTGCGGTGCTCTACGTCCACGGCTTCTGCGACTACTTCTTCCAGCGCGGGCTGGCCGAGTTCTTCGGCGAGCTCGGCTACGCGTTCTACGCCCTCGACCTCCGCAAGTACGGCCGGTCCCTGCTACCGCACCAGACCGCCAACTTCTGCCAGGACGTCACCGAGTACGACGCGGAACTGGACGAGGCGTGGCGTCGCATCACCGAGCGGGACGGCCACGCGCAGATGATCCTGGTGGCGCACTCGACCGGTGGCCTGATCGTGCCGCTGTGGCTCGACCGCAGGCGGGCGGCCGGGCACGACGGCCCGCGAGCGGTGGTGCTGAACAGTCCCTGGCTGGACATGCAGGGCTCGCTGCTGCTGCGCACGGTGGGTACGCAGGCGATCGACCAGGTGGGGGCGCGCCGTCCCTACCAGGTCATCCCTCGCACCGTCTCCGGCGTCTATGCCGAGAGCCTGCACCGCGACCACGGTGGCGAGTGGACCTTCGACACCTCGTGGAAGCCGCTGGAGAGCTTCCCGGTCCGTGCCGGCTGGATGCGGGCGATCCGGCGAGCGCACCGCAAGCTGCACGCCGGCATCGACGTCGACGCGCCGGTGCTGGTGCTGGCCTCCAAGCGCACCGCCTTCACCCCGGTCTGGACCGAGGACGTCGCCGCTGCCGACATCGTGCTGGACGTCGAGCAGATCGCCCGCTGGTCGCACCGGCTGGGCTCGTACGTGACGATCGCCCGCGTCGACGGCGCCCTGCACGACGTGTTCCTGTCCGCCGAGACCGCGCGCACGCAGGCGTACGGGACGACAAGGCGGTGGCTCGCCTCCCTCGACTGACTGATCAGCGGCGCCGGCGCAGCCGCATCGGCAGGTGCGCGATCCCGTCCTCCACAAACGGGGCGCCATCCGCGCGAAACGTTAGCCGCTCGTACCAGCCGGCCAGGTGCGACTGCGCGTCCAGGACCACGTCGGCGGCCGGGTCGTCGGCTCCGGTCCGGGTCAGCGCCTCGACCACCAGCCGCCGCGCCAGACCCGCCCTCCGGTGGGCCCGTGCCACGCACACGCGGCCGATGCGGTGGGAGCCGTCGGGCTCAACCAGGAGCCGGAGGTACGCG
>JBBSMN010000031.1:0-19013 GCA_038233135.1 Propionibacteriales bacterium
ACCAAGATCCGGCTGATCACCAGGATCGCGTTCGGATTCAAGTCGCCCGCGGCCCTCATCGCCCTCGCCCTACTCAGCCTCGGCGGCCACTGCCCCACACTCCCAGGCCGGAACTGACCCACAGGTACGTCAGAAGAGCCCGAGATGACGCCGGTTGTGTGGGTCAGCCGGCCCGGTCAGCGATCCGCGTTCTCGCCGGTACGGGGATCGACGATGTGGGCGCCGCGATTGGTGCGGGCAGAGGTGGCGAGACCTCCGACGCGGACCGGGACGACCGCGACGATCCGGCCCGGGTCGTAGGGGTCCTCGATCCCGATCCGCCACGCGGATCTGTCCAGCGCGGTGACGCTGCACAGCATGTCGCCGCCGGCGGACAGGCAGAAGTCGGTGTCGGCGAGCGCCCGCAACGGCGCCGCGGCTCGCTGCACCGCCTAGCCCTTGACGACGCCGCTCGGATCGAGGACGACCGTGCCGTCCGGCCCGGGACGGCGCACGTCGAACGCGCCCTCGGACTCGACGCGGGCGACCTCTGCGAGCGCGAGGACCTCGCGGACCTCCGGCGGGCAGTCCGACTCGATCACCGCACCTGGCTGACCGGCTGGGTGAGCGCCCCGGGCGTGGCACCGGGGACCCTGCGACACCCAACCTCGCGCGGCGTGCTGCTGGAGTACTGCCCGGAGCCCGCGCCCAATCCGCCCGCCAAGAACCGGCTGCCCCTCGACGTCCGGCTGGAGGCCGGGGACGACACGGATGACGTGGTGGCCGGTCTCGTCGCCCGGGGCGGGCGGGAGCTGCACTCTGATCGGGGGAGCGTGCCGTGGCGGGTGTGCGCCGACCCCTCGGGCAACGAGTTCTTTCTGCTGGCGGCGCGCGAGGCTTCGGCGGGGCGGTAGACGGGTCCGATGCCGCAGTTCCGACCCGCCGCCGATCTTCCGAAATTGCGGTAGCCATAACCACCACAACGTCGGAAGATCGCCCGCCGCGCGCCGCCCACTCCCGGGCGGCGCTGGCAGACAGGCCGGATGCGCCGGGTGTCGGCGCCGGCCCGGAGCGTTGACCTGGGCTCGCCAGGCGTCCAGCGCGACGGCGTCGCGCCAAACCTCCACGATGTAGATGCGGTAAGCCCCAACCGAGTCGGCCGGGATGGCGACGTCCAAGCACCCGTCGACTGCGCGTGCGCGTGCGACGAGATCGCGGAGAGCCTCGACTGGCCCTGTCAGTCTGATCTGGCCGCACTGCGACGGGCGCTTGACGGGTTGCGCTTCGGGGATATCTAGAGTTGGAGGTGCAGGCGTAACGCGTCGTCGAGCGCGACCATGACAGCGACCGGAACTCGTCCGAGGACCGGCCCCACGCGCTCGAGGGCGACAGAACGGAGCTGCTCGGCCTGCGCCTTGGGGTCGGTGCGCAGACCGGTGGCATCGGCCGACAGCAGGGTCTGGAACGGGAAGATCCGCCCGAGGTTGCTGGTCACGGGCACGACAGTGACAACGCCGCGGCCGAGCCGATCCGCAGCAGCGTTCGCGCGGTCGTTACTGACGATCACTCCCGGACGCCGCTTGCTCGTTTCGCTGCCCCGGACCGGCTCGAGATCGACCAGCCGAATCTCACCGCGGAGCATCGGGTAGTCCATCGGCGGCGCTGCTGTCCCAGTCGGCCTGCTCACCGGAGGCCTCCCACTCCTCCCATGCGGCCGAGTAGTCGTCCTCAAGCTCGGGCTGGCGCAGCGATCGCACCGCCACCTGGACCGCCGCCGACCGCGAACGCAGCCCTGCTGCGCGAGCGAACTCGTCCAGAATCGCTACGTCGCTGTCGGACAGGCTGACACTCAGTTTCACACCCTGATGCTACCGCAGTAGCAACCAACTCAGCCGTAGCCACCGTCACTGCCCACTGCGGGTCGTCGCTCCCGTCCCACGGCGGGCGGGGCCGGTGCTGGTCGAGCTCGCGCCAGACATCGAGCGCCGACACGCCGGGAGGCGGTATCGCGACTCGTGGAGCCGGCTCGCCGTTCTCGCTGACGCCGTGGTCGAAGCCGCCCGGCACCAGGGTGTTGAAGACCCGCCCGACCTCGGAGTTGCAGCGAAACCCGTGCCGGGTGCCCGGCGCGATATAGACGTACGTCCCCGGCGGCGCCTCGATCTCCTGCTCGTCCAGCAGGAACACCAGGTCGCCCTCCAGGACGAAGAACGCCTCCTCCTCGTGGTCGTGCACGTGCGGTGGCGCGACGACGCCCGGCGAGCACAGCTCCTCGAACGTGGTGGATCGACCGTTCGTGGTCGAAGCAGTGGACAGCAACCGCCAGTAGGTGCCGACGTTCCAGGACGCCGGCGCGTCCTCGGAGGTCATCGCCCACCCGATGGCGCCGTCGGTCTGTTGCCGTGGGCCCTGGGCCTCGTCCATGTCTCGACCTCCCTGAGCTGACGCCACCACCGACGAAAAGATCATCTCCCATCGGTCCGGACGCGGGTCGCATCCCCTATGCGGGCGAGGGTCCTACTGACCCTGGACGTGGCGGATCATTCCCAAGGCATCCTCCCCGACGATCCGCCCGATGGCGCCGGAGGAGTAGGCACTGAGCAAGACTTTGCCCTCCGGGTCAAGCAGGAAGCCGGTCGCCTGGACAAACAAGGGGTCGGGGTTGATGAAAGCGCCGGTGAGCTCGGAGAGCTTGTGTGCGTCTGCACTGTGGCCGACCAGGAAGGTGAGCTTGTGCTTGTCGACCATCTCCGCTGCGGTGGGTTCGTCGTCGACCGACAGCGAGACGACTGTGGCCCCGAGATCGTCGAGGTCGGACTTCACCCGCTGGAACCCTCGCAGCTGGGCTGTGCAGAACGGGCACCAGGCGCCGCGGTTGAACAAGACGACGCCGAATCCGCCGGCCATTGCGGCGGGGATGCTCAGGGAGTCACCCCCCACGACGCTCACGTCGAGGTCGGGGAACGTGTCACCGGGGTGCAGCAGGGTCATCGGGGTCTCCTTGGTCGCTGGCCGGATGGGCGCGGGGACGCGTGCTTGGTGTCCCGCACTGGCTGTCTCCTCATAGGTCGCCCCTCGTCCGGCTCGTCTTACCTGAGTGGCTCGCCCGACTTGAGCGGCGTCGGGTTCCGCAGAGCGGGTTGATCGCCGACATCAGGCGTCGAAGAAGTGGGTGACGGGCCGCTCCAGCGGCTGGCCGTCGAGGATGACGTCGACCTTCTCGTTGTAGAAGCCGACCATTCCGGCGATCGCGGCGAGTGCGGTGGTGGGGTGGTCGTACGTCCACGCCAGGTCCTCGTGCACGGTGCTGTCGACCTGCACCGACCAGTACCTGGTCGTGGTGCCCTTGTACGGGCACGAGGTCTGCGTGTCGGTGCGGACCAAGTGCTCGAAGCGAACGTCGGTCTTGTCGATGTAGTAGCGGGTCGGCAGGCCGGTCTCGAACACCAGGACCGGGGATCGCGTCTCGGCAAGCACCGCACCGGTGCTCTCGATCCGCAAGAGCCGGTGCGACCGCAGGGCGTCGACGCGCGTGTAGGGGTTGCGCGGATGCACAAAGACCTCCTCGTCCTCCTCGAACCAGGCGTCCAGCGCCGCCCACTCGAAGCGCACCATGCCGGCGATCCCCGGCGGGGCGTCGGCGTGAAAGAGCCAGGCGGCCCCGTTCCGTTGCACGTCCCCGACGAGAAGCCCGTGACGGCTCGCGGTGGCCCGGCGCAGCTGCTGCTCGTGGTGCTCGTCGACCAGGACGTGGCCGATGACGTCCTCGACCGGGATGTAGTACTGGGGGTAGTTGGGCCACTCCCACACGTAGATCGCCCGGGTGGTGTCAAACACCACTTGGCCGTTGAGCACCCCGCGGACCCGCCGCGGTGCGGGTTCTATCTGGTCGACCTCGGCCGCCATGGCTGGAAACGTCCGGGCGGCTCCCGCCCGGTCCGACCGCGCCCGCTCCGGCTGGTGGTCGCTGGTGAGCTTCGGCTGCATCGCGGCGGCTTGCGGTGGGTCTGAGGGGTTCGTCGACGTCATGTGCTGGCTCCTGCACGTGTCTTGCCCCCGCCGGTGGGTGGGCTTCTCGTGGTGATGAGCCTCGGCTCTGGACACGGTTCTTACCGCCACAGGCAACATGTCCGCACAACGATGGCCGCACGACGGTGGACGCGTACGCCCATCGACGGTCCGTAGGCTCGATCAGCGTGAGCGACCTCGTACCGGACCTGCTGCCCGGTCCGGTGCTCGATGACACCTCGGCCGAGTGGGTGGCCGGTCTCACCGAACGAGGCCATGGGGACGTCGCGCCTGGCGGACTCCCCCACCGGGACGCCTACATCAAGCGGTTGCATGTGCTGCTGCTCAAGATCGCTCGGGCCGAGGCGTCGCGACGCGCCGGGCTGAACGGCATCGCGGGTAAAGAGCTCGACGACTTGGCCTGCCAGGCCGCCGATGACGCACTGATGTCGATCCTGCGAAAGATCGGCAACTTCCGTGGGGAGAGCAAGTTCACCAGCTGGGCCTACAAGTTCGTGGTGTTCGAGGTGGCCACCAAGTTCGGCCGGCACGCCTGGCGCCGAGACGGCGTCCGACTCGACCCCGAATCATGGGATCGGCTGCCCGCCGCGCTGGGGGCCGGCCCGGAGGCAGTGGCCGAGTCCCGTGAGCTGGTGACAGCTGTGCGAGAAGCAGTCAAGGAGGCAATGACACCGCACCAGCAGCAGGTCTTCGTGGCCATCGTGGTCAACGCCACTCCGTTGGACGCCCTGGTCGCCGAGCTCGGCAGCACCCGCAACGCCATCTACAAGACGATGTTCGATGCGCGACGGAAGCTGCGTGCCCATCTCATCGCTCGTGGCCATATCCGTGCAGAGGAGGGGAAGTCATGACCGCGTGGGAGACCCTCGAGGCGCTGCTGGCGACCGATCCTCGTGACGGCGGCTGCGCGGAGACCTTCGACTTGATCCACACCTACGCCGAGATCGTCGTCCGCGGGGGCGACCCAGAACGGGCGCTGCCGGGCATCACCGCCCACTTGGCGCAGTGCGGTCCCTGCGCCGACGACTACCAGGGCCTGCTGGCCGCGATCCGCGCCGAAGCCGAAGCCGAAGCGGCCGCCGGCACCGACCGCTGAGGGTCCTGCCCTTTGCCATCCCGCGGTCGACCGCCCCGGCGCACGACGAACTGTCCAAACCGCCCCCCAAGCACACTCCTAACCGCGGGTTGTGCGCCTACTCCGAGGTCAGCACGCAGAACTCGTGGCCATCGGGATCGGCCATCACAACCCAGCTGGCCGCGCCCTGACCGATGTCGATGCAAGATGCCCCGAGGGCGACGAGACGGTCGACCTCCGGTTGCTGATCACTGTGGGAGGGTGGAGCGAGGTCGAGATGCAGCCGTTCCTTCCTGGTCTTGGGCATCAGAGGCGGACCGCCCCAGGTGATCTTCGGACCGCCGTGCGGCGAGCGGATCGCGGTCTCCTGGTCCTGGTCCCAGACCAACGGCCACCCCAGCGCTCCGCTCCAGAAGTACCCGACCTCCTGCGAACCGTCGCAGGCAAGCGCTCCGATGAATCCGCAGTCGGCGAGGAAGCTGTTGCCCGGTTGGATGACGTCGAACTCGTTACCCTCGGGATCGGCGAGAACGACATGACCCTCCTCCGGGCGCTGACCGACGTCGATGTGCCGGGCGCCGAGTCCCAGAGCCCCGGCCACCGTCTGCTGCTGGTCCTCCAGCGACGTGCTCGTCAGGTCGAAGTGCATCTGGTTCTGGCCGGACTTCTGCTGCTGAGTCGGAAGAAATCGGATCCGGAACCCGGTGTCATCGCTCGGCAGGAGTGCGATGTCGTCGGAGTCGTCGGCCATCTCCCAGCCAAGGACGCCCGCCCAAAAACGCGCGAGACGGAGCGGATCGTTCGCGTCGAAGCACAGCGCGCGCAGTTGAGCAGCCATCGCGTTCCCGCATCTCCGATCTGCCGACAGGGCCGTGGACAGGCCATGCCCTCGGGATGAAGCAGCAACGCTAGGCACCCGCGGGTCTGCCTCGCAATGCAATTGACTGCCGCCGCGTCACACGCGGACCAGGCCGCTCTGGAACGCGATGACGACGAGCTGGGCTCGGTCGCGCACACCCAACTTGCTCATGGCGCGGTTGACATGCGTCTTTGCGGTCAGCGGCGAGACGAACAAGCGTTGCGCGATGTCGTCGTTGCTGAGCCCCTGGGCGACGAGGGCCACGACCTCGCGCTCCCGGTCGGTGAGGTCGGCGACGCTGTCCGGCGAGCCGCTAGGTCCGTCGGCGGGTTGGGCAAGGAACCGTGCCACCAGCGCGCGCGTCGCCCTGGGGGACAGCAGCGCCTCCCCAGCCGCCACGAGCCGGATGGCATCGAGCAGCTCGGCCGGCTCAACCCCCTTGCCGAGGAACCCACTCGCCCCGGCCCGCAGCGCCTCCACGACGTACTCGTCGAGCTCGAAGGTCGTGAGGATCAGGATCCGTACGCCCGCCAGGTCCTCGTCGTCGCTGATCTGCCTGGTGGCTTCGAGGCCGTCGAGCTCGGGCATCCGGATGTCCATCACCACCACGTCGGCCCGGTCGTCGCGGACCAGGCGCAGCGCCTCGCGACCGTCGGCGGCCTCGCCAACAACCGCCAGGTCGTCGGCGGAGTCGATGAGGACGCGGAAACCGGCCCGGATCAGCGTCTGGTCGTCGGCCAGCACGACCCCGATCGTCATGCGGCGGCCACGGCGATCGGCAGCTTGACGTCGACGTGGAAGTTTCCGTCGGTGCGGCTGGGGGCGGCGTGGATGGCGCCACCGACGGCGAGGGCTCGCTCGCGCATACCGAGCAGTCCGTGGCCGGCACCGTCGGTGGAGCCGTCGTCACCGAGGACGACTGAGTCCCGCGTCGGGTTGGTGACGTGCAGGTCCAGCGCGGACGGCTGCCAGGTCACGCTCAGGTGCGCGATCCCGGTTCCTTGCTTGTGCGCATTGGTCAGCGCCTCCTGCAGCACGCGGTAGGCAACCAGGTCGACCGTCGGGACGACTCGTCGAGGCTTGCCGGTGAGCGAGTAGTCCACCGCCAGCCCAGCCTTGGCGAAGGACGCGACCAGCGCGTCGAGCTGCCCGAGCCCAGGCACGGGCGCGGTCGAGTCGACGGTCTCCCCGGGCTGGCGCAGCACGCTGAGGATGTCGCTGAGCTCCTCAAGGATGGCGCTGCTCGCGCTGCGGACGTGCCCGAGCGCCTCCCTGGCCTGGTCGGGCCGGCTGTCCAGCAGATGGCTGGCGACCCCCGCCTGCACGTTGACCACCGCGATGCGATGCGCCACCACGTCGTGCAGGTCGTGCGCGATGCGCAGCCGCTCCTCGGCAACCCGCCGGAGCGCCTCCTCCTCGCGGGTCCGTTCGGCACGCTCGGCTCGCTCCTCGGTCGCCGCGACGTACGCCCGCCGGTTCCGCAGCGCGTCCCCGGCCGCCGCGGCGACGGCGGTCCACGGCAGGACAGGCAGGATCTCTGTCAGCACGGAGGAGGACGGCGCGGACAGCACGGTCGCGACAATCCCGGTGGCCGCGGTCGCCGCCCAGGCGGTCCAGGTGGTGCGGCGGTCGCTGGTGACGGCGACCGTGTACAGGGCGACCATGGCCGTCGCGAACAGCGCGCTGGTGCTGCCGATCAGCACCGTGGCCACGGCTGCGCCACCGGTCGTCACCGCGAGCACCAGTCGCGGCGCCAACCGCCGCGCCACCAGGGCCGCACAGGTGACGGCGCTGATCGACAGCATGACGGGCGAGGTCAGCGCATCGTGGGCGGTGTGTCCGGGTCATGGGCCAACAGGGCCGGCACGAACAGGCCCACGGCGATCGCCGCGTCGATCACGAGCTGCCGGTCGCGCACAGCGCCACGCAGAGAGCTCGGGACCGTCATGTCCGCTGAGCCTAACCGTGGCCGCACCGTGCGTCGTCGTCCTCGCGCGGTATCTCAAACCGCCGGCCGTACCGCACTCGGCGTAGCGCGAAGAGCCTGCGCACGGACGACGTCAAGCGACCCGCGAACGGCAACGCTGGTGACATCGGTCGGAGCCCCGGCCCCACTTTTGGAGGATCACATGATCGAGCTGCAGAACTTGACCAAGCGGTACGGCGACAAGACCGTCGTCGACGACCTGACCTTCACCGTCCAGCCGGGAGTCGTGACCGGCTTCCTCGGCCCGAACGGTGCGGGCAAGTCCACCACCATGCGGATGCTCGTCGGGCTGGACGCACCGGACGGGGGCAGCTCCACCGTCAACGGTCGGTCCTACCTCCAGCACAAGGCCCCGATGCACGAGCTCGGGGTGCTGCTCGAGGCGGGCGCGACCAATCCGGGCCGCTCAGCGCGCGACCATCTGCTCTCGTTGGCCTACACCCATGGCATCGGAGCCCATCGCGTGGACGAGGTCCTCGACCTCGTGGGGCTCAGCGAGGTGGCCCGGCAGCGGGCCGGGAAGTTCTCGCTGGGCATGGGGCAGCGGTGTGGGCATCGCCTCGGCGCTGCTCGGCGACCCGAAGACCGTCATGCTCGACGAGCCGGTCAACGGGCTCGACCGCGAGGGCATCCGTTGGATCCGCGACCTGCTGCGCGGCCTCGCCGCCGAGGGTCGCACCGTCTTCGTGTCGTCGCACCTGATGAGCGAGATGGCGATGACCGCCGAGCACCTGATCGTGGTGGGCCGTGGCCGTCTCGTCGCCGACACCTCCGTGGCGGAGCTCATCGCCACCTCGGCGAGCAGCGTGCGCGTGCGCAGCCCGCAGGCCAGGCAGCTGGCCGCTCTGCTTGTCGACGACCGAGTCACCGTCACCACCGACCCCGACGGCGCACTGGACGTCGTCGGCCTCGACATCGAGGAGATCGGCGTGCGGGCCGCGGCCGCGTCGCTGACGCTGCACGAGCTGACCGCACACCGCCCCTCCCTGGAGGACGCGTTCATGAACCTGACCGAGGGGTCCGTGGAGTACCACGGGTCCGCCACAGCACCGACGACAGAGCTGAGGGTCGCCTGATGAGCACCACCACCGTCTCGACCGAGCACGTCCACGACCCGACCGACCCGACCGACCCACTCGACAACGTCGACCGACCCGGCGGCGAGCATGTGGCCCGACCGGTCAGCTTCACAGGGGTGCTGCGCTCGGAGTGGGTCAAGCTGCGCTCGGTGCGCAGCCAGACCACGACGTTGGGCGCCGCAGGTGTGGTGCTCTTCCTCGTCGGCATCGTCTTCGCCGGCCTGCTCGGCGGAGTCTTCAGCGGAGACGGCGGAGACGCGACGAACGAGTTCGCCACCAACCCGGCCGGGGCCACGCTGCAGGGACTGTTCCTGGCTCAGCTGGTCATCGGGGTGCTCGGCGTCCTGGCCATCACCAGCGAGTACGCCACCGGCATGATCCGCTCGACGCTGGCCGCGGTGCCGAAGCGACTGCCCGTGCTGTGGGCCAAGACCATCGTGGTCAGTGCGCTGACCTTCCCGGTCATGCTGATCGGCGCGCTGGCGGCCTTCTTCGCCGGTCAGGCGCTGATCGGCACCGGCGACATCGCCACCGCCACCGCCTCGATTGGAGACCCCGGCGTGCTGCGCGCGATACTCGGCACCACCGGCTACCTCACCGGCATCGCGGTCATGGGAGTCGCCATCGGCGCCCTGCTGCGCAACACCGCCGCTGCGATCTCCACGCTGGTGGGCCTCGTGTTCTTGTTGCCGGGTCTGGGCCAACTGCTGCTCCCGAGCAGCTGGCAGGAGGGCGCACTGAAGTACCTGCCGACCAGTGCCCAGGAGTCCTTCATCAGCGTGCCCGACTTCCCGGGCCAGCTCAGCACCGGCGCCGGTGTCGCCGTCTTCGCCGCCTGGGTGGTGATCCCACTGCTCGCCGCGGCGGTGGCCCTCAAGCGCCGCAACGCCTGACCCGCCCGGCGGCGTCCGCCGCGTGACCCGGTGCAGGTCGGTGCTTGTCCACCACCTGCACCGGGTCGCTGCACAGCGCGTGACCCACCAACCCCACCCCGTACGGAGCCCGTCATGGACGTCTTCCAGCAGCTGGCCCAGCAGTCCCTCCCGCTGCTGCTCGCCATGGGTTGGGTCCTTGCCTTCGCCGAGTCGGCGCTCGGGGTGGGGCTCGTCTTTCCCGGTGAGGCGACGATCACCGGCCTCGCCATCGCCACCACCGGCCTCGACCGGCTCGGGCTGCTCGGCGCCGCGGTCGCTCTCGGCGCGGTCGCCGGTGATCACGCCGGGTATCTGGTCGGCCGCCGGTTCGGAGGCCGTCTCCGCGCGACCCGGCTGATCGGCCGGGCGGGTGTGGGACGGTGGGACAGGGCCACCGACCAGCTGCGCCGCCACGGCATGCTCGCCGTCCTGGTCAGCCGCCTCCTGCCCGTCGTCCGCACCGTGATGCCCGCAGTGGCCGGGGTCGCTCGTCTCAGCTACCCGCGGTTCCTGACCGCCTCCGCGCTGGGGGCAGTCCTGTGGTCGGGGTTCTGGGTCGGACTCGGATCCGGTGCGCGAGCCCTCCTCGGGACCAACGTGTGGATCCTCGGCCTGGTCGCAGTCGCCTGCATCCTGGCCGTGCTGCTCGTGCCGGCCCGACACCGTCGCCGCTCGTGGCTAGCCCTGCTGACCGAGGAACCATCACCATCGAGCCCGACAGCTCTCACAGCGCTTCCGCCAGCTCGAGCGGCTCGTCAGTGAGTCATCGACGCACCGAGCCCAGATCCGGACGTCCGCAGATGCGGCGACCTCCAAGTGCAACGATTCCCGCCGTGACCACGCCAGACGATGTCTACACCCCCGGCCACGCGGATTCCGTCTTGCGATCTCACCGGTGGCGGACAGCGGAGAACTCCGCCGGATATCTGCTTCCCCGGATTCGCGAGACGTCGCGCATCCTGGACGTGGGCTGTGGGCCGGGCACGATCACAGTGGACCTCGCGCGCATCGCGGCGGCAGGGTCCGTGGTCGGCCTCGACCGCTCGGAGACGGTCATCAGTGCGGCCCGTGAGGCAGCTGGGCGGGCTGACGCGGCCAACATCGACCTCAGGGTCGGCGACGTCTACGACCTCGACTACGAGGCGGGCAGATTCGACATCGTGCACGCCCACCAGGTCTTGCAACACCTCAGTGACCCCGTTGCCGCACTCCGCGAGATGAGTCGTGTCTGCACGCACGACGGTCTGGTGGCGGTCCGCGACAGCGACTACTCGGGCTTCATCTGGTGGCCGGACGTGCCGGAGCTTGATGAGTGGCTCACGCTCTACAGGGAGGTCGCGCGAGCCAACAACGCCGAGCCGGACGCCGGTCGCCGGCTAAAGGGCTGGGCATTGGCGGCTGGGCTCAACATCGTCTCCTCGACAGCTAGCGCTTGGTGCTTCTCCACATCCGCAGAAGTGTCGTGGTGGAGCAGCATGTGGGCCGCTCGGGTCGTCGACTCCGACATGGCCGGGCAGGCGATCGAGCGTGGGCTAGCGAGCGCTGATGACCTGGCGAGGCTGGCGCGGGGCTGGCGGCGTTGGGCTGCATCGTCGGAGGCATGGCTCCTCATCCCCCACGGCGAGCTGCTCTGCAACTCACAAGGCGCGGCCTGACGCAGACGACCAAGAGTCGCCAGGTCAACGTCATCCAACCCGCGGGGCCTTCATGACGCGGAACGCGGCCAGCCGGGTGACCACGAGTTGCTGCATCACCCCGAGCGCGCCCACTCGGCTCAGGCCGGTGGGGCGAAGAACTCCAGAGCGATGTTGTCTGGGTCGCGGAAGGAAAGTCCGGACCCGTAGGCGGCATCGACGACGCCGCCATGTGGTATCCCGATCTCGTCCAGGTGCGACTGCCACGTATCCAACTCGGCGCGGTCGGCGCAGGCGAATGCCAGGTGGTCGAGGCCCACCCGACGCTCGTCGAACGACGACTCCGTCGCACCCTCGGGAAACTGGTGCAGGCCGAGAAGCGTGTCGCCGAGGGCAAAGACGACGTGGCGGAATGGGCCGGTGTCCTCATCGAGCACCGGGTCCGACGCGATGAGCCGCTGATACCAGGGGACGCTGATCGACAGATCGGTGACTGTGACCGCTGCGTGTCCCAGGCTGTCATGCTCTTGGCTCCTCAATTCTGCCCCGCAGGTTCGAAGTGCTAACGACCGAGGCTAACCGGCGACCGCCTTCGAGTGTGCGGCAACGCACCACGACTGCGCGCGGCCGTGGTGCCTTTGCGCACAACTGGCGGTGACCCACCTGGCAGGTGGCGGCCTTGCAGTTGGTGAGTCGCAGTGGCGATGGAGCGCTCCTGGCAGTGCGGCCCCCGGGACCTACCAGCGATGATGGTGTGGCCGCGCACGGTGCCGCCACGGTCCGAAGAACCACAGGCAGCCGAGGAGCACCAGCGGCAGGAAGGGAGCATGTGGCAGTACCGCAAACACGACCAACAGGACGAGCAACGGCACCCACGGGATGCGGGCGAGCCACGGGGACGGCGGATGTGGGCGCCGACGGCTGGGCGGTTGGTCCGTACGGGGTGCTGAGCTGGCGCCGGGCAGGTCGCCGAACAGCCGGTCCAGCTGTGCCTGCGTCCGCGCCTGCAGTGCCAGGTCGCTGCGCTCGTCGTACTCCTGGCGGGTCAGGCGGCCGGCGGCGAAGTGCTCGCCCAGGGACGCCGCCGCCACGTCTCGCTCCGCATCACCGACGCGAAGCTCGGGATTCGGGGTCATTGCTCGTCATCCCCGTCGGCCAACAGGCCGTAGAGCTGCCGGCGGGTGTCTGCCAGGACAGCCTTGGCCTGCTCCTGCTGCCGCGGCGTGCCGGACACGGCCACCTGCCACACCGCGGCCGCGACCTGGCTGATGGTGCCCCGCAGGTCCGCCGTGTCGTCGTCGCCTTGGTCCCCGAACGCCTCCCACGTAGCGGCGATCTCGTCGGTGTTGGTCTCGACGTAGCGCCTGCCGGCATCGGTCAGCTCGACCGCCTTGCGACCGTCCGCCTGCACCGACCGCACCAGGCCCTCGTCCTCGAGCTGCTGCAGGGTCGGGTAGACCGACCCCGGGCTGGGCTTCCACTGCCCGTTGCTGCGTTCGGCGATCTGCTGGATCAGCTGATAGCCGTTCATCGGCTGGCTGGAGAGCACGTCCAGGATCGCCACCCGGACGTCGCCCCGACGCACCCTGGGTGGCCGCATGGATGCGGCTTTGCCGCCCACGGCGGAGCCGAAGAGTGCGTTGACCCAGGGCGGGGGGCCACCACCCCAGGGGGCGCCCCGGTGGGGGAAGGACGGACCGTTGCCATGCCATGCGCCGTGCATATGTTTGCTCCTCGTTAACGACTGTCGGACACAGTCACGATATATCGCCGACGGTCGTAAAGAAAGGACTCAGCCGGGGAACTCTTCAGCGACCGCCCGAAGGCGCGCCAGTCCCTTCTCGAAGTCCGGCCCGATCAGCTTGTCCATCGACGTGAAGACGCCCATCACCTTCGTCATGGCGGTCTTCGGGCCGGTCATCGACCAGATGACGCCCGAGCCGTTCCCGTCCGCGTCGATGGAGAACGTGGTGCGACTGCGGGATTTCAAAGGCTTCTCGAAGGCCAGGTCGATCTCAACCGTCGACGGCTCGGAGACGTGGGTGATCTCCATCGTGCCCCGGCCGGCCCGGCGATTGCCCGACCAGCGATAGACAGCCCCGGGACCCGATCCCGGCCCCGCGTACGTCCGCTGCATGTCCGGGTCCAGGTCCTCCCACGGCGACCAATGGGTCCAGTTGTGGAAGTCCACGATCTGCTCGTAAACGCGCCAGGGCGGGGCATCGATGTGCGTGCGGCGTTCCACGGTGTAGGTGCCGTCGGGCATGGGCGGGAGCGTAGTCCCGCCAGGCTCGGCGAGCGAGCACCCCGGCCCGGGCAACGAGATGGCCACGACCATGCCCTCACCGCCGGTGCCATCCTCGATGGAGACGGTGCCACGGTGAGCCCGGACCATGGTCTGCACGATGGCCAGTCCCAACCCCTGACTGCGAGCCGATCCCGCCTCCACCGCCCCACTGAACGGGTCGAAGGCGCGCCGGCGGAAATCGACGTCCACGCCCGCACCACGGTCGGAGACCCGGAGCACCACCCACCCGTCAGCCTCCTCGGCGCTGAGCCGGATGTCGCCGCCACCGTGCCGAAGCGCGTTGTCGACCAGGTTGCTCACAGCACGCTCCAGGTGCATGCGGTCGGCTCGAACCAGCACCGCGAGGTCGCTGGTGACCTGGATGCGCCGGTCCTGCGCGCTGGCCCGGGCGGTGAAGCGGTCGGCCAGCTCGCGCAGCAGGTCCCCCGTGTCGACGTCCACCTCGGCCAGCTCCAGCCGGCCGTCGTCACCAGCGGCCAGCAGCAGCAGGTCCTCGGCCAGCCGGGTGAGCCGGTCGACCTCCTCGCTGGCCGAGTCCAGGGCAGCGCGCAGTTCGGCCGCGTCCCGCGGTCGGGTCAACGCGAGGTCGAGCTCCATCCGGAGCAGGGCCAACGGGGTACGCAGCTCATGGCTCGCCTCGGCGACGAAACGGCGCTCGCGCCTCAGCCCCGCATCGAGCCGGTCGAGCATGGCGTTCAGCGTGCGGCCCAGGCGCCGCAGCTCGTCCTGGGCGGCCGGCACCGGCAATCGGTCCGCAGAGCTCTTGGACGAGATTGTGGATGCGTGCCTCCTCATCCGCTCGATCGGTGCCAGCGCCGAGCCCGCCACCAGGTAACCCATCATCGACGCGAGGAGGAGGGCCAGTGGCCCCCGATCAGCAGCTGGGTCAGCACCTTGTCCAGGGCGTCGTCGACGGGGTCCCGGGAGGCCCCCACCAGCAGGACCTGGCCGTCGACGCCCCGCAGCAGCAGCAGGGCTGGCTCCGCCTCGCCCTCACTGGCCAGAAGCACTGGTCGCTCGACGCCCGACTGCGACCCGGCGGCGGCCAGTACGCCGGGGCCGACGATGCGGCCGACGACCTGCGGAGATGACGCCACGACCGTGCCCCCCGGCGCCAGGACCTGCGCAAAGGACTCGCCTGTCGTCTCCAACACCGCAGTTGGGCGGCGCGCCTTCGGCAGTTTGGCCAGCGTGTCCAGCTGCCCCTCCAGCGAAGACTGTTCCTGTCCATGAGGGTCGCCTGGACTCGGTAGTAGACGAACGTCCCCAGCCCGGCGACCGCAACCGCCGTTGTCACCGCGAAGGCGATCGCCACCCGCAGCCGCAGCGGCAGCGGCAGCGGCAGCGGCAGCGGCAGCGGCAGCGAATGCCTCATCGGCTACCCGAGGTGAGGTGGTAGCCGACACCCCGCACCGTCTGCAAAGAGTGACAGTCGAAAGGGCGGTCGATCTTCTCCCGCAGGTACCGGACATAGACATCGACGACGTTGGACCGGTTCTCGTACGCGATGTCCCAGGCGTGGTCGAGAAGCTGGCTGCGAGTCAGGACCTGTTCTGGGCGGCGCATGAACGCCTCAAGCAGCGAGAACTCCCTAACCGACAACACTATCTCCTGCTCGCCGCGCCACACTCGACGAGCCGCCGGGTCGAGTGTCAGGTCGCCCACACTCAGCCTGGTGGGCCGCTGCACCGGCCCCCGGCGTACCAGTGCACGGATTCTCGCGAGCAGCTCGTCCCGGGAGAACGGCTTAACCAGGTAGTCGTCCGCCCCGGCGTCGAGCCCCGCGATGCGATCCTCCACCGCGGTGCGCGCGGTAAGCATCAACACGGGGACCCAGCTCCCCTCCTGGCGCAGCCGGCGGCAGACGGCGAACCCATCGATGGTCGGCAGCATGACGTCCAGCAGGACGACGTCGTAATCGCCGACCGCGGCCTCGATGACGCCATCCTCGCCAGTCCTGACCACTTCGACAACATCGCCGCGCTCGGTCAGCCCGCGATGGAGCAGACGGGCCATCTTGGGCTCGTCCTCGACGACCAGGACACGCACACTGCTCATGCTAGGCAGCCAGATGAACCGCACATGAGAGCTTCCGGCGCTGTGCCGGGTCATCCGGGGGCTCGCGCACTCATCGTCTGCTCACCTGGCCGTTCTAACGTCCAGCAACGAAGCGCCACCAACCGAAGGAGCCTGCCATGCACATCCGCCTGACGAAGAAGAAGACCGCGCTCGTTGCCGGCGCCGTCGTCCTGCTGACAGCAGTCGGGGCCGGGGCCGCGATGGCCGCTGGCGCCGACGATGACGCGTCAGACAGGCCGATCACGGGGTCCGCGCTCGACCAGGCGACGGAAGCCGCACTGTCGGAGACCGGAGGCGACCGCGTGACCGGTACCGAGGTGGGCGACGAGGAGAGCCGGTACGAGGTCGAGGTCACCCTGAGCGACGGTCGCCAGGTCGACGTGCAGCTGGACGAGCAATTCACCGTCGTCGGGTCAGACACCGACCGCGAGGGCGAAGCCCCGTGATGACGCCGACGCGACGGCGACGACCTGCTCCGGGAGACGTCAGCACGGCAGCAGTGGCAGCCTGTGCCGCTGTGCTCGCCGCCGGACGCTCGGCCGGGGAGGAGAAGCCCGCCGCGCCGTCGCCTGCGGACGCCGGCGTGCAGCTTCCGCGGGGCAGCGCGACCGTCCGTCTGGACCCGGCCGACTTCACCACCGAGATCGACAACCGGTACTGGCCGATGAAGCCGCGGACACGCTGGACCTACACCGAGACCGACGGACAGGGGGCCGAGCTGCGGGTCCGCGTGACGGTCACCTCCGCCACCAAGCGGATCGCTAACGGCATCGCCGCGCGCGTTGTCCGGGACACGGTCACGCGGTCTGGTGCCGTCGTCGAGGACACCTACGACTGGTACGCCCAGGACAGCTCCGGCACGATCTGGTACCTCGGCGAGGACACGGCGGAGTTCGAGGACGGCGAGGTGTCGTCCCGCGAGGGGTCGTTCGAGGCCGGCGTCGACGGCGCGCTGGCGGGCGGATCGTGCCCGCGCGGCCAGCTGCCGGCACGGCCTACCGGCAGGAGTACTACCAGGGTGAGGCGGAGGACAACGGCGAGGTGCTCAGCGTGCAGGAGATGGTGGACGTGCCTGCAGGGCACTACGAGCAGGCGCTGCTGACCAAGGACACCATCACGATCGAGCCCGACGTCATGGAGTACAAGCTCTACGCCCAGGGCGTGGGACCGGTGCTGACCCTTGGCGTCTCTGGCGGGGGCGGTCGAGAGGAGCTGGTCAAGGCCACGCCCGTGTCGGCTGAGGTCGCCCGAGCAGCCGGCAGCGCGCCGCTGGGGTCGTCGTACGAGTGATGGGCTGCCGTGTGGCGCAGGAGTCGCGGTCGTCATCCGTCGCCATACATCGCGAGGCACCACCGCCCGTACGCCTCGTCGAGCGCCGGCGCGGCCTGCGGCTCGACCTCCGTCACCGGGGCAGACACCGTCAGCTGCTCACCGGCTCCACTCGAAGCCAACAGCGCCGCACCCGTGGCGGCAGCGCTACGGAGCTCGATTCGGAGCACCTGCACCTGCAGGCAGTCGGCCACGAGCTGCTGCACCCAGCTCTCCCGAGCACCGCCGCCGACCAGCAGGACGCGGCCGGCGGCGGCGCCGACCAGCTCGTAGGCCCGGCGCAGCAGGAACAGCTGAGCCTCGACCGCGGACCGCACGAGCAGCTCCACCGGTCGGTCCCGGCCGCCGACCCATCCCACCTCGCTGACCCGGGAGGGTGCCAGTGGTCCCCGCTCCCCGGTGACGAACGGCGCGAACAGCACGTCGTCGGCACCGGTCGGTGCCGACCGCGCCAGCCGGCCGAACTCCGACCAGCTCAGCCCCAGCCGGTCACGCACCCAGCCCAGCGCCAGCCCGGCGTTCTGCACCGCGACCATCGCGTAGAGCCCGCCGGCGGCGTCGGCATAGACCTGGTGGGCGGGCCACCCTTCGCCCTGCGGCGGCTGTGCTGTCGGGACGATGACCTGTCCGCCGGTGCCGAGATTGACCACGACGTCGTCCGGGCGCCACCCGCCCACGCAGCCCGCGAGAGCAAGCAGCGAAGCCGGCGTGTCGCCTGCCCCGGCAACGACGACCGCATCGTCGTCGGACCAGCGGCCGACCACCTGGTCGGAGGCCACGACGTCGGGCAGCAAGCCGCTGGTGACCCCGGCGACGGCGAGTGCGTCGGCTGACCACTCCCCCGCGGCCACATCCCGCAGCAGCGTCGCCGAGGCGTCGCTGGGGTCGGTCAGCGCGGGCGCCGCGCCGGTCAGCCGGTCCCGCACCCAGTCCTTGGGCAGCAGCACCCGGTGGGCGGTGGCCAGCCGCTCCGGCTCGTTCCGGGCGAGCCAGCCCAGCACAGGTCCCGTCATCCCTGGCGACCAGGGGCCTCCGAGCCGGGACCGCACCGGCGCCGGCAGCGACTCCCAGCGCTCTCGCTCACTGACCGCCCGGCGGTCCGGCCACAACACCGCCGGCCGCACCGGATCACCTCCGGCACCCACCAGCAAGGTCCCGTGCATATGCGCAGTGACGCCGACACCTGCGATCTCGACGGACCCGGCCTGCCCGCGCACGTCGACCAGCCCGGCGTGCACGGCATCGAGCCACGCCGTCGGGTCGGCCTCGGCCCGGTCGCCGGCCGGCCGGTCTACAGCCAGCGGGGCCTCGTGGGAGGCGACGACATCACCGTCGAAGGCGAAGGCGACGACCTTCAGCGCGCTGGTCCCGACGTCCACCCCGACCCAGGCCGGTGCGCCCATCTAGGCGAGCCGCTCGAGCAGGAACGATCGGGCGTGCGCGGCCAGGTCCTCCCCGTCTGTCCACAGGTTGCGCCACACCGACAGGCTGTTGCTGAGCGTGGGGTACATGACTGCGGAGCTGAAGCTCTCGAACAGCACCGAGCCAAGGTAGTCCACATCACGCAGGGCCACGCAGACTCGGTTGCCGCTGACGTGCCGCTGACGTGCCGCTGACGTGCCGCTGACGTGGCCGCTGCGCGCGGAGGGACGCCGACACGTACCAATGGCGGCTCTTCACACTGCAGGGATGCAGCCCTGCAGGTGTGACGCGCATCATCGGCCGGGTTGCGGGTGGATGA
>JBBSMN010000032.1:0-18801 GCA_038233135.1 Propionibacteriales bacterium
CCTCGTCCAGCGAGGCCAACCACGACTACCTGCGCGAGATCGGCGCGATCCCGGTCGGCTACGGCGACGGCGTGGTCGAGCGGGTCCGGGTCGCCGCCGGCGGGCCGGTCGACGCCGTGTTCGACGTTGCCGGCAAGACGCCGATCGAGCAGCTGGTCAGCCTGGCGCCGGACCCGGCGAAGGTGCTGAGCATCGCCAACTTCGCCGCCGGTGAAGCCGGTGCCCAGGTGAGCGGCGGCGGCGCCGACAGCCGGCCGGCCGCGGCTCTGACCGAGGTCGCCGAGCGGCTGGCCGACAACACGCTGGTGCTCACGGTGCAAACGTTCCCCTTCGAACGCGCCGCCGAGGCGTACCGGATCAGCATGGCCGGCCACGTCCGCGGCAAGCTCGTCCTGGTCCCCTGACGGGCGCTGGACCCTCGGAACCTTCAGCGTCCCTCAGGCTCGCCGGGGGCCGGTGAACTGCAGGTCGATCTCCACAGGTTCGCCGTTCACGGGAACACGTGGAGGCGTCCAGGGTTCTGGGCTGGTAGGCCATCGTCAGGTCCTCCCGGGGTCTGGGCCTTCATCGTCGGTGCTCGCGAGCTCCATGCGCACCACAGCGCGCCGCGTGGTGGGTCGACCCACCACGATTAACCCGGCATCGACGAACGGGGACAGCAACCCACAGTGCAGCTCCTCGTCGATCGCGCGCGGGGCGGTCATCGGGTACGCCTCGAGGACGCGGGCGCCACCGCTGCGGGCGAAGTCGACCGCCGCCAGGACGAGGGCCCGACTGACCCCCCGGCGACGCAACCCCGCGCGGGCGAACAGGCAGGTGATGGCCCACACGGTGCCGTCCTGCTTGTCCTCGTCCCTCCCGGCCCACGGCACCCGCTGGTTGCGGAGCATGCCGTGGTAGTGGCACCGGGGCTCGACGGCGCACCAGCCGACCGCCTCGCCGTCGAGGACGGCCACCAGTCCGCTGGTCCCGGGACTGCCCGGGTCCCCGCATGCGGTCTGGACGCGCAGCCGATGCGCCCGCTCCTCGACCGGCATCGACCGGAACGACTCCCCCGGCGCCAGCTTGTAGCGCTGGCACTGGCACGTCGCGGCAGCGCCCCGGGTGCCGAAAAGCGCCCGCAGATCGTCGCAGCCGGCCTGGTTCGCCGGGACCACAGTGAGCAGCCCCGCAGCGGAGGGCAGCGCCACTGCTCAGGCTCCAGTCGCGGAGAGGACGCGGGCGAGCTTGGCCGGCCGGCTGATCATCGGCCAGCGGCCGGCTTTGTTGGAGCACACGGGGACGACCGGGACGAGGATCTGGTCGCGCAACTCGGCCATGCAGTGCATCCTAGGACCGGTTCCGGGACGGTCGGCTTCCGATATGGACATACGGCCAGACGTCGGCGCCGGCTGAGTCGAGTCAGGCGAATCCGAAGACGGGTGGGACGGTCACGACGACCAGCGCGGCCCAGATGCCGTAGACCGGCAGGTAGCCGGTCTGCCAACGCTCAAGCGTCGAGAACGGCAGGCGACCACGCACGAACCCGGTGCTCAGTCGCGCGGCCCAGGCGAGGTTGCCGAGCAGGACGAGGTTCAGCCCTAGCGCCGCAGCCTTGTTGGCGCTGACACCGAACTCGGCGACCCGACCCGACATGGCGAAGAGCATCAACGCGTCAACGGCCAAGGCACTGACCACCAGCAACAACTGCAGCCGGTCGAAGGTGTCCGGCGGCGCCTCGGGGTCGCGTGCGGAGATCGCGTACAGCAGCAGCCCGAGCACCAGCACCAAGATCAGGTCGACCAGGATGAGCAGGTCCCGGTCGACCTCGACCAACCCTCCACTGGAGGGGATGGCCACGAGGAAGGCCACCAGCATGAGCGCGGTCACCGGGGTGAACACCCGGGTGAGCACGGGCGCGATGTTCTCGACCACGCTTTGCTTGGCCTCGACCAGCCAGGCGCCGACGACCACGGCACCCGCCGCGCCGCACGGCAGGACCCATTCGGGGACGACGGTGGACACGTCCAGATCGAGAGCGGTGAAGCCGGCCGCTGTGAGCCCGACGATCACGCCGCCGCCGAGGGCGAGCAGCGCGTAGTACACCACCCACTCGCCGGTGAACCGGATGAAGTCCATCCGCCGCGGATGCGAGCGCACCTCGCCGCCCAGGTAGGCCAGACCAGCCGTCAGCCACAGCACGATGGGCAGGTGGATCGCGACCAGGACCGCCGTGGAGCCGGTCTCGGCGAACGGGTAGGCGTTGGCGACGACGGCGCCCACCGCGAACGGCGGCACCAGCAGTCGCGCCGACGCCACCCAGCCCAGCCGGCGCTTCCAGGCGAAGAAGGCGGCGAGGAACGGGAGGACGAAAAGGCTCAGGCTGCGGATGTAGAACCCGGCGTTGTCGTCGTTCCAGCCGAGGCCGGCCAGCAGCGGGGCCTTGATCGCCAGCGCAGCCGCCGCGGCCAGTCCAAGCACGACCACCAGCTCTCGGCGGGCATGGGCTCCCGGACACTCGCCCGGGCCGGAGGCGAGGACGAGCTGGTTCCACAACCGCTCGGAGTGCTCGCGCGCGAACTCGCTGGAGACCTGGTCCAGGCCGCCCATCCGCCGTACGGCGACGAGGAAGGCCTCGTCTCCACTGAGGCCGGTCCGCTCCAGCTCGGCGATCTGCTCCCGGAGGTGATCCTCCAGCTCCGCGGCATCGCTGGTGGTGATGGCCCGATGACGGTGCACATATCCCCGCCAGTGGTCGATCTGTGCTTCCAGCCCGGTGGGCAGCGTCTGATCCACGTGGGTCACCGACCGTGCCCGGTCGCCGCGGAGTGCGGTTGCTCCAGGCCGGTGGCGGCGGCCCGCCACACCCCGTCGAGGGCGTCGGTGACCACCTCCCACGGCCGCCTCCGCCCCGCCCGGGCCCGTACGCCGGATGGGGTGATGGCGTAGTGCCGCCGACGCCGACCGCTCGGTGCCACCTGCCAGGTGGCCTGCACATAACCCAGCCGCTCCAGCCGGTGCAGCAGCGGGTAGATCATCCCGTCGGTCCAGGTCATGCGGCCAATGGACAGGTCGTTGACCCGTCTCAAAATGGCGTACCCGTACGACTCGCCGTCGGCCAGGATCCCGAGCACCAGCGGAGTCGCCGACGCCGCCACCAGGTCCTTGTCGATCTTCACCCGCCTCACCCCGATACCTAGAAGCCCATGGCAACTATACATAGCAGCGGCAGGGTTAGGAACCCGCCAAAGGCACGGTCGCGCCGGCACCCGCTTCCAGGTGAGCCTGCCGACCCCGCTTGCCGTCGTGTTGTCCTTCTTCGAGCCCGATGAGGTGGCTGCGGCCTGGGTGCCGTACGAACGGGCGATGCTTGCCGAGCTCGCTGAGATCCTGAACGACGTCCCGTAGCACGTACGGCGCTCAGAAGCCCGTGCGCCGGCCATCGGGGTCGGACAACCGGGCGGCATCGCGGCGGACGGCAGCCCCCTTGTCGCGCGCGGTCTCGGCGAGCTCGGCCTGGAAGTCGACCATCGCCGAGCGCAGCCCCGGATCGGTCGCGGCGAGGATGCGCACGGCCAGCAGGCCGGCGTTGCGGGCAGCACCGACGGCCACCGTCGCCACCGGGACACCGGCGGGCATCTGCACGATCGACAGCAGCGAGTCCATCCCGTCGAGGTGCCGCAACGGGACGGGCACGCCGATCACGGGCAGCGGGGTGACAGCAGCGAGCATCCCGGGCAGGTGCGCGGCCCCGCCGGCACCGGCGATGAGGACCTGCAGGCCGCGCTCGTGCGCCCCGGCACCGTAGGCGAGCATCTCGGTCGGCATCCGGTGCGCGGAGACGACGTCGGCCTCGAAGCCGACGGCGAACTCGGCCAGCGCCTCGGCCGCTGCCTGCATGGTGGGCCAGTCGGAGTCCGACCCCATCACGATGGCGACGCGCGGCCGGCCGCCCGTCGCCTGCTCGTCAGCCACTGCCGGCCTCCTCGTCCTCGGTGCCGGCGAACCAGCCGGCGGCGTGCCGGGCCCGGGACCGCACCTGCTCCAGGTTGTCGCCGTACGCGCTCACGTGTCCCACCTTGCGGTCCGGGCGCACCGACTTGCCATACAGGTGCACCTTGATGCCCGGGTCGCGGGCGTAGACGTGCAGGTAGCCGTCGTACAGCCGGTCGACGTCGCCGCCAAGAACGTTGACCATCACCGTCCAGGGGGCCCGGGCGCGGGCACTGCCGAGCGGCAGGTCGAGCACCGCGCGCAGGTGGTTCTCGAACTGGCTGGTCACCGCCCCGTCGATGCTCCAGTGCCCGCTGTTGTGCGGGCGCATCGCCAGCTCGTTGACCAGCACCCGACCGTCGCCGGTCTCGAACAGCTCCACGGCCAGCACCCCGACGACGCCCAGCTCGACGGCCACCCTCAGCGCGACCTGCTGTGCGTGCACGGCGAGGTCCTCGGCCAGCCCGGGGGCGGGGGCCACGACCTCGTGACAGATGCCGTCGCGCTGGACCGACTCCACCACCGGGTACGCCGCGGTCTGCCCCGACGGCGAGCGGACCACCACCGCAGCCAGCTCGCGGGCGAAGTCGACCCGCTCCTCGGCGAGCACCTCGACCCCGGCGGCGGCCGCAGCATCGAAGGCCCGTTTCGAGTCCGGCACGGAGCCGACCACCCAGACCCCCTTGCCGTCATACCCGCCCCGGGTGGTCTTGAGAACCAGCGGAAAGCCGCCCAGCTCGTCGGCGACGGCACCGACCGACTGCGGCGAGGAGACGACGTTCCAGCGCGGGCACGGGACCTCCAGCTGGGCGAGCCGGCGCCGCATCACCGCCTTGTCCTGGGCGTGCACCAGCGCGCCAGGCCCGGGCCGGCAGACCACCCCCTCGGCCACCAGGGCGCGCAGGTGCTCGCTCGGCACGTGCTCGTGGTCGAAGGTCAGCACCTCGCAGCCCTCCGCCACCCGGCGTACGGCGTCTAGGTCGCTCGCGGCCCCCACCTGCACATCGGCGACCACCCGGGCGGCGGACACGTCCGGCGCCTCGGCCAGCAGCCGCAGCGGGACGCCCAGCGCGATCGCCGCCGGCTGCATCATCCGCGCCAGCTGCCCACCGCCGACGACGGCGACCGTGGGGCCGTCCACGGGAGTCTGCCGCGAGCCGCCGGTCACCGCAGCAGCCTAGTGCGAGCATGGGAGCTGTGAGCGGCCACGTTTCCCCAGTTGTCGACGCTACGTGACCGGGCCACCTGCGCTGTCGGTGACCGGCAGGCGTCGAGGGTTCGGCCGAGAGGTCGCCGTCTTCGGCCTGGTGGGGCTGGCCGGCTACGTCATCGACGTCAGCCTGTTCAACGTGCTCCGCTTCGCGGGCGACCCGGCGCTGCTGCCGGACAAGCCGATCACCGCAAAGGCGCTGTCGGTCGTGGTCGCCACCGTCGTCACCTACCTGGGCAACCGGTACTGGACCTGGCGACACCGCAGCCGCGTGCCGGTCACCCGCCAGGCGGTGCTCTTCTTCTGGTTCAACGGCCTCGGGCTGGCGATCTCCGCGGGCTGCCTGGCCATCTCGCACTACGCGCTCGGTCTGGACAGCGCCCTCGCGGACAACGTTTCCGCCAACGGTGTCGGGCTGGTGCTGGGCACCGCATTCCGGTTCTGGGCCTACCGCACGTACGTGTTCAAACCCCACGCCGGCGCACGGTGATCGGCTCCACGTCGCCGAAGCCTCGCATCGGGCGCGGCGTCAGCGCGCGCGTCACGTAGGCGTCCGCGGAGAGCCTCCTCGCAGTGGCGGCATCGATGATCACGTGGTTACGACGGGCGACGACGGTCAGGCGCGCGGCCAGGTTGACCGGCGGCCCGAACGCGTCGCCCATCCGCAGCACTACGGGGCCGGTGGCGATCCCGAGCCGTACGTCAGGCAGTGCCGGGTCAGTGCCGAGGCTCTCGATGACGGCCAGCGCGATCTCGGTGCCGACGACCGGCCGCGGGGACAGGAACAACACCGAGTCCCCCAAGGTCTTGACGACCCTGCCCCCACCAGCCGTGACCAGGTCAGAGCAGCGGGACTCGAAGGCCTCCACCAGCGCCGCCAACTCGTCGGTGCCCAGCGCGTTGGACAGAGACGTGAAGCCCACCAGGTCCGCGAACCCGACGGTCAGCGTGGTCGTCCGGTGCCCGGCTCCGGACTGGTCGCCGTCGTCGACCGGCTCGGCCAGCCGAGCGCTGGCGGCGTCCTGGTGCCGCCGCCACGCATAGACCAGAAGTCGCTCGAAGGCCGCGTTCGAGCGGTCGGTGTCTGCGGGGGAGCGGTCGGCAGCGGAGAGGGTCGACACCTGCCACTCCGCCAGCCGCGACATGGTGCGCCCCAACGCCCGGGTCAGCCGCAGGACCGTCTCGAAGTCGATGACGTCGTCGCGCACGAGCTCGCTGACCAGCGTCAGCGCCTCGACGTCGGCGGCGGTGAAGTTGGCCTGGCCGCGTGCGTCGGGAAAGCCCAGCGCACGCCACAGCCGCCGCACGTCGGTCAGCGTCATGTCGGCGGCGGCAGCAACCTCGCGACTGGTGTACGTCATCGACCCCCCGGCTCGACCGTGCCGTCGTCGTCGCGCCCGTCCGTGCCACCGAAGATCAGGTCGGTGAGGCGCCGGTGCACCGACTCGACCTGCGGCACGTCATGCAGTCGCATGCCGGACTGTTCCGTCGCGTCACTGACGATCAGCGTGCCGCAACCGAGCACACGGTCGAGCAGGCCCTTCTCGAACCGCACGTCGTTGACGCGACTCAGCGGGATCGCACGCCCGGTGCGGGTCAGCAGACCCGAGGTGAGCAGCACCCGCTTGGTGGTGACGGTGTACTCGGTGGTCAGCCAGCGCAAGAACGGGAGGACCGCCCACATGATGATGGCCAGCGCGGCTGCCACCCAGATGGCGAGCACGACACCACGCGAGACATCCCCGTTGCCGCTACCAGTGGTCAGCAGCGCGGTCAGGAAGCCGCCGATCCCCGCCAGGGTGATGATGACGACCGCCGGGATCAGCAGCGCCTTGACGTGTGTGCGCATCGACAAGACGATGCTCTCGCCGTCGATGAGCAGCTTCCGGGGCACAGACATGCACCGATCGTGTCAGGAGCTCGCGCGTAGGTGCACCACGTCCCCGGCGGCGAGCACGCGTCGACCCCATTCGCCGGCCAGCACGAGCCGCCCCCCGGCATCGACCGTCTCGGCCAGTCCGGCAAGCACCGAGCCGTCGGGCAGCTCCACGCGCACCTGGCGGCCGAGGGTGCTGCAGCGACGTACGTAGGAGGCCGCGAGGCCGCCGGCGAGATCCTCGGCGGTGCTCTGTGTCCAGGCGGCGTAGAGCATCTGGAGGGTACGCAGCACCGCCACTGCGATCGTCTGACGGTCGGTGCTCTCGGCGCCCTCCAGCATCAGCGACGTGGCGCTGGGCACTGGCAGCTCGCCGCTGGCCGCGGAGACGTTGAGGCCGATGCCCAGCACAGCGGCGGGTCCCGCCGGCGCGTCGACCCGCTCGAGCAGCACGCCGGCGAGCTTGCGGTCGCCGACAAGCACGTCGTTGGGCCACTTGAGCACCGCATCGACCCCGGTCGCCCGTCGTACGGCTTCGGCGACCGCGACGCCGGTGAGCAACGGCAGCCAGGGCCATCTCTGCGTGGGCACCCGCGGGTGCACCAGCACCGACAGGGTCAGCGCGGAACGAGGCGGCGCCTGCCAGGCACGACCGAGGCGCCCGCGACCGGCGCGCTGATGCTCGGCGAGCAGAGCCATGCCGCCGTCGCTGCCGTCCGCGCCAGTCCTGGCGGCCGTCGCCAGGTCGGCGTTGGTGCTGTCGGTGCTCTGGACCACCGACAGCTGCTGCCACCACGACTGCGGCTCGCCCACGCGAAGGGCGTGCCGAAGCGCATCGACGTCCAGCGGCGGGCGCTGCAGGTCGGTATAGGCGGCACGGCCTGCCATCGGGGACGTCGGCACGCTCGAGACGATAGAGAGTGTCGGTGCCGGGCGGTTGGCTGATCCCATGTTCGACACCATGCTCGACGCGCTCGCGCAGGCGAGCGGCACCTGACCGCGCCGCTCGCTCAAGCCGCCTGGGTCGGCCGGCACGCACCCGGCGACTAGGGTGCCGCGGGTGAGCGACACGTCGCCGGCAGAGCCCGTCGAAACCGACATCCACAGCACCGCCGGCAAGCTGGCAGATCTCGACCAGCGCATCGACGAGGCGATCCACGCCGGCTCGGCGCGAGCCGTGGACAAGCAGCACGCCAAGGGCAAGCTGACCGCCCGTGAACGCATCGACCTGCTGCTCGACCAGGGATCGTTCGTCGAGATCGACGAGCTGGCCCGGCACCGCAGCACCGCGTTCGGTCTGGAAAAGCGCCGCCCTTACGGCGACGGCGTGGTCACGGGATACGGCACCGTGGACGGCCGTCAGGTGTGCGTGTTCGCCCAGGACTTCACCGTCTTCGGCGGCAGCCTCGGCGAGGTCTACGGCGAGAAGATCTGCAAGGTCATGGACCTGGCGATGCGCACCGGCAGCCCGGTCGTCGGCATCAACGAGGGCGCCGGGGCACGCATCCAGGAGGGTGTGGTCTCGCTCGGCCTCTACGGCGAGATCTTCCGGCGCAACGCACACGCCTCCGGGGTCATCCCGCAGATCTCGCTGATCATGGGGGCCTGCGCCGGCGGGCACGTCTACTCCCCCGCACTCACCGACTTCACCGTGATGGTGGACAAGACCTCGCACATGTTCATCACCGGCCCGGACGTCATCAAGACCGTGACCGGCGAGGACGTGAGCTTCGAAGATCTCGGTGGGGCACGCACCCACAACACCACCTCCGGCAACGCGCACTACCTGGGCAGCGACGAGACCGACGCGATCGACTACGTCAAGGCGCTGCTGGGGTTCCTGCCGAGCAACAACCTGGAGGAAGCCCCGGCGTACGAGGAGCGGGTCGACCTCGAGGTGACCGACGACGACCGGGTGCTGGACACGTTGGTGCCGGACTCGCCCAGCCAGCCGTACGACATGAGCACCGCGATCCGCGGCGTGCTCGACGACGGCGACTTCTTGGAGGTGCAGCCGCTGTTCGCGGCGAACATCCTGGTCGGTTTCGGCCGGGTCGAGGGCCACTCGGTCGGTGTCGTCGCCAACCAGCCGTCACAGCTGGCCGGCACGCTCGACATCGACGCCAGCGAGAAGGCCGCGCGGTTCGTGCGCACCTGCGACGCGTTCAACGTGCCGGTGCTGACCTTCGTCGACGTCCCCGGCTTCCTGCCCGGCACCGGGCAGGAGTGGGGCGGCATCATCCGCCGCGGCGCCAAGCTGATCTACGCCTACGCCGAGGCCACGGTGCCGCTGGTCACCGTCATCACCCGCAAGGCCTACGGCGGCGCGTACGACGTGATGGGGTCCAAGCACCTCGGCGCCGACATGAACATCGCCTGGCCCACCGCGCAGATCGCGGTGATGGGGGCGCAGGGCGCGGTCAATATCCTCTACCGCGGTGAGCTGGCCGAGGCCGACGACCCCGAGGCCCGCCGGGCCGAGCTGATCACCGAGTACGAGGACACGCTGGCCAACCCGTACGTAGCCGCCGAGCGCGGCTATGTCGACGCGGTGGTGCAGCCGCACGAGACCCGGCTGGAGATCGTTCGGTCGCTGCGGCTGCTGCGCTCCAAGCGCGAGTCGCTGCCGCCCAAGAAGCACGGGAACATCCCGCTGTGACCAGGCCCGAGCCGGTCGTTGACCCTCCACTGCTGCGAGTCGTCCGCGGCGAGCCGACTGCCGAGGAGCTGGCCGCCCTGGTGGCGGTCGTCGCCGCCGTGTCGGCCCGGGCCGCTGCTGCTCGGGGTGGATCGGCGCGGCCGCGCTCGGCCTGGGGGCACCCGGAGCGGGCGGTCCGCCAACCGCCGCGGTCCGGCCCCGACGGCTGGCGCTGGTCCGCCCTCCCCCGCTGATTGGCACCCAGCCCGACACTCGACCTCGTGCTGGTCACGGCATGCTTCTGACGTAGAGTGATTGAGCAATTACCCTACGTTGGAGGAAGCAGGCGTGCGACGACGGCTGCTGGTGCTCGTCGCGTGCACTGCGCTCCTCGCCACTGCTGCCGGGTGCACCTCGCGCAACGACGCCACACCTGCCTGCGACCTCGGCGACACCGCGTACGGTCTGACGGCAGCAGCAGCGGCCGATGGAGGAGACCTGCGCACGATCGCCACGTCCGGCCACGAGGGATTCCGGCTGCGTACGCGTGTCGGAGACGTCTCCTTCCTGCCGGGCATCAACCTCGGCGCCACCACTCCCGGGCACCAGCCCGGCGAGCTGGCGATCGAGGCGGCGGACTATCGGCGCTGGTTCGGCCAGATGAGCAAGCTGGGGATCCGGGCGGTGCGAATCTACACCATCCACCCGCCCGCCTTCTACACCGAGCTGGCGCGCTTCAACGACGCACACCCCGACGCCCCGCTGTACGTCGTGCAGGGGGTCTACCTCCCCGACGAGTCGTACATCGAGACCCAGAACCTGTGGGCCGCCGACTCGACGGAGGCGTTCCACCGCGAGCTGCAGGACGCGTCGGACGCGGTGCACGGAGACCTCGCCCGCGGGGAGACCCCGGGGCGCGCCTCGGGTCGCTGGACCACCGACGTGTCGCGCTGGCTCGTCGGCTGGGTCGTCGGCGTCGAGTGGGACCCGTACGCCGTCGCTCGCACCGACGAGTGCAACGCCGACGCGCCGGGCCACGACGGTGCGTACTTCCGCAGCGCCGACGACGCGAGCCCGACCGAGCGGTGGCTGGCGGTGGCGATGGACCGGCTCGCCGCCGCCGAGGCCGGCCGCGGGGTCAGCGCACCGATCGCCTTCGTCAACTGGCCGACCACCGACCCGCTGTCGCACCCCGAGGAGCCGCTGCCAGACGTCGAGGACCTCGTCGGGGTGGACGCCAACCACGTCCAGGCCACCGACGCGTGGCCCGGCGGCACCTTCGCCAGCTACCACGCCTATCCGTACTACCCGGACTTCCAGCGGTACGAGCCGGGACTGCAGCAGGCACGTTACGCCGGCCGGTCGGACCCGTACGCGGGCTACCTTCAGGCGCTGCGCGACCACCACGCGCCGATGCCGACGATGGTCACCGAGTTCGGCGTGCCGTCGGCGCTGGGCTCCGCGCACGAGGGGATGCTGGGCCGAGACCAGGGGGAGCACAGCCGGAGGCGATGGCGATCGACGCCGAGCTGTTGCTCCTGATCCATGACCAAGGCATCGCCGGCGCCTTCGTCTTCTCCTGGAGCGACGAGTGGTTCAAGCGGGTCTGGAACACCACCGAGCACCAGCTGCCCCCCGATCGACGCCAGCTCTGGCACGACCCGCTGACGAACGAGCAGCATTTCGGGCTCGTCGCGACCGATGCGATAGGACCACCCGGAGCCAACCCGGTGCCGCTGTTCAGCGCGACGGACGCGCTGCGCCGCGTCACCGCCCGGACCGACGAGTCCTACATCCACCTGGAGCTGGAGTTCGACCGTCCGCCGACCGACGTCGTCACGATCGGCACCACCACTGTGGAGGGTGGCGCGACACCCCCTTCGGGGGCGGGTGCTGCCGACTCCGACTACGCCTTCGAGCTCGACCCGGTGGCCGGGACCGGACAGGCGTGGGTGCGCACCGATCTCGACCCGACGCGCTTCGACGGGGTGGGGCCGGCTCCGACGACGTTGGCCGACTGGACACCGCAGCGGCTGGTCACCAACCGGTCACACAGCATTGGCGGACGCACGCTCCCGGTCGAGTACTCCGAGATCGGACAGCTGCGTCAGGGAGTCCTGGACCCCCGCGACCCTGCCTACGAGGGCCTCACCACCTGGGAGCTGGACGGCTCGACTGTGCGGGTGCGGCTGCCGTGGGCCATGACCGGTCTGGCGGACCCGTCCAGCAAGCAGGCGCTCACCGCCGGTCAGGCGCCGGCCACCGTGGACATCGACAGTGTCGCGCTCTCAGTCGGTCTCGGGGAGCGGACCTGGCCGGTCGAACCGGTGCGGTGGGAACCGTGGCAGTCGGTGCGCTACCGGGAGCGGCTCAAGAACGGGATCGCGCCACTCGTCGACGCGTTCACCGAGCTCGCCCCGGACGGAAACGCAGCTGTCGCAAACTGAGACACGCCCTGTCGCGCCCAGCGCCAATCATGGGCGAGGCGTTGCCGGCGACGACCATGAGAGGACCACGATGAGCGATGGGGCGTCGACGGACTCCTCCGAGGACGTCTTCCGGCTGATCTATCGCAGCCGGGACCGGATCTCCTACGACGGACGCAGGGCCGAGCTCGGTGCACTCTTCAGCACTGCACGGTCGAACAACAAGAAGTTGCAGATCACCGGCGCCCTGCTGCTCACGGACGACTGGTTCGTGCAGACCCTCGAGGGCGAGGAACAGGCGGTACGCGGCCTGTTCGACCGCATCGAGAAGGATCCGAGGCACGACTCGGTGACGCTGATCGACACGCGGACGGTCACCGGGCGGGTTTTCTCGCGATGGGCGATGGCGATGGTCGCCGAGGACGGCGAGCCGGACATCCCGCTGATCGCGCACACGAAGGGGATCTCTCCGGCTGCCGGCAAGAGGACGACTCCGGAGCAGGACGAGCTGCTCGACCTGATGCGGGGTGCGGCCCGGGGTGAGTCACACTCGGTGTGACGCCCTGACGCGCGCGCCCTCGACCAGCAGCACGGTGAAGGCCACCGTCTCCGCGGCGACGAATGCCCAGCAGGTGCGTGTCAAGGGCTCCAGCGGCAACAGCACCAGCACCCCGGCTCCGACCGCGGACGCCACCACCCAAGCGCGGGCCACTGCCCCACCGTGGGACTGGGACAGGAGCAGGAGCCCCAGCACCAGGTTGGCCAGCGCCAGCGCGCTGCCGGCGCCGACCAGCCCCGCCGGGAGCTGCCCGATCCGGACGTCGGCACCGAAAACCAGTCGCACCAGCAACGGCCCGGCCAGTACGCCGACCCCGACGCCGAGCGCGACGCCGGCAGCCGACGCCGCCACCACCAGCAGCCGTACGCGGCGAAGCGCGGACCACCGACCCTCAACAACAAGCGCCGTGAGCCGACCGGTGAGCTGGGACACGAGGCCGATCGCGACCATGTACGGCGCGCGGAACAGCGCCAGTGCCGCGAACAGTGCGGTGACCTGCGCAGGAGAGCCCCCCGCGAGCGCGAGGAAGACCGGGCCTCCGGTGAGCACGGTCTGACCGATCAGCTGACCGCCGGCCACGCCGCTGAGGAACAGCATCGGCGACTCGGTGCTGGGACGCCGCTGGCCCGACGTGAAGCGGACCGCCGACGGCCACAGCAGGGCGGCCAGCGACCCGGCCACCAGGCAGATGCCGTAGCCGACCACCGCCCGGACCTGCGCCAGCGCGAGGACCGCCGCGGCTAGGAAACGGGCGGCGTTCTCTGCAACCAGCACCAAAGCGACGCTGACGAACCGCAGGCGTGCGGACAGGGCGCCGCGAACGACCCCGATCAAGCCCGACCCGAGCGTCACCGCGCCGACCAGCACGGGGAACCACGCGTCGCCACGGTGGAACAACGTGTCGCGGCCAATCCAGGAGGCGAGCCCGGTGACCGCGGCGATGACGGTCACCACTGCCGCGACCCCTGGCAGGGCGCGGCGCACGGCCCCCTCCCCGTCGTGCGCCACCACGGACTGGGCGATCCAGTGCTGAAGCGGGAAGGTGAGGGCGGCGGCGGCAAAGCTCCAGTAGGTCCACAGCACCGACACCGGCGCCGCCTCGGCGGCGCCGAGCGTGCGGGTGCTGAGGGCGAAGAAGGCGTACGCCAGCAGTCCGGTCAGCAGCGATCCGGCGGCGAGGGCGGAGCTGTCACGCGCTCGACCCGGCATGACAGCCGAGCGTAACCGCCGGCCATGGCGGAGTTGGGCTACAGTCACGCGCCAATGGAGACAGCTCACATCGGCGCGTCACAGCGGCTCGACCCGCACGCGTTCACCTACTCGATCGTCGTGCCGGTCTACAACAGCGCGGACGTGGTCGGCGAGACCGTCCACCGCATCGTGGCGACGTTCGAGGACCAGGGCCTGGCCTACCAGCTGGTCCTGGTCAACGACGGAAGCTCGGACAGCAGCTGGCAGGTGATCGCCGAGCTGGCCCGGGCCAACAGCCACGTCGTCGCGGTCAACCTGCTGCGCAACTACGGCCAGCACAACGCCAACCTGGCCGGCTTCCGGGAGGCCACCGGCGACTATGTCATCACCATGGACGACGACCTGCAGAACCCGCCCGACCAGGTCCGTCTGCTCATCGATGAGGCGATGACCGGCCGCGACGTCGTCTTCGGACGGTTCGCCGTCAAGCAGGCCGCGTTCTACCGCCGGCTGGGCAGCACGCTGATCTCCTTGATCAACCGGCGGGTGTTCGCGCAGCCGGCGGAGCTGGCGGTCTCCAACTTCCGCATCCTGCGTCGCGACGTCGTGGACCGCATCTGCGCCTCGCGCACCGCGTACCCCTACATCACCGGACAGGCGTTGCTGTACTCCAGCAACCGCTCGGACGTCCTGGTGCGCCACGAGGCCCGCAGCGTCGGCAAGAGCACCTACAGCACGCTGCGCATCCTGCGCCTGGCGCTCACGATCCTGTTCAGCTACTCGCTGTTCCCGCTGCGGCTGGCAGCGTTCGGTGGGTTCGTCATCGCATTCCTTGCCTTCCTGCTCGGCGCGGCCTACCTCGTGCAGGGGCTGGTGTCCGACACCCGGGTGCCCGGCTGGACCACCCTGATCGTGCTGACCGCGATGTTCAACGGCGTCACGATCACGCTGCTGTCGATGCTCGGCGAGTACGTCGTACGCACCCTCGACGCGGTGAGCGCGCACGAGACGTACCACGTCGTCGACCGGGTCCCGTGACGCGGCACCTGCTGGTCATCGGCGGGCAGCGCTGCGGCACCACCGGGCTGACCCAGCTGCTGGAGGCGCACACCGACATCGCCATGGCAAGGCCGGCCCGACCGGAGCCCAAGGTCTTCTTGTCCGCCGAGCTGTCCGGGCGCGGGCTGGACTGGTACCGGGGCCGCTACTTCGCCCACGCGACGACGGAGACGCTGCTGGGCGAGAAGAGCACCAGCTATCTCGAGGACGGTGTGGCGGCGCAGCGGGCGGCCGATGTGCTCGGGTCGCGCACCGCCATCGTCGTGCAGCTGCGTGACCCGGTGGCGCGGGCGGTGTCCAACTGGCGCTTCAGCAGCGAGCACGGTGTGGAGAAGCGGGCGCTAGACCAAGCACTGGCCGAGAACCTGGCCGGCCCGCGCGACTGGGACTCTGGCGCAACGTCGGTGTCCCCGTTCGCCTACCTCGAGCGCGGCCACTACCTCGATCTGCTGCAGCCGTGGCTGGAGCGCTTCGGCGCCTGCGTGCACGTCCGCTTCCTCGAGGACGTCGTCGCTGGCAAGGCATCGGCGTCCGCCTTGTACGCGGCCCTTGGGGTGGACCCAGCTGCCGCCCCGGCGACGACCCCTGGCCGGGTCAACAGCAGCACCGGCCCGGAGCCCGAGCTCCACCCCGACCTGCGGGGCCGGCTGCGGGCGCACTTTCGCGACAGCGATGACCGGTTGGCGCGGTGGCTTGGCCGCGAGCTGCCCTGGGTACGGTGACGTCCGTGTCTGCGCCGCCGACGATCACGTTCAACCAGGTGGCCGTCGAGGGGGCGGAGCTGGACTACATGCGCCGCTCGCTGCAGAGCGGTCACACCTCGGCGGGCGGACCGTTCTCCCGGCAGGCCGGCGCCCTGCTCGCCGACGAGTCCGGTGCAGAAGAGGTGCTCCTGACGACGTCGTGCACGGCGGCGCTGGAGCTGGCCGCGCTGCTGCTCGACCTGCAGCCCGGTGACACGGTCGTGGTCCCGTCGTTCACCTTCAGCTCCGACGCGCTCGCCTTCGTCCGCGCGGGTGCACGCATCGTCTTCTGCGACATCGAGCCCCGCACGCTCGGGCTCGACCCGGCCCACCTGGCAACACTGCTCGACGACACCGTCCGGGCCGTGGTGCCGACGCACTACGCCGGCATCGCCTGCGACATCGACGGCATCTGCGAGGTGCTGGCGGACCGGCCCGACGTGGCGCTGATCGAGGACAACGCGCACGGACTGTTCGGGCGCTGGCGCGAGCGGCCGCTGGGGAGCTTCGGGCGCTGCACGACGCTGAGCTTCCACGAGACCAAGAACGTCGTGTGCGGCGAGGGCGGCGCGCTGCTGCTCAACGACGCCCGCGACGTGGACCGGGCCCGAGTGCTCCACGACAAGGGCACCAACCGCCGCGCGTTCCACCTCGGCCAGGTGGACAAGTACTCGTGGCAGGACACCGGCTCGTCGTTCGGGCTGTCCGACATCCTGGCGGCATACCTGTGTGCCCAGCTGGAGCAACGCGCCCAGATCCAGGCCAAGCGGCGCCGGCTTTTCGACTTCTACGCCGCGGCGCTGGCACCGCACGCCAACCGGCTCGGCCTGCGGCTGCCGGTGATCCCCGACGGGGCCGGCGCGGCTTACCACATGTTCTACGTCCTGGCAGCCGACCGGGCGACCCGCGACGACGTGCTCGGACGCATGCGCGCCGACGGGGTGCAGCCGACGTTCCACTACGTGCCGCTGCACAGCTCGGAGGCGGGGCGGCGCTTCTCCGCCCGGCCGACCCAGTGCCCCGTCACCGACGACGTCAGCGGCCGGCTGCTCCGGCTGCCCTTCTCGAACAACCTGACGACCGAGGATGCCGAGCGAGTCGTCGCCAGCTTCCTCCGCGCATTCGAGACCGCGCCGTGAGCTCGTCGTCGCTGCACGCGCCGGACTACTGGTGGTACCGCGCACGGACGCGGCTGCTGCACGCCGCCCTCGGCGACTTCCTGGGCGAGCCCGACCGGCTGCTCGACGTCGGAAGCGCCGACGGTCCGAGTGTGGCGTGGATGCGCGGCGACCACCAGCAGGTCACGATCGATCTCGACCCGCGGGGGCTGCACCCGGGCGAGGGCGTCTGCGCCTCCGCGCTGGCGCTGCCGTTCCCGGACGCGACGTTCGACGTGGTCGGCGCCTTCGACGTTCTGGAGCACTGCGCCCCGGAGAAGCAGGCCATCGACGAGCTCGCGCGCGTGCTGACCCCGGGTGGCCGGCTGCTGCTGTCGGTGCCGGCGTACCAGTGGGCCTGGTCCGACCACGACGTGCGGGCCGGCCACCACCGCCGCTACACCAGGCGGCGGCTCGTGTCCGTGGTTCGGGGCGCCGGGCTGGACGTGCTCCGTTCGACGCACGCCTTCGGCGGGGCGTTCCCGCTGTTCGTCGCCGAGCGGGTGCTCCGGCGCCTCAACGGCCGGCGCGGTGGGACAGGCCAGCAGCTGACGCCGGTGTCGCCGACCATGGACCGCGTGCTGATGGGTCTCAGCGCACTCGACGCCCGGGTGCTGCGCCGCCGCGACATCTGGTTCGGCTCCTCGGTCCTGGTCGCCGCGGTCAAGCCGAGGGCCCTGTGAGCATGCGGCTGCTTGTCACCGGTGGCGCCGGCTTCATCGGCAGCCACTACGTGCGCACCCTGCTCACCGGCGCCTGGGGGCTCGAGACGCCGCACCAGGTCACGGTGCTGGACAAGCTCACCTACGCCGGCAGCCTGGACAACCTCGCCCCCGTCGCCGGCGACGACCGGCTGCGGTTCGTCGAGGGTGACATCTGCGACCGGCGGCTGGTCGACGAGCTGATGGGGGAGGCCGACGCGGTCGTGCACTTCGCCGCCGAGAGCCACGTCGACCGCTCGATCCTGGGCGCCACCGACTTCGTGATGACCAACGTGGTAGGCACCCAGACCCTGCTCGACTCCGCACTGCGGCACCAGGTGGACGGCTTCGTGAACGTGTCGACCGACGAGGTCTACGGCTCGATCGCGCACGGCAGCTGGGACGAGCAGCAGCCGCTCGAGCCCAACTCGCCGTACTCGGCGTCCAAGGCGGCCTGCGACCTGATCGCCCGCTCGTACTTCCGCACCCACGGGCTGCCGGTGTGCGTGACGCGCTGCTCCAACAACTACGGCCCGTACCAGTTCCCCGAGAAGGTCGTGCCGCTGTTCGTCACCAACCTGCTTGACGGCGGCACGGTGCCGCTGTACGGCGAGGGCGCCAACGTGCGCGACTGGCTGCACGTCGACGACCACTGCCGAGCCGTGCACCTGGTGCTTCAGGGCGGGCGTCCCGGCGAGGTCTACAACATCGGCGGTGGCACCGAGCTCAGCAACCGCGAGCTGACCGGCCGGCTGCTGGCCGCGTGCGGGGCCCAGTGGGACAGCGTCGAGCAGGTGACGGACCGGCTCGGCCACGACCTACGCTACTCGGTGTCGATCGACAAGGTCGCTGGCGAGCTGGGCTACGCCCCCCGCATCGACTTCGAGCAGGGCCTGGCCGAGACCGTGCGGTGGTACGAAGAGCGCCGCGACTGGTGGGAGCCGCGCAAGCAGCGCGCCCGGCTGACCCGCTAGCCGGGTCGGTGCTCCCCCTCCGCCCGCAGCAGCGGATCGAGTGCGGCGTAAGGGGGCACCGCAGCTCGGTCGGGCGCCCCACAACACCGCACTCGATCTGCGGCTCGGTGCTCAGTCGCCCTGCCGAGGGCGGACAGGGGGCAGGCTGTGCCGCTCCAGCAGCCCGAGCAGGTAGGCGCCGTACCCGCTCTTGAGCATCGACTCGGCCCGCACCCGCAGCTCGTCGTCGGTGAGGAAGCCCTGCCGCCACGCCACCTCCTCCGGCGACCCGATGCGCAGCCCCTGCCGGCTCTCG
>JBBSMN010000033.1:0-18757 GCA_038233135.1 Propionibacteriales bacterium
CCCGCCTTGGCGCCCCACTCGATCGACATGTTGCAGACCGTCATGCGCGCCTCCATCGACAGCGCACGGATGGCCTCGCCGCGGTACTCCACCACATAGCCCTGCCCGGCGCCCGTGCCGACCTGGGCGATCAGCGCCAGCACCAGGTCCTTGGCGCTCACCCCGTCGGGCAGCATGCCGTCGACGGTCACGGCCATGGTGCGCGGCCGGGACTGCGGGAGCGTCTGGGTGGCCAGCACGTGCTCGACCTCGCTGGTGCCGATGCCGAACGCCAGCGCCCCGAAGGCGCCGTGGGTGGAGGTGTGCGAGTCGCCGCACACCACCGTGGTTCCGGGCTGGGTCAGACCGAGCTGCGGTCCGACCACATGCACGATGCCCTGGTCGGCGTCGCCGAGCGGGTGCAGCCGGACGCCGAACTCCGCGCAGTTGGCACGCAGCGTCTCGACCTGCGTACGCGACACCGGGTCGGCGATCGGCCGGTCGATGTCGACCGTCGGGATGTTGTGGTCCTCGGTGGCGATCGTGAGGTCGGTGCGGCGCACCTCACGACCGGCCAGCCGCAGCCCGTCGAAGGCCTGCGGACTGGTCACCTCGTGCACCAGGTGCAGGTCGATGTAGAGCAGGTCCGGCTCCCCGTCCGCACGTCGCACGACGTGTTCGGACCAGACCTTCTCGGCCAGCGTCCGGCTCATCGGGCCAACCTCCTTGCGCATCCAACATGCGAGACGGCAGTATCATCCCATGGACGACACTAGCGGAGTCGGTGTTCTGGACAAGGCCGCCCTCGTCCTCACCGCGCTTGAGTCCGGACCGGCAACGCTGGCCAACCTGGTGCAACAGACCGGGCTGGCCCGTCCCACAGCCCACCGGCTGGCGGTTGCGCTCGAGCACCACCGGCTGGTCAACCGCGACCTGCAGGGCCGCTTCGTCCTCGGACCCCGGGTGGGCGAGCTCGCCGCAGCGGCCGGCGAGGACCGGCTGCTGGCCACCGCGGGCCCGGTGCTGGCCCGGCTGCGCGACATCACCGGCGAGTCGGCTCAGCTGTTCCGCCGCCAGGGCGACGTACGGGTGTGCGTGGCCGGTGCCGAGCGACCCTCGGGGCTGCGCGACACCGTCCCGGTCGGGGCGCAGCTGACGATGAACGCCGGCTCGGCGGCGCAGGTGCTGCTCTCGTGGGAGGACCCCGAACGCGTGCACCGGGGGCTCCAGCACTCGGCCTTCTCTGCAGCGGCCCTGGCTGCAGTGCGCAAGCGCGGCTGGGCGCAGAGCGTCGGCGAACGCGAGGATGGGGTGGCGTCGGTGTCGGCGCCGGTGCGTGCGGCCTCCGGCAAGGTCGTCGCCGCCGTGTCGGTCTCCGGGCCGGTGGAGCGGCTGAGCCGGCAACCCGCCCGCCAGCACGCGCCTGCGGTGATGGCGGCAGCCGAGCGGCTGTCGCAGAGCCTGCGCCGCGGCGCGGAGTAGTCGCCACCTGGCTCAATCATCCCTGCGGGTGCTGAGCGCCGCGCCTGCCCGGGTCGCACTCGCCACGAAGATCGGCACCGCCGGACGCCCGCGGGCGCTGGTCTGATGAGCGACGAGCAGCCGGCGGTGGATGGGTCGCTGCAGCTCGAGCACGGCGACGCCGGCCGGCCGGAAGGTCTGCGCAAGGTCGGACATCAGCGTGATGCCCAGGCCGGCGGCCACCATGGCGAGCGCGGTGGCCTGCTCGTTGACCTGGTGCGCGATGCGCAGCTCGAAACCCGCTCGCCGACAGGCCGCCCTGACGGCCCGGCCGTAGTAGGTCTTCGGCCCGGAGATGATCCAGGCATGTTCGGCCAGATCGGCCAGCCGGACGGTGCCTGCGTCGAGCTGGCCTGCCGGGGCCACGACGTGCATCTGGTCTCGACCGACCGAGACCACCGTCAGGCTGGCTGGCCACGGCTCGGCGGCCTGGGGGTAGTCGACGAGGAATGCGAGGTCCAGATGGCCGTGACGCAGGTCGACAAGGGCGTCTTCGGGGTCGACCTCGCGGGTCCTCACGATGATCTCCGGGTGCTGGGCGGACAAGTCCTCGAGCATCGTCGGGATGAGCCCGGCGGCGACGGTCGCAAACACGCCGACGGTGAGCTCGACCGCGTTGGTGTCGCGCGCCGCCTCGATCGCGGCCTGTGCATCCTGCTCGGCGTCGAGCAGGATCTCGGCGTGCTCGAGCAGCACCTGACCGACGGCGGTGAGCCGCACTCGACGGCCGATGCGCTCCAGGATCGGGGCACCGACCTCGTGCTCGAGCGTGGTCAGCTGCTGGGAGACACCTGACGGCGAGTAGCCCAGCGCATGGGCCGCCGCCGTGACCCCGTCATGGCGGTCCACCTCTCGCAGCATCCGTAGTCGGTGCAGGCTCAAATCCATTCACTAATCCTGAAGGGATCATCCGGTTTTGTGAACTAGACACAAACAGTTTCGATGTCACAGACTGGTAACAGCCGCAGGGGTTGCGGCCTGATGAGCAGTGAGGAAGAACGTCGATGGTGCTCGTACTCGACGCCGCCGGTTGGCTGGGTGGTGTGTTCGTGGTCGTGGGATATGTGTTGGTCTCGATTCGGCGGATCAGCGCCGACTCGCGCCTCTTCCAGCTGCTCAACATCGCGGGCGGGGTGCTGCTGACCGGCTCGGCGCTGTACCGCGGTGCGTTGCCGAACACCGTGATCAACGTGGCGTGGATCGTCTTCGGCGTGTACGCCCTCGCCTCATCGCGGAACGACCGTGCCAGCGGCGATGGGGTGGAGCCGGTCGAGGAGCCGCGACAGCTGTCGTCAGCACCATCGGCCGTCGCCATGCCCGACCCCGACACCGAGCCTTGTGCGGATCTGGCCGCCTGAGTCGACGTCGTCGGTGACCGACAAGGCAGCCCGAGTGGCGCTACAGAGGTTCGCTGCCCCAACCGAGGACGGGCGGGGGCCGGGATCGGTACTGATGGCCGGTGGGGGTGGTTCACATGACGTCTTCGGCGGTTCCGGTGACGTGCCAGCCAGGCAGGTCGCGGAGGTGGTGACAGCGAACGGACAAGCCTTCGCCGTTGCTACTGGTGGTGCGTCCGCCACGCGCATGAGGGTCAATGTGCTCGTGGTGCTTGATCGGAGAGTCGCAGACCGGCATCCGGCAGGTGCCGTCCCGGTCGTCGATGTAGGTGCGCAGGTCGCCGGTGAAGAACCGGTCAGCCGTGTCAATGTCGTGCACGGCGCCGTTGGTCGGCTGGTTCAACCAGCTGAGCGTTTCGGGGTCGGCGGGGTCGAAACCGGCTCGGCTCTGGCCGATGGTCCCGCCGGTGCGCCCCGGTTGCCGGGGACGATCCCGCCGGTTGCGGGGGTCGAGGGTGACCGCGACACCGTCCTCGTCCACGATCACGCGACGGCAGGTGGCGGTGGTGGCCCGGGCAATGTCACGTGCCACCTGGGCGCCGATGGGTCCGTGGCCGGTGAGGTCGGCGGGGTCGTCGTCGGCGCCGAGCAAGGTGGACGCCTTGACCACGACGTGGATCTGAGCCGCCGGCGGCGGCGGTCCGGCGTGCTCGCCGTCGCCGGCCGGGGGCGAGTCCCCCGGAGGTGATCCCGCCGGGGGCGATCCTGCCGGGGATGATCCTGCCGGGGGCGATCCCGCCGAATGCCGACCGGTGGTGCGGCCGATACCGGTGACGCGCTCGACCAGCGTGTCGGCCATCAGCTGGCAGATGGTGCGAGGGTCACCGTCGCCGCGCAGCCCGCGGGCGTGGTGGTCCAACGCGTGCCAGCACGCGGCGGCCTGCTCTGCGGGCAGATGGGCGACCAACGCCGCACCGCCGTCGGCTCCGTCACCGGGGTGACCGGGAACGATGTCGACCCGGTGTTGCTCCTTGGTGGCGGCGGCGCGCCTCTGAGCGCCTGCCGGGTCGAGCAGCAGCACCAGGCGGCGCGCCGCCCTGGCCAGCCTGCCGGTGGTCGCTGCCTGCGGGCGCACCTCGGGCAGCACCGTGAGCTGAGGCACGCCGTGCACGACTTCGCCAATCACGGTGGCCTCGCAGCTGGTCGGAGCGGCATGGTCACCGTCTTCCCGCCCACCGTCTTCCGGCCGGTCGTCGGGCCAGTCGTCCGGCCAGAGCTCGGGGAGGTCGTCCGGGCCAGCGTCATGGGGGACGGGCGGTCCGGGTTGGCCGACGGGGATCCGGCGGGCAGCACCCTTCTCGACGGTTGCGGCCAGACGGCGGTCGATCTCAGGCGGACCTCAGAGCCGACCACCCCGGTCTCGCGGCAGACGGCGGCCGCGGCGGCCCACGAGATCTCCCCGCGGTGCAGTAGGTCGAACAGCTGCGGCAGGTCGTCGGACAGCATGTGTGCGGTGTGCAGCTGGTGCTCGGCCGTCATCGGGGACACTCCGCGGGCCAGCGCGATCTCGGCGGCGACGCCACGCTCCCCTCCCAGGTGTGCCCACTGGGCGGCGTGAGCGGCAACCTGCTCGGCTTGCTCGGCCTGCAGCCGGGCGATCTCGCGCTCGCGCGCCACGATCGCCTCGATCCGATCCACCCCGGACGACCCATGACGCGGTGCCGATGAACCCCCTAAGGCCCCGGCGGGAGGATCAGCCGCCGGGCACGGAAATCCAAGCACGAAGGCCGTTGACTCGAACATGTGTTCGACTCTAGCTGGACCCGCCGACAGTTGCCAGGTCGCGAACGACTGAAGCAACCGAGCGTCTCAGCGACCGACTGAAGTGGGCGGCTCACGCTGGCGATGTGTGCAGGTGTCAGCGCTTGATCCGGCCCGTCTCGTACGCCCACATGGCCATCTCGACACGGTTTCGGGCGTCGAGCTTGGCCATCAGGCTGGCCAGGTGGGTCTTGACGGTGCTCAGGCTGATGTAGAGCTCGTCGGCGATCTCGGCGTTGGTCCGACCCAGGGCCACCGGGATCAACACCTCCTCCTCGCGGCTGGTCAACGCTTCGATGGGCTCGGCCGGCTGGTGGCCCATGCGCGTGTCAGAGAACGCGGCGAGGAGTCGCATCGTGACGCTGGGGGCGATCAGCGCGTCACCCCTGGCAGCCGCGTGGATCGCCTGCACCAATAGCTCCGGCCCGGCGTCCTTGAGCAAGAATCCACGGGCTCCCGCCTTGAGCGCGCCATGCACGTACTCGTCGAGGTCGAAGGTCGTGATGACGACGATCGCCAGCGGGTCTTCCACCTCAGGTCCCGCGAGCCGCCGGGTGGCCTCGATGCCGTCGACATCCGGCATGCGGATGTCGAAAAGGCACACGTCGGGACGCAGCTGGCGAGCAAGCGCCACTGCCTCGCGCCCGTCGGTTGCCTCGCCAACCACCTCGATGTCGACCTGGGCGTCGAGGATCATGATGAGACCGGTGCGAACGATCTCCTGGTCGTCAGCAACCAGTACGCGGACCGTCATGGCCGGGCACCCGTGCGGGGCAGCGCGGCGGTGACCGCCCATCCGCGGTCCGCGCTCGGTCCGGCCTGGAGACTGCCTCCAAGGAGTGTCGCTCGCTCGGTCATGCCCAGCAGGCCGTACCCCGGGGACGAGGCGCCGAACGCGCTGCGCTCTCCGTCGTCCCGGACACTGAGGAGCACCCGCTCTCCATCGCCGACCACCCGCACATCGATGCGGGTTGCGTGGCGGGCGTGGCGTACGGCGTTGGTGATCGACTCTTGGGCGAGGCGGTAGACGGCGGCATCGACCGCTGGCCGGAGGTCGGCGAGGTCGCCCGACAGCACCACCTCGACAGGCGGTCCGTCCCCTGCGCGCCGTGCGAGCCGTTCGATGTCGGCAACGCCCTGCTGCGGGGCGAGCACGGCGTCCTCCCCGTGGCGGAGTGCGCCGACCATGGTGCGCAGCTCGGCGAGCGTTCGTGAGGCCTCCTCCTCGATGACCTCGAGCGCATCCACAGCGGCCGCGGGCTCGGACGAGGCAAGGACGCGGCCGGCCTGCGCCCGGACGACGATGGCCGAGACGTGGTGGGCGACGGTGTCGTGCAGCTCGCGGGCCAGCTGTTCGCGCTCGCGCAGCTTGACCTGGTCCCGCTCTCGCACCTGGGCAGCCGACCAGTAGCGCACCGAGGCACCGAGCACAGCCGGGAACAGCAAGAAGACGCTCCCGGCCACCGAGTCGACGACTCCCGTGTAGTCCGCGGTCAGGCCCAGGACCAGGGCGACCATGACGATCAGCAGCCCGATCCCCGCGTCCCGGCCGGATCCCCACCGCAGCAGTGAGTACGGGAGCAGGACGACGTAGACCATGGTGTCCAGCCCCACAGTGCCGCCGGTGCCGATGAGCTGAGCGACGCTCAGCACGATGACGGCTCCGAACGCAATGACCACCACGGCGAGCGGGTGGCTCCGCCGCCACAGCAACGTGAACGCCAAGCCGGCACCTAGCAACAGCGCGACTGGACGCCACACCAGGTCGTCCCGCAAGGTCCCTTCGAGTACCGCTGTCACGAGCAGCACTCCGACCAGCGCCCAGTCTCGCCGGCTGCGCCTCGGCGGATCTGGGGCTCGCGGCTCGGCCCACAACGACCGGATGGCCTCTTCTACCACGACTGCAGCGTAGGGAAACTCAGCCCACGCCGTACCGGCCCGCGGTACGAGTCGCATCCCGTCCTATCGGCCAGGACAACTCCGACCTCGACGCCGAGGCGCTCGTCGGCGGGCTTCAGCACGCTGAAGTCGTCGAACCTCCGGTCACACGGAGCCATCCGCCGAGGGAGCCCGAGATGTCGCATGTGCTGTATCGAGTCGGTCGGTTCGCCGCCCGGAGTCCATGGATCGTCATCGGGGTCTGGGCGGTTGTGGCCGTCCTCTTGGTGGGAGCCTCCGGAGCCTTCGGTCAAAGGCTGCAGCACTCGTACATGGTGCCCGGGCTCGACTCGACCCAGGCCACCCAGCTGTTGGCGGAGGCACAGTCGGACTCGGGGGGGTTGACGGCGCAGGTGGTGCTGGCGCCGCTGGACGACGGGACGTTCTTCGACTCGGCCAAGGCGCGGGACGCGTTAGCCACGGTGCAGACGGCGGTCGCCGACCTGCCCAACGTGCTGGGCACCACGGACCCGGCTGGAGCGCTGGCCTCGGGGCCGAAGGCCGCGACCTCGAGCGGGTCGGTGTCGTCAGACGGCCGGGTCGCCGTCATCCGGGTGCAGTACCCAGTGGTCGAGGAGCTCGATGTCAGCGACCTGGACAACCTCAAACGACTCGTCGGGGCCAACGACGGCTCTCAGTTACGGGTCGAGACGGGTGGCGACCTGTTCTTCGCGTTCGAGGAGCCGCCGGCCGGAGTCGGCGAGATGATCGGTCTGGCCGCCGCGATCATCGTGTTGCTGGTGGCGTTCGGGTCGGTCATCGCAATGGGATTGCCGATCGGGATGGCGCTCTTCGGCCTGGCGCTCGGCATCAGCTCGATGTCCCTCATCACGTACCTGGTGGACATTCCGAGCTTTGCCCCGCAGATGGCCGCCATGGTCGGGCTCGGGGTCGGCATCGACTATGCCTTGTTCTTGGTCACCCGCCACCGTGAGTTCCTGAGCCGCGGGATGAGCGTCGAGGAGTCTGTCGGTCGAGCCGTCGCCACCGCCGGCCAGGCGGTGGTCTTCGCCGGCGGCGCCGTGGTCATCGCGATCCTCGGTTTGGCCGTTGCCGGCATCCCGTTCCTGACCGCTGCCGGCATCGCGATCTCAGTCATCGTCTTCATCATGGTGGTCGCCGCTGTCACTTTGCTGCCGGCGTTCCTCGGCGTTGTCGGCACGCGCATCGACCGCTCCGGGCTGCACCGACGTGCGTCAGAACCGGGCCACGCGACAGTGAGTGCGGGCTGGCTGCGGTGGGGCCGGCACGTGTCCAGCAACGCCTGGGCGTACGCCGTCGGCGCTACCGTCTGCCTGCTGGCGCTGGCCGCTCCGGTGCTGGACCTGCGGCTGGGTTTCCCGGACGAAGGCGCACTGCCCGATTCGCGCACCGAGCGCCGCGCCTACGACCTGGTCGCCGACGGTTTCGGTCCGGGCAGCAACGGCCCGCTGGTGATCGCCGTCGACGTGTCGAGGGATCCAAGCGTCGTCGACCCGCTGGTCAGCGCCGTCCGGGCCGACGACGGCATCGCCGCCGTCGCGCCCGCACAGATCAACGCCGCGGCCGGCGTGGCGACGCTGATCGCCACCCCCACCACCGCTCCGCAGGACGAGGCCACCCTCGACACGATCACCAGGCTGCGCATCGAGGTGTTCCCGCAGGTGTTGGACGGGAGCCCGGCCCGCGCTCACATCGGCGGTCAGACGGCAACCTGGGCCGACATCGGCGACAGGGTCGGCGACCGGTTGCCGCTGTTCGTCGGCGCGGTGATCACCCTGTCGTTCCTGTTGCTGATCCTGGTCTTCCGGTCCGTTCTCGTGCCCGTGAAGGCTGCGCTGTTGAACCTGTTGAGCGTCAGTGCCGCGTACGGCGTGCTGGTCGCTGTCTTCCAGTGGGGATGGGGCATGGGGCTGATCGGCCTCGAGTCGACCGTGCCGGTCGTTTCGTTCATCCCCCTGCTGATGTTCGCGATCCTCTTCGGACTGTCGATGGACTACGAGGTGTTCCTGCTGTCCCGAATCCGCGAGCACTTCCGGATCAGCGGCGACAACAAGGCCTCGGTGATCGACGGCATCGCCAGCACGGCACGCGTGATCACCTCGGCCGCCCTGATCATGATCTCGGTGTTTCTCGCCTTCGTCCTCGCCGATGATCCTGCCGTCAAGATGATGGGGCTCGGCCTGGCCACCGCAATCCTGATCGACGCCACGATCGTCCGGATGATCCTGGTGCCGGCCACAATGACGCTGCTGGGCGACGCCAACTGGTGGCTCCCCGACTGGCTCGACCGGCTGCTGCCGAAGCTCGACACCGACGACCGGGGCGGGATTGCCGAGCCCGACCCGCAGACCGACCCGCAGCCCGCCCAGCACGAAGGAGCACTCGTCTGATGACCACCATGCAGCCAACCTCGGCGGTCTACCCCGCGCGTCTCGCCGTGGACTACGAGGAACAGCACAACCGAGTCACGGCACTCTTCCGCGTGGTGCTGGTCATGCCGATCGCGATCGTGATCGGTGTCCTCACGGCCGGCGCCACCCAGACGACGTACGACGAGGCCGGAAACGCGGTGAGCACCACGGGCGGGGGCATCGCCTCCGGACTATTCGCGGCGACGCTTCTGATGATCCTGTTCAGGCGGCGCTACCCGCGCTGGTGGTTCGACTTCGCGGTGGAGCTCTCCCGGTTCGGTACGCGTATCTGCGCGTACCTGGCGCTGCTCACCGACCAGTACCCGTCAACGGTCGAGCAGCAGAGCGTTCACCTCGAGATCGACTACCCCGACGCCCGACGCGACCTGAACCGGTGGCTACCGCTGGTGAAGTGGCTGCTCGCGATCCCGCACTACCTGGTGCTCGTCGTGCTGTCTTTGGCCGCGTTCTTCGCGATCGGCGTCGCATGGTTCGCAATCGTGCTGACCGGCCGCTACCCGCGGGGGCTGTTCGACTTTGTCGTCGGTGTCGGCCGGTGGTGGCTGCGGGTCCAGGCGTACGCGTTCCTGCTCGTCACCGACCGCTATCCCCCGTTCTCCCTGCACTGATCGTCCGCCAAGCAACATGCCTGCCGGCCGCAGTCGTCACCGCGCAATACTCGCTGGATGCGCCTGCTGCGCGGTCTCGTCTCCGTCCTCGCCGGGTCGCTCGGGCTCGTCACCCTGGTCGCCTGCAGCTCGACCCCGACCACAACACCGGGAGTCGAGCCCACCTCGGCCGGCCAGCTCGCCGTCACCGTGTTGCAGCAACGGGTCGACGCCACGACGAGGACCGTCGGTGTCGAGACCACCAACCATGGCGACAAGCCTGTGCACGTGTCAGCGGTCCGGCTGTCGGGCGGTGGGATCGACGGGCCGACGACGAAGCTGGACACCGACCTCCAGCCCGGCCTGACGGTGGCTTTGCGCACCTCGTACGGGCGCCCCGACTGTGCGGATCGCGATGATCCGGTGGTCGCGCACCTCACAATCGGAGACCGCACCGACGACTTCGCGGTCGACCGGCGAGGTCAGGTCGAGGTGCACCGCCTGCTCGACACCGACTGTGCCAAGCTCCGACTGGCCGAGACGGTCTCGGTCCGGCTGGCCGGTCCCTACCGTGACGTCAGCGTTGACGGCCAGCCCCGCCTGGCGGCAAGGCTGGTGCTGGCGCGACGCTCCACCGGGCCCGCGGCCGACCTCCGATCGCTCGACGGCAGCGTGCTCATCGACCTGCTCACGGCCGACTCACTGATCGACCTGCCGGAGTCCGCGGACCGCGCCGTGACGGCCGTACTGCTGGGCAGCAATGGACGCTACGACCCCCATGCCCTGGGTGGCTCCACCCAGACGTTCCTGCTCAGCGCGTACGTGCGACTCGGAGACCTCCCGGAACAGCGGGTCGTACCCCGCTGCGCACGTCGCGGGACTTCCGCCTGATCTGGGGCTCCGGCCTGGTGACCTACTTGGGCTCCATCGCGACGTACATCGCGCTGCCGTTTCAGATCAAGGAGCTGACCGGCTCGCTCGCGCTGGCCGGGCTGCTGGGCGCCGCCGAGCTGGTGCCACTGGTCGTGTTCGGGTTGTACGGCGGGGCGCTGGCCGACGCACGCGACCGCGAGACGATGGTGGTCGGCACCGAGGCGACGCTGCTCGTGGTCACGGCCGTCCTGCTGGTGAACGCGCTGCTGCCCGACCCGTGGGTCTGGGTACTGTTCGTGGTCGCCGCTCTGTTCGCCAGCGTCGACGCGCTGCAGCGTCCGTCACTGGACGCGATGGTCCCGCAGGTGGTCGGTCACCATGAGCTGACTGCAGCCAGCGCTTTGGGGTCGGTGCGATGGGACCTCGGCTCGATCGCCGGGCCTGCCCTGGCCGGAGTGCTGCTCACGGTCGCACCGACGTGGACCACATACGCCTTCGACACCGCGACGACGGTGGTGTCGCTAACGCTGCTGGTACGCCTGTCGCACGTCAGCGTGCCGGCGGAGGGGGCGACAGCGAGCCTGCGCGCCGTCGCCGAGGGGCTGGCTTACGCCTGGCAGCGCAAGGACCTGCTCGGCACCTACGCCGTCGGCACGGTGGCGATGGTGATGTGCATGACCACGGCGATCTTCCCGTTCTTCGTGGTGGTGCTGGACGCACCGTGGGCGGTCGGGCTGGTTTTTGCCGCCCCGTCGGTCGGCTCGCTGCTGGTGTCACTGACGTCCGGCTGGACCGGACACGTGCACCGGCACGGGCTGGCCATCGCCTGGGCGGCCGGCGCCTACTGCCTGGCGATGGTGTGCGTCGGGCTGGCACCGGGCATCTCGCTGGCGCTGCTCGCGCTGACCGTCGCAGGGGCCGCGGACATGGTCAGCGGCATCTCCCGCACCACCGTGTGGAACGCCTCGATCCCGGACTCGATGCGTGGGCGGCTGGCGGGCGTCGAACTGCTGAGCTTCTCGGTAGGCCCAACGGTGGGCAACGCGCGGTCGGGCTGGTGGCCTCGGCGATCGGCGTGCGCGGCGCGATCGTGTCCGGAGGGCTGCTCGGCGTGGCGCTCACGCTGGCGGCCGCCGTGGCGATGCGCGACTTCCGGGCCTACGACGACCGCACCAGCCCGCATGCGGTGGCCCGGCGCGCCGCTTTCACGCGACGACACGACGACCGGTGATGCATTGCCGGGGTGCCGACCCCCGCAATGCATGATCGCCCGCCTCGCGGCCGGCCACCGAGGGCTCATTCGTCGATATCGTCGTTCCAGGCCGGGTCGTTGTCCCAGGCCTCGTTGCGCTCGGCCACCTTCTCCAACGCCCGCTCGGCCTCTGCGTGCGAGTCGTACGGACCGAGCCGGTCGATGCCCCGGCAGCCGGTGGCGCCCTCGACGGCGTGGTGCTTCAAGCAGAACCAGTACGTGTCAGCCATGGGAGTCATGGTGCACCCGACCCGGCTTCTACACTCATACGATGCCCCTCACCGCCGCATCGAGCAGCATCGCACTGGTCCCGCACCAGATGTCGCCGCGCCGTCAGGTGCCGACTGAGATCGCGCGTCCCGAGTACGCCGACCGCCCGGCCATCACCCCGTACGACGGTCCCGACGTGCAGCCACCGGAGCTGGTCGAACGGATCCGGGTCGCGAGCCGCCTCGCCGCCCAGGCGCTGGACGCCGTCGAGGCAGCCATCGCCCCCGGCGTCACCACCGACGAGCTCGACCGCGTTGGGCACGAGTTCCTCGTCGGCCGCGGGGCGTACCCGTCGACGCTCACCTACCCCGGCAGCGGCTCGGCCCCGCCGTACCCGAAGTCGCTGTGCAGCAGCGTCAACGAGGTCATCTGCCACGGCATCCCTGACGCGCGTCCGCTCGAGGGTGGAGACATCGTCAACATCGACATCACCGCCTATCTGGTGGTCGACGGCGTCGGGGTGCACGGTGACACCAACAAGACCTACCTGGTCGGCGACGTCGCCGAAGAGGACCGGCTGCTGGTGGAGCGCACGCGGGAGGCGCTGGCGCGGGCGATCCGCGCCGTCAAGCCGGGCCGGCGGGTCAACGTGATCGGCCGGGTGATCGAGGCGTACGCCAAGCGCTTCGGCTACGGGGTGGTGCGCGACTTCACCGGGCACGGGGTGGGTCCAGCGTTCCACACCGGGCTGATCATCCCGCACTACGACGAGCCCCGGTTCGACACCGTGATCAAGCCGGGCATGACCTTCACGATCGAGCCGATGCTCACCCTCGGCACTGTCGACTGGGACCTGTGGGACGACGGCTGGACCGTGACCACCAAGGACAAGCGGCGTACGGCGCAGTTCGAGCACACCCTGCTGGTGACCGACACCGGCGCCGAGGTCCTCACGCTGTCCTGAGCACAGGCGACACCCGGACCGACGACCCCAGGGCGTCACCTGCCGTTCACCGTACGGACGCCCGCACAACGCGCCTAGGGCACTCGAGGCGACCTAAATGTCCGATGACAGTCGGCATCAGGCCGGCATATCCCTCTCTGTCATCTGGAGCGCACATGACACGGTCAAACACGCGGCGCCGGATCATCGCCGTCGGCGCGGCAACGCTCGCGACCACGCTGGCGGCCACCGCCGTCGGCGGGGCTGCCCACGCAGGCAAGGAGCGCGACCAGCGCGCCACGCCGACGACCACGGTGCAGCCGTACCTCAAGCCGACAGCCGTCGGCGTCAACATCAAGTCCCACCTGACCGTTGACGACCTGTCCGCGGACAATGGGTACGAGCTTGCCGGGGTCCCTGACGGCCTCGGAGCCTTCGCCAGCAAGAAGAACAAGGCGGTGGTGCTCATGAACCATGAGTTCAACGACGACGAGGGCATCGTCCGCCGGCACGGCGAGAAGGGGTCCTTCATGTCCCGGCTCGTGATCGACCAGGAGACCGGCAGGGTCACGCACGGCCGGGACCTCATGGACGACATTCGCTACTGGGACTACTCCGACCGCCACTACTCAAGCTCCCCCGTCGCACCGGCCGGTGCGACGTACGGGCCTACCGCCGCCTTCAGCCGCTTCTGCTCCGGTTCACTGACCGAGCCGGGCCAGCTGCTGAACGAGTCCACCCAGCGGGGGGCACACCGTCAGCTCTACTTCGCCAACGAGGAGAACGGCCCCGAGGGCCGCGTCTTCGCGGTCCGCAAGAGCGGCAAGACCACTCAGTTGCCGCGTCTCGGTCTGCTGTCGTGGGAGAACACCCAGGCCGCGGCCAACCAGACCGACACCACCGTGGTGATGGGCAACGACGACGCCAACCCCGGCCAGCTGCGGGTGTACGTCGGGTCCAAGCGGCCGGAGGGCTTCCCCGAGCGCCGCGCCGGGCTGACCAACGGCGACCTGTTCGTCGCCGACACGGTCAACGAGGCCGTCGGCACCGACGCGGAGTTCCGGGCAACGTACGCGACCGGCGAGTCGGCGCGGGTCCAGTTCGGCGCCGGCGAGACGATCGACACCAGGAAGAACGGCGGCGCGCAGAACGCCGAGGCGGCCGCGAAGGGCCTGTCGCTGAACCGGATCGAGGACGGGCACTTCGACCCCAGCAACAAGGACGACTACTACTTCACCACCACAGAGGGTGGTGGCACCGCGCCCAACCCGGATGAGCCTGGGATCGAACGTGACGGCGGTGGCCTGTGGCGCCTCACCTTCGACAACGTCGAGCGCCCCGAGCTGGGCGGCACGCTGACGCTGCTGCTGGACGGCTCCGAGGCTCCATACCTGTCGAACCCCGACAACATCACCGTCGACGACGAGCACAACCTGCTGATCCAGGAGGACTCCGGCAGCAGCGACCACATCGCCCGGATCCTGGCCTACAACATCAAGAGCGGCGCGCGCGGCGTGCTCGCTCGCTTCGACCCGGCACTGTTCGGGGTGACCAACCCGTCGGGGACCGACCCCGACGACCGGGCCCGGCTGACCACCAACGAGGAGTCCAGCGGCATCATCCCGACCGACGAGCTCTTCGGTGACGACACCTACCTCTTCGACGCCCAGGTGCACACCGACAAGGGCCTGCCCGGCGGCACCGGTCCTGGCACCGTCGAGGAGCTGGTGGAGAACGGCCAGCTGCTCAGCATGCAGGTCGACGACTGGCCGGGGGTCTACACGATCAACTGATCAGCGACTGATCAGCGACCGCCGTACAACCACGGGCCGCGCGCGGCAACCTCCTCGGAGGCGCCGCTCGCGGCCCGTTCGGCTGTCAGAAACTCACGGATGAGCGCGACAAAACTCACGGATCGCGGGGATGAAACTCACGGATCGCGGGGCTTGTCGGTGACGCCGGCGCTGTCGAAGGTGGCGACGTCGCGCAGCACCCGTACGGCGACCTGCACCAGCGGCAGCGCCAGCACGGCGCCGGACCCCTCCCCCAGCCGCAGGTCGAGGTCGACCAGCGGGCGCAGCCCGAGTCGGGCGAGGGCGTGCCGCGCACCCGGCTCGGCCGACAGATGCCCGCCGACGAGCGCCCCGGTGACCTCAGCAGCCAGCGCCTGGCCGACCAGGGCCGCCGCAGCGGCAATCACGCCGTCGAGCACGACCGGCAGCCGCAGCGCCGCGGCGCCCAGCATGAAGCCGGCCAGGGCCGCGTGCTCCAGCCCGCCGACGGCGGCGACCACCCCGACCGGGTCAGCCGGGTCCGGCCGGTGCAGCGCCAGCGCGCGGTCCACGACGTCCACCTTGCGAGCGAGGGTCTGCTCGTCGATACCGGTGCCCCGGCCGGTGACCGCGGTGACATCCGACCCGGTGAACACCGCGATCAGCGCTGCCGATGCCGTGGTGTTCGCGATGCCCATGTCGCCGGTCAGCAGCACCTTGTTGCCGGCGTCGGCGAGGTCGCGGGCGACGTCGATACCGGTCTCGAGAGCGAGCACCGCCTGCTCCCTGGTCATGGCAGGTCCCGTCGTCATGTCCGCGGTGCCCGCCCGCACCTTGCGGGGCAACAGCCCCGGCACCGGGTCCAGCGACGCCGCGACGCCGACGTCGACCACGCAGACCTCGGCGCCGACCTGTGCAGCCGCGGCGTTGACGACGGCGCCGCCAGCGACGAAGTTGGCCACCATCTGCGCGGTGACCTCTTGCGGCCAGGGAGTGACGCCCTGGACGTGCACGCCGTGGTCGCCGGCGAAGATCGCTAGTGCCGCCGGCTCGGGCAGCGGCGGCGGGCAGGCGCCAGCCAGGCCCGCCAGCTGCACCGACAGGCCTTCAAGGGCACCCAGCGATCCGCGCGGCTTGGTCAGCCGGTCCTGACGGTCGCGTGCGTCTGCGACCGCCACATCGTCGAGCGGTCGGATCGCCGCGACCGTCTCGGCAAGGACATCTCCTGGGACAGCATTCATGACAGGACCTCCGCGAGGGTGTGGACAAAGTCGTTGGTGGTGGCCCGGTCCCGTACGGCGACCCGCAGCCAGTCGGAGCCGAGGCCGGGGAACGTGTCCCCGCGACGTAAGGCGTACCCGCGTGCGCGCAGCCCGGCGTGCACCCGCAGCCCGTCGTTGACGTGCAGCAGCAGGACCGACGCGGCCGCGCCGGGGACGACATCGACGCCTTCGATCCCGGCCAGCAGCTGCTGCAGGTACGCCCGGTCGGCGCGCAGCTCACGGGCCCACGCGGCCGCCTCGGCGGTGGCCCGCTGGCCGACGCAGACAGCCATCGCGGCGAGAGCCGGTGTCGACACCGGCCACAGCGGCTGGGCGGCCGCGAGCCGCGCCACGACGTCGGGTGCCGCCAGCAGGTAGCCGCAGCGCAGCCCGGCCAGGCCCCAGGTCTTGGTGAGGCTGCGCACTACGACCCGCCCCGGCAGGTCGCGGCGAGCGGCCAGCGACTCAGGCTCGCCGGCGACGGAGTCGGCGAAGGCCTCGTCGACCACGACGGTGCGTCCGGGCCGGGTCAGCTCGGCCAACACGCCCGCGGGGTGCAGGACCGATGTCGGATTGGTCGGGTTGCCGACCACGACCAGGTCGGAGTCGGCCGGCACGGCGCCCAGGTCAAGCACGAACGGCGGTGCCAGCACGTGCCGCCGCGGGTCACGACCGGCGGCGAGCAGAGCCGCCTCCGGCTCGGTGAACTGCGGGTGCACGACCACCGGCCGGGCCGCCGGCACCGCGCGGGCCAGCAGCACGAACGCCTCGGCTGCCCCCGACGTCAACAGCACCTCGCCGACCGGGCGCCGGTGCCGGGCAGCCACCGCAGCCCGCGCCGCAGTCTGGTCGGGGTAGGCCGCCAGGTCGCCCAGCGCGCCGGCCAGCACCTCGCGCAACCACCGCGGAGGTGGCGCCGCACGTACGTTGACGGCGAGATCAACCAGGCCCGGCGCCGTCTCGTCGTCCCCGTGGTGGCGCAGGTCCACCACGCCGTCGGTCTGCACGTTCACGAGCGCACCGGGTCGCGGTCGTGCTCGTGTCCTTGTTCGTGCCCGTGCTCGTGTCCGGGGTCGTCGGGATGGTGGTGCGGCGTCTGCGGCGCACCCACGCGCTCGGCCACACCGGGCATCGCGATCCGATAGAGACAGGTGTCGCAGTTCATCCGGATGTCGCCGGCGATGGCCTCCTGGTACCGCTCGACGACCAGACCCGCGAGCTCGTCGCAGTCCCCGAGCAGGGCGCTGACGCGCACGTCCAGCTCCGGGTGGTCAGCGGCATAGGCAGCCGACTGGTCGACCACCCGGTCGGGCAGCACCCCGGCGAACAAGAAGTACGGCGCCACCACGACCCGGCGGGCCCCGAGCAACCGGGCACGCTCCAGCCCCGCAGTGACCGACGGCTCGGCCAGCGACACGTATGCGGTCTCCACCCCTGCGTAGCCCCGGCCCTCCCACAGCAGCCGGGCGACCTTGGCAATCTCGGCGTTCGCGTCCGGGTCGCTCGATCCGCGCCCGACCAGCAGCACGGTGGTACCGGCGCGGTCCGCGTCACGCGGCTCGAGGCCGCCGAGGGCGTCGTCGATCCGCTGCTCGATGATCGACAGCAGGACAGGGTGCGGCCCCAGGGGGCGACCGTAGGCATAGCTGAGGCCGGGAAAACGCACCCGCTCGCGGGCCATTGCACCCGGGATGTCGCCCTTGCCGTGCCCCGCCGCAGCCAGCATGAGCGGCAGCGCAACAACGTGCTGGTGCCCCGCGTGGACCATGTCACCGACGGCTTCGGTCAGCGGAGGTGGCGCCAGCTCGATGAAGCCGCCGCCGACGTCGATCCCGTCGGCGGCGAGCCGGCGCGCGACTCGGGCCACCAACTGCTCGAACTCGGCGACACCGGCTTCGCTACGGGTGCCATGGCCGACGATGAGCAGGGGTGGGGATGTCATGAGCTCTCCTGGGTCGTGAGGGTGTACGCCAGCGCGTTGAGTGCGGCCGCGGCAACCGCAGACCCGCCCTTGGCCGAGATGTTGCTGACAGCGGCCACCCCGCTGTCCCGAAGCGCCTGCTTGGACTCTGTCGCGCCGACGAACCCGACGGGCAGTCCGATCACCAGTGCCGGGCGCACGACCAGGTCGAGCACCGCGAACAGGGCGGTCGGTGCGCACCCGACGACCCACACCGCTCCGGGTCCGACCTCGGCGTACGCGGCCCGGACGCCGGCCGCCGACCGGGTCTCCCCCGCCGCCCGGGTGGCACCACGGACGCGGCACACCCCCTCGCGCCCGGTGATGCCGGCGGCGACCATCTCGACGTCGGTCACGACGGGCTGGCCTGCCGCCAGCGCGGCGACCCCCGCCCGCAGGGCCGTCTCGTCGCAGACGAGGTCGCTGACATAGTCGAGGTCGGCGCTGGCGTGCACCACGCGTTCGACCACGGCGCGGCTCAACGGCGGCAGCCCGGACAGGTCGGCCTGCGCGCGCAGGATGGCGTACGACTCCTGCTCGATGGGGTGCACCTGCCGCCCGACCTCGGACCGCACGTTCACGACGGGTCCGCCCCGTAGCGACGCTCGAAGCCGCCGACGCGCCAGCTCACCGCGGCGAGCACCCAGGCGCCGACGAACACCGCGACGATCACGTAGCCGAGGATCTCGAACCGATCACCCAGCGCGGCGTACGGCCGCAGCGGCGCTGCCGAGCCGACGTGGTCGACGAGCAGGCCGGACAGGTAGACGGTGCCGACGAACGTCGCCACCGCGACGGTCATCGCCGTCGTCGCGATGTTGTAGTAGAGCTTGCGTGCCGGGTTGCGGAACGCCCACGAGTACGCACGGGTCATCAGCAGGCTGTCCA